>DATCGM010000046.1:0-7660 GCA_036508915.1 Gemmatimonadaceae bacterium
GCCTGGCAGAACACGCGCGTGAGCCTGCAGTACATCGCGTACAGCCGCTTCAACGGCGCGAGCGACGCGTATGATGTTGTCGGGGGCCGTAAGGCGTCGGACAACAACACGCTCTACCTCTACACGTGGGTCGTCTTCTAAGCGGACGCACCCAGTGGTAGGCGCGATCCCATGCGGTCGCCGCCGAGGTGGCGCCGGAGCGCGCGCCGTGCGATTTTCCTGACCTGTCGCGTCAGCGGAGTGCACGGCGACGTCGGCATCTGGGCAGGTGTCTGAGTGGTTGAAGGAACCGGTCTTGAAAACCGGCGGACCCTCACGGGTCTCGTGGGTTCGAATCCCACCCTGCCCGTTGGACTTATTACTCCGGCCGCTCAATAGCAGATGTTTGGTGCTTCGCGGATTTCGGTGCAACGAAATCGCGGTGAAGCATCAGCCATGAGTTGCCCCCTGAGCTATGAGTAACTTTCACGCGTTCCGAGTGCCATCGTCACGGCGCCACGAGTGCTTGCGCGACCTTGACAACACCCAATTGGTAATATGCCGGAAGACATCGAGATCGACACGGACAAACTGCGCGAGACGATCGATCGCGAGACCGAGCGCTCGGGTGAGGGCCTCTTGCGCCTTGTAGCCTTGACGACCGCGATTCTCGCCGCCGTGACGGCGGTCGTGTCCCTGCACGCCGGATCCACGATCAACGAAGCGCTTGTTCTCAAAAGCGAGGCGACCGCCCTCCAGGCGCGCGCCTCCGATCAATGGGCCTACTATCAAGCGAAGGGCATTAAGGGCGCGATTGCCACGAGCGCGGCGAACGTAGTGGCCGCAACCGGACACGTGGCGTCGAATTCTCTCCGTGCGCAGGCTGACAGTTACAGCAGCGAGCAGGCGGCCATTCAAGCAGAAGCGCGCAAGATCGAGGGGGAGCGTGACACCAAGTCTGCTGAGGCGGACCATATGCTCGCCCAGCATCATCACTACGCGTTTGCCGTGGCGTTACTCCAGGTCGCGATCGCGCTCGGTGCCGTGGCAGCGCTCACCAGACAGCGAGCGGCGCTCGCCTTGTCCGCCGTCTCCGGCATTGGCGGCATCGTGCTCGCACTCGTAACGGCGTTCACGCGCTAGGCAAAGGGGCACTCAACTGCAGCGCACTCTGCTGACGTACGTTCGATGATGATGATGCCCGCGACCGTGGTGCGCGAGTGGGTGATCGTGAGCGTGATCGTGCCCCTCGTGTGAATGGTTGTGGGCATGCGTCATCGGTGCTCGCCTCCCTAATACCGCACGTTCGCGCGCAGCGACGTCACCCATGCGGGGCCCCGGTCACGGTTGTACCCAGGGTTTCGCACGTATTGCACGTCCGGACCGATCTGCACATTAGGTCCAACCTGGGCCCGGTAATAGCTCTCGACGAACGTCTCAGGTCCGTATCGGAGCGCCCCATCTCCGAGGAGAAAGCCTGTCCCTCCGGCGGCCAGATATTCGCGATGCGCGTCATTGATGGTATGGCGCAGCGCGGCCACGCCGATACGATCGAGGCGGCGGCTCCAGTGGTTACCAGCGAGTTGTACGCCGCCGCTCAGGTGTCCCTCGACTTCCGAGAACGCGAACGACTCGGTGGTGCCATCATTGCGACCCATCCGCAGGAAGGCGCCCGTTTCGCCGTCGTCGGCCAGCGGCTGCTCGACACTGAGCCCGACGCCGCGCTTTCTCCGGCCAGGGGTATCGTCGGCGACGATGTCCGGGCGCGTCTGCGCGGCCAGCGCGCGCGTGAGCGCGACGCGATAGTCGCCCATTCGCGCGTGGTTTTGATAGGCCAGAAGGCGAACCGCCCCACTTCCGGGCAGGACTGTGAGCGTGAGCTCCACGTTATCGCCGCGTGCTCGGCGCAGGTCACTGTCGAACACGTTGCCGTTGGCCTGTCGCGGCATCTGGAATGATCCGGCACGGAGGGCGACGCGGGGGGTCACCCAGGATACGGCAAGCCCGTTCGTATACCCTCGCGTGTCGGCGGCGAAGTCCCACGCGGTGTTCTGGAACAGCCCCCAGTTCATGAACTGCGTGCGCGTCGAGTTCGCGTAGCGATTGACGTCGAAGAGGTCGCTCGCGGCCAGTTTGCCCGCCGACACTTCGATCCGCTTCGTGGCCACCGGCTCCGCGAGCTGGTCGACGCCTCTCGTTACGGCATCGACATCGCTGCCGAGCGGAAGGGTGAGCCGAAGGAACGCGCGGGCGACATATGGTCCGCTCCCGAGATCAGCGGTGCCTTGGCGAAGGACGTCGCCGTTCGTCACGCCCGCGAGGCCAGATGCGTGGCTGATGCCACTCCCCCGTGCCATCTCGACGTCGAGGTAGCCGTCCAACCTCGGCGCAAGTCGCGCTCCAAGATAGATCCCGTAGGTATGACTCACCGCGCGATCGCCGTCCGCGACCAGGCTCATCGGCCCCGAATACGGCGCGTTGAAACGCCCAAGCCGCTGCGCGATCACGGTGATTTGAGTCCCAAGTACCTGAGGCACCCAGTCAGCAGACCCACCCATCTGAGCGCCTGCGCGGCCTGACAGGAGGATCAATCCCGCAGAGGCAAGAAGATCACGGTAGGGACGGTGCGACATGCGCATTGCGGCAAGAGGATATTCTCATATTCATACTACGGCTTACGACGACGTCGTGCACGTCTCGATACGAGAGGCACTGAGCGCTGCACGCCGGGTTGCCGCCGCGCAGCGCGCCCATTTACATTGAACGCTGGCCGCACACCACGTTGCGTCCTGGAGGGGTGGCCGAGAGGCTGAAGGCACCGGTTTGCTAAACCGGCATACTGGGAAACTGGTATCGAGGGTTCGAATCCCTCCCTCTCCGCTCAGAAGGCCCGCCGCCGCCCGCGGCGGGCCTTCGTGTTTCCTCTCTCTGCGTAATCGCCATGGCCGCGCCCCTCCCACGACTCCGCTTCGCTCCGTCGCCGACCGGCTATCTGCACGTAGGTGGCGCTCGCACTGCGCTCTTCAACTGGCTCTACGCCAGGAAGCATGGCGGCCAGATGCTCCTCCGCATCGAGGACACGGACAAGGCACGCAGCACCGACGAAAGCACGCGCGCGATTTTCGAAGGACTCACCTGGCTCGGCTTGAACTGGGACGAGACCGTCGTCCATCAGGGCGCAAATCTCGAGCGTCACCGCGCCGACGCGAACCGCATGCTCGAGAATGGCACGGCGTATCGCTGCTTCTGCACGCAGGGGGAGCTCGCCCAGCGCCGCGCCGCCGCCGAGGCGAACAAGGCAGCCTTCAAGTACGATCGTCGCTGCGACCGGCTCTCGGAACTCGAGATCAAACTCCACGTCGAACACGGGAAGCCGTTCACCGTTCGCTTCCGCGTGCCCAATGGCACGACGAGCTGGGACGACCTCGTGCACGAGACGATCGCCTTCCCGAACAAGGACATCGAGGACTTCATCGTTCTCCGCACCGACGGGACGCCGATCTACAACATGGCCGTCGTGAGCGACGACATCGCCATGGCGATCACGCTCGTCATGCGCGGCGACGATCACATCTCGAACACGCCAAAGCAGATCATGCTCTATCGCGCGCTCGGCGCCGAGCTGCCGCAGTTCGCCCATCTGCCGATGATTCACGGCATGGACGGCAAGAAACTGAGCAAGCGCCACGGCGCAACCGCAGTGGGCGACTATCAGCATCTTGGCATTCTGCCGAGTGCGATGGTCAACTTCCTCGCGCTGCTCGGCTGGGCGCCCGGCAACGACATCGAGATCATGACGGTTCAGGAGATGATCGAGCTGTTCGACACGAAGGGGCTACAGAAGAAGGCGGCGATTTTCGACACGAAGAAGCTCGAGTGGATGAACGGTCAGCATCTTCAACTTCTTCCGGTGGACGAGCTCGTGGCGCGTGTGACGCCTGCCCTCGTTGCCGTTGGCTTGACGACGGAAGCTGACCTCGCGAGCAGACGCGACTGGTATCTCGCCCTGCTCGACCTCCTCAAAGTCCGCGCACGCACGGCCGATGACATCGTGCGTCAGGCAGCGCCCTACTTTCTCCAGAGCGTCGAGTACGACGCCGAGGCCGTGGCGAAACAGTGGAAGGATCGGTCGTCCACGGCGATCATTCTGCGCGGCGTGCGAGACGCGCTCGCCGCGCTGCCGGATTGGAACTCCTCGGCAATGGAGGAAGCACTCCGCGCGCTGGCCGAACAACTCGGGTTCGGCGACAAGGCAGGAAGGATCTTCCAGCCGCTCCGCGTCGCGCTGACGGGACAGAGCGCGAGCCCGGGAATCTTCGACGTCTTGATGATTCTTGGCCGCGCGCGCTCGCTCGCGCGGATCGAGGCAGCGGTCGCGCTCATAGAGGCGACGCCGTAAACAGATGACGAAACAAGT
The DNA here is from genome assembly GCA_036508915.1 of Gemmatimonadaceae bacterium. Taxonomy (GTDB): domain Bacteria; phylum Gemmatimonadota; class Gemmatimonadetes; order Gemmatimonadales; family Gemmatimonadaceae; genus AG11. Next base: position 4,397 of record DATCGM010000046.1, read on the forward strand.
GTTGCGTCTGGCGTCGGGACGAGTACATTAGCCCGGGAAGTTGCAGGAAATCGGGGCCCCATCCGGAGTTGACCACACATTTGTGATGCAGGCGAGGCACCATGACGGAGCCGCTGACGCCGCTGGAACGTCGGGTATATCACTACCTGATCGATTTCCTGGCGGAGAATACATACCAACCCAGCATTCGCGAGATTGCGAAGAAGTTTCGCATCAAGTCCACGAAGACGGTCAGCGATCTTCTTGGGTCGCTCTCGCAAAAGGGATTCATCGAGCGCGATCAATCGCGCTCCCGCGGTGTGCGAATCGTTGGGCACTCGGGACAGGCAAGCACGCAGCCGGTGCCCTACTATGGCCGAGTGCACGCCGGCGAGTCGGCGCTCCTGCCCGATCATCGCCTCGGCTATCTCACGATGGACCGCCGATTCCTGCCGAGCGACGACGTGTTCTTCCTGCGGACCAAGGGAGAGTCGATGATCGGTCGCGGAATCCTGGCCGACGACTACGTGCTCGTCTCGCCGTCCACGCGAGCAAAGGACGGCGACATCGTCGCGGCGCGGCTCGGTGAGGATGCGACGGTCAAGACGCTCACGCATCGTGGCGCGACGATCGTGCTGGAGCCGGCGAACGACTCGGAGCGCGCGATCGAAGTCGGACCGAAGGACGATTTCGCGGTGCTCGGCGTCGTGTGCGGCGTGTTCCGGCCGTTCATGGAGCAGACGCCGCAGCCTACTCTGCCCGTCGCGAGCGACCAGAGCATCAACTAGGCGTCAGGGCACCACGTCAGGGTTCGAGGGCACCGGCTTGTCCGCATCCGCGCTCTGCCGCTTCTCCTGGCGCTCCTTGTCCTTCCGCTCGCGAATTCGCTTCACCGCCGTCTTGAATTCATCGTCGTGAAACGCGGCGTCGGCGTGGAGTAGCAGGTCGGCGCGGCGCGTGGTCACGAGCCGGTCGGAGATCGTTTCGCCGGGATTTCCCTGAATGCGGATCGGGAGTGCGGCGAGCACGGCGCTCGGGATGGCGAACTTGCCGAGATAGATCTTGTTGCCGTCGATGCCCCACTTCTGGCCGTTCTTCTCGAACGTCCAGTCGCCGGGCGCCTTGCCCGCAAGCGCGCGCGCCTTCGCCACGGAATCGTTGTACGCGTAGATGCTTGCGCGCACCGCGCTGTCCACCCGCTCGGCGTGCGTCTTGGGCGCGGGGAAGAATTCGTGCGGGTCGTTCGACAGACGCGGATCGGGATCGCCGGGCACGATGCCGGTCGTCACGCCGACCTCTCCGCCTCGCCCCCGTGCACCCACCACGCCGCCTGGCGTGCCGGATGTCATCGGCGCCGACGGCGCGATCGCGTCGGGAACGCGAACCGGCGCGACCAACCCGCGCGACGGCTGCGTCGCCCTGGGAGCGAGGCCCGTCGAGTCGCGGACGCCCGTCGCGCCGCCCGCGGGTGCAACGTTGATGTAGGTCAGCTTCTCCGGCGTCGGCGACGCTGTGCGGGGCAGGTCCAGCCCCGAGAAGTCGTAGTGGAATGCAGCATTCAGAATCGCGAACGCAACGCCCAAGTGAATGGCGATGGACAGTAGCAGCGGAACCGGTTCGCGACGCTTCTTCATCAGACGGCGCTCACCATCATGCTTGCGAGCACGCGACCCGCCCGCGTCGCCGCATCCGCGATGCGTGCCGGCGACGTGATGAACGAGATGCGGAAGAATCCTTCACCGCCGGCACCGAACGCGGAGCCCGCCATCACGATCACCCCTTCCTCCTCCATCAGGCGGTCCGCGAACGACGCAGACGCGACACCATCAGGGAGCTTGATCCAGAGATAGATGGTCGCGAGTGGCACGTCGCACGCAAAGCCAGCGGCGCGGAACGCCGTCACCGCCGCATCACGCCGTTCCTTGAACGCGGCGATGTTCTTCGGCACAAACGTTTCCCAACTCTCCAGCGCCGCCACGCCCGCGGCCTGTATCGCCATGAACTGCCCTGTGTCGATGAACGACTTCACCTTGGCCAGCGTGCTCGCGACCTCGGGACGGGCCACCGCCCACCCGCAGCGCCAGCCCGTCATGTTGTACGTCTTGCTGAGCGAGTGGAATTCGATCGCCACGTCGCGCGCACCATCGACCTCGAAGATGCTCGGCGGCACATAGCCGTCGAACGCCATCTCCGAGTAGGCGTTGTCGTATACGAGCAGGATGTCGCGCTCGCGGCAGGTCTTCACGACGCGCTCGAGATATTCCATCGGCGCAACGGCGGCCGTGGGATTGTTCGGGTAGTTCAGGTAGAGGATTCGCGCGCGATCGAGCACGTCATTGGGAATCTCGTCCAGCTCGACGAGGAACTTGGTGCGCGGGCGGAGCGCATACCGATACGCCTCACCGCTCGCGAGCAACGTTCCGCCCTGATACGAGTTGTAGCCCGGCTCGGGAATGATGCCAACGGCGCCGGGCTCCAAGTACGCGAAGGCGAGATGCGAGATCCCTTCCTTGGAGCCGATGAGCGGCACCACCTCCGTCATCGGATCGCACGTCACTCCGAAGCGCCGCTGCATGAAAGCGCTGATGGCTTCGCGATACGGGACGTGTCCCATGCCGAAGCCATAGCGACACAAGGAGGGCTCGCTGATCGCCGTCTCCATGCGAGCGAGCGCCTTGGGCGGCGGCGCGAGATCCGCGTCGCCGGCTCCGAGGTCGATCACGTCAACGCCGCGCTGGAGAAGCTCCCGCTTGCGTTGCGGAATCCAGGCCAGTGGATAGTCGGGGAGTGTTGCGAAGCGCTGGGCGAACGGCGGCACTATTCGTCGCTGGTGACAGGGTTGCTGACTCGGCTCACGCCGGCGATCTCTACTTCTACCACATCGCCGGGTGCGAGGATCCCTACTCCTTCCGGCGTTCCCGTGAGGACGAGGTCGCCAGGCTCCAGCGTCATGATACCGGAGATGAACGACAGAATTGCAGGGATGTCGAACACCATGTCGCTCGCGCGGCCTTCCTGGCGAACGGAGCCGTTGACGCGCGACGTGACCGTGAGCGACGACAGATCGGCCGGCGCCGCCCCGACTGAGCCGAGGGCACAAAAGGTGTCGAAGCCCTTCGCGCGAGTCCACTGCTTATCGGACTTCTGGAGGTCGCGCGCCGTCACGTCGTTGGCCGCCACAATTCCCGCCACCGCCCCTCGCGCTTCATCGGCACTCGCCTTCCGCAGCCGTTTGCCTATGACGACGCCAATCTCCCCCTCGTACTCCACATGCTTTGACACGGT
>DATCGM010000047.1:0-13872 GCA_036508915.1 Gemmatimonadaceae bacterium
AAAAGAAAGCCCAACGCGCTGAAGAAGCTGATGGCGAGCACCGTTTGTTTAATGCGGGTGCGCCGCCGAAAGCCGTCTCCGCGATGCACGTACGTGCCTCGGAGATTTCGCATAAGTTGAACCCTGGTAAAGGGTTACGTATAGTTGCCCAGCTCGCTGCTCCTTCATGTTAAGCGACAACGGCTATGCCATCAAGCCCTTGCGAAGGTTCCGCTCGCTCCACCTGTTTTTTCGGTGAGACCGATCTCGCCGATCGTCATGCCGCGATCGATCGCTTTCGCCATGTCGTAGATCGTAAGCAGCGCGACGCTGGCGGCGGTGAGCGCCTCCATCTCCACGCCGGTCTTTCCGACCGTGCGAGCCACTGCCTCCACCCGCACACCGGGCAGAGACCGGTCGGGAGAGAGCGTCACGGCGACGTCCGTCAACGCGATCGGATGGCAGAGCGGGATGAGGTCGGCCGTCCGCTTTGCGGCCATGATTCCCGCCAGCCGGGCGACGCCGAGTACGTCGCCCTTTGCCAGGGTGTTGGCGACGATCGCCTCGAGGGTCGCTGGCGCCATTGCGATCGAACCCGTCGCGCGCGCCATTCGCGCCGTGTCGGCTTTCGAGCTGACGTCCACCATGCGGGCGGTTCCGTCGGCCGAGACGTGCGAGAGCCGATCCGTGGATTTCCCGGTCATGCCATCAGCCTCTCGAGTTGGCGAAGCAGCTCGCTCGTGATGAGCTGCGGATTCACGTTGCCGGTGGCGCGCTTCTTTGCGGCTTCCACGACGTCGAGCGCGTGAGCCGCCGAGTTGGCCGCGGCGGCGTTCCCGCGCTCTGCCGCGGCTCGCACGCGATCGTGCAGGAGCGTCGTGAGGGCGTCCAGCGACGTGCTGAACGCGCCCCGGGCCTTGCTGGACCCCTGCATGAGCGCTGTGCGCGTCTGCTCCCGGCGGTCGCCGTTGGACGCGGCGTCGAGCATGCGTCGCGCCCGGACGAGCGCGTCGGCCCACTCGGCCCCGGCGACGAGCGCTCCCGGCGCGCCATTCGCGACTCGGCGCTGCTCCTCGAGCTTCTTCGGGCCTCCAGCGGCCGCGATCGCCTCCCGCATCGCCGGCTCGGCGAGCACCGCATCGACGTCGGCGGACCCCATAGCAGGGACGCGAACCGCCACGAGGCGGGAGCGGATCGTGGGGATGAGCGCGCCGGGCTCGCTCGTCGTGAGGATGATGTTCGCCTTGGCGGGCGGCTCCTCGAGCAGCTTGAGAAACGCACCAGCGGCGTCCTCGGAGCCCTCGCGCAGCACCATGCGCTCGGCTTCACCGAGGATGTAGATCTTTCGCGCCGCCAGCGCAGGCGCGAGAGCGGCCGACTGGACGATGGCCCGTATCGTCGAGACGTAGATACCCTCCTCGGGCGCTGGCGGCGAATAGACGCCCGTCTTGACCCGCTCGCCGATGGCATCGCGAAAGTCGTCGATGACCTTCGCCGGAGAGGCATCGGAGTCCTTGGGTCGAGGACGTGGAAAGAACCAATGAATGTCAGGATGCGTCCCGGCCAGCGCGTAGCGGCAGTGCTGGCATGTTCCACACGGCAGCGGTTTCGCACCTGTACAGAGCAGGCGCTGGCCGAGCCACAGGGCGAGGCGCTGTTTTCCGACGCCGGCTGGGCCATGGAGGAGAAGCGAGCCCGGGAGCGCGTCGCGACGGATGGCGTCGTCGAATCGCGCGCGGAGAGTGTCGTGGCCGTGAATGGGAAGCAGAGGCACCCGAACAAGGTAAGAGCGGCGAGCCCGTCCGAACAATGTCAAAAGCGGCACGCTTCGTGATGTTTTCACGCGCGAACACAACGCGAGGCGCCATATGGACCCCGGACTGAAGGGACGCAAGGTCGCCATCCTGGCAACGGATGGTGTGGAGCAGGTCGAGTTGGAGGAGCCGCGACGCGCGCTGGACGCTGCCGGCGCGGTGACGCATCTGATCTCGCCGAAGCAGGACTCCATTCAGGCGATGAATCACGACGAAAGGGGCGCGCGCATTCCAGTGGACCGGTTACTCGGCGAGGTGCGCTCTGGCGACTACGATGCGCTGCTCTTGCCGGGCGGCGTGGCGAATCCGGACAAGCTGCGCACGGATGAAAAGGCGGTGCAATTCGTTCGCGAGTTCATGGTGGCCGACAAGCCTGTGGCGGCGATCTGTCACGCTCCGTGGATGCTCGTCGAGGCGGGGGCGGTGGCGGGCCGCACGCTGACGTCGTGGCCGTCGCTGAAGACCGACATTCGCAACGCCGGCGGCGAATGGGTGGACGAGGTCGTGCGCGTGGACGACAAGCTCATCACGAGCCGGAAGCCGGAGGATCTGCCGAAGTTTTGCGCGACGATCGTGAAGGCGTTCGCGCAGCGGTTGGACGACGCGCGCGTGGATTCATTGAGTGAGCAGAGCTTTCCGGCGAGCGATCCGCCGCCGGGGCCGACGGCGATTGAAGGGGAGGGAGCGGCGCGGGGGTAGGAGCGCCGGATGCTTTGCATTGCAAAGCACTTGACAGCGCCCCCCTTCGTCATCATTCTCCATCCATGACGCGCGTCCTGCCCCTCCATCCGCCCGATCCGCCCGAGATGCAGGCCCGGGCGATGGACAATCTCCGGTTCATCCGCGAGACGATGGAGGCGGCGGCGACGTTCACCACGGTGTCGGGATGGGGAACGGTCCTGATCGGCGCGACGTCGATCGGGGCGGCGCTCCTCTCGGCGGCGACGCACAGCCCCACGCGCTGGGTCTTCATCTGGTTGTGCGAAGCCTGCCTGTCGATGGCCATCTCGATCTACACGATGGCGCTCAAGGCGCGCGCCGCGCAGCTCCCGCTCTGGTCGGAGCCGGCGCGAAAGATCGTCTTCAGCTTCGCGCCGCCGATGATGGTCGGTGCGTTGCTCACGCTTCTCTTCTTCGAGCGCGGGCTTATCAGCCTGCTGCCCGGCGTCTGGATGCTGCTCTATGGTGTTGCCGTCATCGCGGCGGGGACTTTTTCGGTGCGCATCGTCCCTGTCATGGGAATGGCGTTCATGGTCGTGGGTGTGGTGGCTCTGTTCGCGCCGCCCTCCTGGGCGACGGCGTGCATGGCGGTGGGGTTCGGAGCATTGCATCTCTTTTTCGGAACGATGATCGCACGGAGGCACGGTGGCTAAACACGACGCAGTAACGAAACGTCCCACTCACGCGGGAGGCGAGCGTCCGCAGGGGACGCGGTCTCTTCGCTCGGTAGATGCACCTTCGGCGGGATCGGACGAGGGCGCGCTGGCGCTCGACCGGTTGATTCACGAGCGGCTGCGCCTCGGGATCGTGAGCGCGCTCGCGGTGAACGAGTCACTGACGTTCAATGAGCTGAAGCGTTTGATGCAGACGACCGACGGCAATCTCAGCGTGCACGCGCGCAAGCTCGAGGACGCCGCGTACGTGACCTGCAAGAAGTCGTTCGAGGGCCGCGTACCGAAGACGGAATACCGCATCACCGCGACAGGGCGGCTCGCTCTCGAGCGATATCTGGATCACATGGAGGCGCTCATTCGCGCCACCCGGGAGCGCTGAGACGCGATGCCGACGTCACGACACGCAGGAACGCCGGTGCACGCGAGCTTCAACGGACCGCACCTCGCCATCATCATGGACGGGAACGGCCGCTGGGCCACCGCACATGGACTTTCTCGCTCGGCGGGCCACGAGTCTGGGTTGCTCACGGCGCGCGACATCGTCGAAGCGGCAGTGCGAGAGGGTGTGGGAACGCTCACGCTCTACGCCTTTTCCTCCGACAACTGGAAGCGCCCCTCCGCTGAAGTCACGGCGCTCATGCGCCTCTTCCGTCGCGCGCTGCTGGGCGAAGCCAAGCGATGTCTCGAGAACGGTGTTCGCCTCACGATTCTCGGTCGTCGCGACCGCCTGCCATCGTCGCTGCGTCACACCGTGGAGCAGGTGGAGTCGCTGACGATCGGCGGCTCGCGCATGCATCTCCGCGTCGCCGTGGACTACTCGGCGCGCGACGCGATGCTCCGCGCCGCGGCGGCCATGCGCGGCGAGATGGTATCGCGCGAGGGATTCACCGAGCTGCTCGCGCGCGTGGACCACGACGCGATGCCGGCGCGCGACGTCGACCTCGTGATTCGCACTGGCGGCGAGCAGCGCCTGAGCGACTTCCTGCTCTGGGAGTGCGCCTACGCCGAGTTGCGCTTCGAGAAGAAAATGTGGCCCGAGTTCGACGCGGAGGATCTCGCCCAGGCGATGGCCGACTTCCGCGGCCGCAACCGGCGATTCGGACTCGCGCCGGAGCAGGTTGCGTCGTAGGCCTCGTCGTCCTGTGCAAAGTGAAGGACCTTCACTTTTGAACGGCGTTATTAGTCACGCAGGTACCTGGGTTCACGCGGTTCCGTCACTTGGGCTCTACTGCGGCGGGTATCGCCCACTGAACCTCGTTCATGTGGGCATCCATCCGCCGAATGTCAGCCTCGAGCTCATCGGCGCGCCGCGGCGCAGCGAGTGCGGCGAGCGCGTCGGCCATGCTGCCGCTGAAGACACAATAGCTGATCGCGACGCGAACACAGGTCGATCCGCCTTCCGGGCTGAAGCGCAGCAAGCCGGACGTCTCGACCGGAGCGTTCGCGACGCTCTTCCATCCGATCACCGAATTCGTCACGAACTTGGTCGTCGTCGCGTTCCACTCGATCTCCCCGCCGCTGGGCGTGGACGCGCACCAGTGCGACCGGCCGTCGCCGGTGTCGCGCACCTCGCGCAACGCGCCGACGAAGCGTGGAAAGTTTTCGAAGTCGGCGCAGAAGTCGAACACCTGCTCCACGGGCCGCTCGACAACGAAAGAGAATCGGACGTCCGCAGCGCGTCGGCGCGTGCCGGCGTGACGAAGGGCATCGGCGATCGGACGGTGCGCGGCCACGCCGACGAGCGCCATTCCGGCGAGTGAAAGGAACGGGCGAGAGGGTGCGTCGCCACGTGGCCGCGCACCGAGAATCATTCCGCCTCCCACCGCTGCGAGAAGCAGCGCAAGAGACGGACTCGGGCCGGCCGGGGCAGGTGTGGGCTGCGTCATGCCCGAAGCCGGAGCAAGGGGAGTGCCGGACGCCGGTCGCGGGCTGATCACAGCAGCGCGGCAGCGCGTTGAGCGCGCTCGAGCGCCTCCTGCGGGCTCGCACCGATCGCGGCGAGATGTCCCATCTTGCGGCCGGGACGCGCGCCACCCTTTCCGTACAGAAACAGCCGCGTACCCGACACGCCGAGCGCTCGCTCCAAATGCGGCGTATTGCCGTTCGCCCATAGGTCGCCGAAGAGGTTCACGATCGCCGCGGGACGCGCAGGTTCCACGGCACCGAGCGGCAGGTCGCACACGGCACGAACGAGCTGCTCGAACTGGCTCGTGGGACAGGCGAGCTCGGTCGCGTGAAAGGAGTTGTGCGGTCGCGGCGCGAGCTCGTTCACGAGGAGTCGTCCGTCCTGGAGCAGAAACATCTCGATGGCGAGAATACCCTCGAGCTGCAGCGCGTGCGCAATGTGGAGCGCGAGTCGCTCCGCCTCTCCCACGATCTCGGGGGGGACGTCGCCCGGCATGACGCTCCAGGAGAGCACTTGGCGCTCGTGATGATTGACCGCCAGCGGAAACACGCGTGTCTCGCCCGACGCGCGGCGCGCGACGAGAACGCTCAGTTCCATCGCGAGCGATAGACCCTGTTCCGCAACCGCGCGGCGCCGGCCGAGCGCCTCGAACGCGGATGCGGCGTCGTCGCCGGAGCCGACACGGATCTGGCTGCGTCCGTCGTAGCCACCCTCGCAGGCCTTGATGAACAGCGACGCGCCCAAGGTGCGTGTCGCATCCGCCAGTGCCTCCGCGGATTCGACGACGGCGTACGCGCCGATCGGAACGCCCTCTGACGCGAGCCAGGCCTTCTGCCGCGCGCGATCCTGCACCATTCGCAAGATGGATGCGCTGGGCCGAACAGGCGCGTGCCGTTGCGCGGCTTCGAGCGCCGCGGGGGCGATCTGCTCGATCTCGATGGTGATCACGTCGCACCCGCGCGCGAGCTCCGCGGCGCCATCGGGGTCACTGAATGCGGCGACGACGACGCGGTCGACGACCGGCCGCGCGGCGCAGTCGGGATTTGGGTCGAGCACCTGCACTCCGAAGCCGAGCGATCGGGCCGCCAGAGCGGTCATCCTCCCGAGCTGCCCGCCGCCGAGGATGCCGATCGTCGCGGGAGGCAGGATGGCCATCAGCGAGGTGGCGCGGAGAGATCGGTGTCGGCGAGGACGCCCGCGGTCCGCTCGGCGCGCCACGCGCGAAGCCGCTCGCGCAGCTCCGGGCGACTGCCGGCGAGGATCGACGCCGCGAGCAGCGCCGCGTTCGCGGCACCGGGCTCGCCGATGGCCAGGGTGCCGACGGGCACACCTTTGGGCATCTGCACGATGGAGAGCAGCGCGTCGACGCCATTCAGCTGCGTTGCCGCAATCGGCACGCCGAGCACAGGGAGAATCGTCGACGCGGCAACCATTCCCGGGAGATGCGCCGCGCCACCGGCGGCCGCGATGATGACCTCGAGTCCCCGTGCTTCGGCGGTGCGCGCGTACTCGAACATCCAGTCCGGGGTGCGATGCGCCGATACTACGCGTACCTCGTGCGGGATGCCCAGTGCGTCGAGCAGCTCGACCGCGGAGGTCATCACACGCAGATCGCTTCGGCTTCCCATGATCACGCCGACGAGGGGTTTCTGGCCGGCGGTGCCAGCGGATTCTTCTGGGTGGGAAGCCATGCACGGTGCGGGCGAGAGGCGGCGAATCGGCGGCGAGCGAAAGATAGCGCGGCCGGCGTGGCGAAAGCCACCACTCGCGAGAGCAAATTGCTTGCGCCGCTGCGCGAGCGCTTACCATACTGTGGCGGGCGACGAAGCCCGCGCCTCCAGCACTTCGCCCCCCACGCATGCACGCCATTCTTCGCCGAGCACATTTCGTCGCCGGCATTCTCGCGCTCTTCGCCGCCAGCGCATCGCTAGTCAGCTGTTCGTCCCGCGCCGCGGCAGGGGACGAAATCGGTATCGCCGTCGCCCTGGATCCGCATCGCCAGGGGATGCAGACGATCTACAACGGCGTGCAGCTCGCCGTGGATCAGCTCAATGGCCAGCGCCACGGCGGTGCGCCGCTGAAGATGATCAAGGGCGCGCCCGACGTGAGCGATCCGATTCGCATCGCCGAGGCATTTCGCGACAATCCCAACGTCGTCGGCGTGGTGGGTCATCCGGAGAGCGGCACGACGCTCGACGCGATCGGCGAATACGCCGACACGAAGAACGGTGGGCGGAACGCAGTCGTCGCGATCTCGCCGACGGGCACGAGCCCCGCACTCACCGGCGCGAACAAGTGGCTCTTCCGCGTATGCCCGAGCGACGTGCAGACGAGCCGCACGATGGCGCGCTATCTCCTCGATTCGCTCCATGCGAGCCGCGCGAGCGTCATCTACCGCAACGACGCCTACGGCAAGGACTGGTCGAAGTCGTTCTCCGACGCATTCCGCGAGGGGAAGGGCGTCATCCTCGAGCGCGATCCGTATCTCGCTGGCGTGACGCAGTGGGATGCGTACGCGGCCTATCTCAAGAAGCTGAATCCGGACGTTCTGCTCTTTCCGGGAAGCACCGAGGATGCGGTGCTCGCGCTACGAGCCATGCGCGCGGTGAACGTGTCGACGCCGCTGGTGGGTGGAGACGCGACCTCCGGCCTCGAGGCGTACGCGAAGGAGTTTCCGACGGCGCGCTATGTGGCGTTCTTCCTCGCGCGCCGCGCCACCTCGCCCGAGGCAAAGGCGTTCATCACGGCGTACACGGCGGCGTTCAAGGAAGAGCCCGACCAGCGTGCGGCGCTCGCGTACGATGCGGCGATGCTGATCGGCCGCGCCGCGCTCGAGGTTGGCTCCGATCGCGCGAAGATTCGAGACTATATCGAGTCGATTGGCAAGGCCGGTGGTCGTCCGGCGATGGCCGGCGCCGCAGGACCGATCGCCTTCGATGACAAGCACGATGCGGTGAACAAGCCGGTCGTCGTCGCGCAGGTGGGACGATGAAACCTCTCACGACGATTCGCTCCCGCCTTCGTGTGGGGTTCGGCGTCACCCTTGGGCTCATTCTCGCCGCAGGGCTGCTCGCCGGCTACGGGCTGCTGCGCGCCGGCTCGCGCAACGAAGCGCTCGCCTCCGACATGCGGCTCCAGCAGGAGACGATGCAGCAGGTTGCGTTTCGCATTCTTCGCGAAACGACGGCCGGGATGCGCTATCTCAGCACGGGCACCGCGGCCGACGAGGCGCGCTACGTGGCGCTCGCCGACGTGGCGGATCATCTGCGCCGCGAAGCGATCAAGCTCGATGCACTCTCGGGCGCGGAGCGCCAGAAGCTCAAGGACCTCGGAACATTGCAGGCCACGGTCGAGGCGGGTATTGGCGTCGCGCATGCGTACGACGCGGTCGGCCGCTCGGCGGAGGCGACCGCGGCGCTCGGCAAGACGGCCGGCGCTCTGGACGACGTCGACAAGACGCTCGAATCATTGCGGCAGGAAGGTGCGCAGCGGCTGCGCGAGCAGCAGCACGCCGCGTCCGTCACACTGCGCGACAATATCGCGGTGCTCGCGTTCGTCATTCTCGCGGCTCTGATCGTCGGCATTCTGTCGAGCGTCACGACGTCGCGAGCGGTCACTCGGCCGCTCGATGCGCTCACGCGCGATATGGTCGCGATGGGACACGGCGACCTGCGCCGAAGCGACTTGAAGCGCGAGACACTTGGGGCTGCCGAGTACGAAGCGCTCGCCGATGCGTTCGATCAGGCGCGCGAGCGGCTGCGCGGCTTGCTCGCTGAGATGAAGCAGCAATCAGACGACGTCGCTGCGGCAGCCGCCGAGCTCGCCGCCGCGGCGGGAGGTGCGTCGGACAGCACGCAGCATGTCGCGACCGCGGTCACGGAGATGGCGCACGGCGCGGGATTGCAGCTCGACGTGCTCGGCAGCGCGGGGAGCGCGGTGGCGCAGCTCGCCGCGTCGGGACGCACGATCGACGAGGCGGTGCGCGAGAGCCAAACGCGCGCCCGCGAGATTCGCATGTCGGCGACGGGAACGGCGCAGGAGATCGGCAAGGCGGTGGACACGCTGCTCGCGGCGCGCGAAGTGTTCGATCGCAGCGCCAAGGAGATCAATGGGCTGAGGGAATCGCTCGGCGTCGTGGACGATTTCGCGACGACGATCTCGGAGATTGCGTCGCAGACCAATCTGCTCGCGCTCAACGCCGCCATCGAAGCGGCACGCGCCGGCGACGCGGGCCGAGGATTCGCCGTCGTCGCCGACGAAGTGCGCAAGCTGGCGGAGCAGAGCTCGCGCGCCGCGCACGAAGTGACGGCCAATGTGAATCGGATTCGCGAAGGGGTGCTCGGTACGTCGCGCGCCGTGGAAAGTGGAACGACGCAGATGAAGGACGTGACGAAGGTGGCCGATGCGGCGCGGCACGCGCTGGCGTCGATTCAGACGGCGGTGGAGCGCGTTGAGGATGCATCGGCGCGCGTGTCGGAAGCGGTGTCCGGCAATGTGACCGCGATCCAGATGGTGGAAGAGGCGATCGCGAAGGCTGGGGATACCGCGCAGAGCCACGCCGCGTCGGCACAGGAAGTTGCGGCGGCGACCGAGGAGACGTCGGCGTCGGTGGAAGAGCTGGAGGCGACGAGCCACATGCTCAAGGATTCGGCGCGCCGGGTGCTGGAGAAGGTGAACGAGTTCGTGGTGGAGTGACCGGATCACCGAAAGCGGGGAACTCGACTCCGTTAGATTCGCTCCTCACGCTTTTTGGTCAGCTATCCCAGCATCCATCGCCAAACGAAAAAGCCGCAGCGCCTAATGCAGGCGCTGCGGCTCTTTCAAAGCTCCCCAGGTAGGACTTGAACCTACGACCCTTCGATTAACAGTCGAATGCTCTAACCAACTGAGCTACTGGGGAATAATCGGGTGCAACATATGAAATTTAGCGGAGCAAAGTGCGAAGTCAATTGCCGCGGACTCACGACGCCTTCGCACGCCGTCTCGAAGCAGTCGCAGCGATGCTCGGCTTGCCACCGTGCGACGCGCGCTTCGCTCCAGAGGGCTTGTCCCAATCCGGCAGCACGCCACGCAACCAATGGCCGGTGTGTGAGCCGTCGACGGCGGCGACTTCCTCGGGCCGCCCAGTCGCAACGACCTGGCCACCCGCGTCTCCCGCTTCCGGCCCGAGATCAATGACCCAGTCGGCCAGCTTGATGACGTCGAGATTGTGCTCGATGAGCACCAGTGTGTGTCCCGCATCGACGAGCCGGTCGAAGACCTTCGCGAGCTTTCGGATGTCCTCGAGATGCAGACCGGTCGTGGGCTCGTCCATGATGTACAGCTTGCGTCCGCTCTTCTTGGCACCGAAGACCAGCTCGCGCGCGATTTTCAGACGCTGCGCCTCACCCCCGGAGAGCGTGGTGGCCGGTTGGCCGAGGCGCAGGTAGCCGAGCCCTACCTGCTGGAGCTGCCAGAGCGATTGGCCGAGCTTCTCTTCGTACGGGAAGAAGCGAATCGCTTCATCCACCGTCATCGCGAGCACGTCGGTGATGCTCTTGCCGAAGTACCTGACCTCGAGCACTTCCGGCTTGAATCGGCGGCCGGCGCAATCGTCGCACGGAACGAAGACGTCGGCCATGAACACCATCTCGACCTCGAGATAGCCGGCGCCCTCGCACGTTTCGCAGCGGCCGCCGGCGACGTTGAAGCTGAACGTCCCCGCCGTGTAGCCGCGTTGCCGCGCGGCGGGCAGCGACGCGAAGATGCGGCGAATCTCGTCGAAGGCCTTCACGTAGGTCACCGGATTGGAGCGCGGCGACTTGCCGATCGGACTCTGATCGACGAGCACGACGTCGTCCAGCGCTTCGTAGCCGGTGAGAGTGTCGAAGTCCCCGACGCGCTCGCCGAGATGCTGCTTCGCCGAGTGCTCGCCGGTGAGCTTCGTCTCGAGCGCGCGCATGAGGACGTCGTGAATGAGCGTGCTCTTTCCGCTACCTGAGACGCCGGTCACGGCGGTGACGGTGCCGAGCGGAATGCGCACGTCCACGCTCTTGAGATTGTGCTCGCGCGCGCCGGTGAGGGTGAGCCACTGGGGGCCGATGCGCCGTCGCGACGCGGGCAGGGGAATCTGCCGCTCGCCGGTGAGGTATTGCCCGGTGAGCGGGCTCTCGCTCACGCGCGACATCGGACCGGCAAAGACGAGCTCGCCGCCCTTCTCGCCGCTCTGGGGCCCGAGCTCGATCATGTAGTCGGCGGCGCGGATCGCATCGAGGTCATGCTCCACGACGAGCACCGTGTTGCCGCCGTCCCGAAGCCGAAGCAGCAGCTTGAGCAGCCGGTCCATGTCGCGGGGGTGCAGTCCGATCGACGGCTCGTCGAGCACGTAGAGCGTATCGACGAGGCGCGAGCCGAGCGAGTTGGCCAGGCCGATGCGCTGCGCCTCGCCGCCCGAGAGCGTGCGCGTCGCGCGGTTGAGCGAGAGGTAGTTGAGCCCCACGTCGCACAGAAAGCGCACGCGATCCTGCGCCTCCGTGAGGATGTGCGCGGCGACCTGCCGATCGAACTCCGACAGCGCGAGCGTATCAAGCCACTGCGTGAGCACGCCGACAGGAAGATCGCAGATCTCGGCGATGTTGCGACCACCGACTTTCACCTGCAGCGATTCCGGCTGGAGCTTGGTACCATGGCAGCTCGGGCATTCCTGCGCTGTCTGGTACTGCCGCAGGAAGATTCTGATGTACTGCTTGTATCGCTTGTCCTCGAGATCTCGCAGGAAGGGGAAGATGCCCTTGAAGCCGCGGACGTTCGCGTGCAGCAGCCGCTCGCGATGTTTCGCGGAGAGCGTTTGCCAGGGTGCGTCCATCGGGATGCATTCTTTCTTCGCGTATTCAGCGAGTGTGCGGCGCTTGTTGTCATAGCGCGGCTTGGTCCACGGATCGATGGCACCGTCGCGCAGGGACCGGTCGGGATACGGGACGATGAGCTTCTCGTCGTACTCGAGAATCGCGCCGAAGCCGTTGCACTGCGGGCAGGCGCCGCGCGGCGAGTTGAACGAGAAGAGCTGCGGCGTGGGCGCGGGCGCCGTCGTGCCGTCGTTCGGGCACTCGAAGCGCTCGGTGAATCGAAGACGGTCGACGCGCGATCCGTCGAACGGAGAGCCAACCACGTCGGTGAAGAGAATGACCGCATCGCCATCGCCCTCGCGGAACGCCATGGACACCGCGTCGGCGAGGCGACCACGCGAGTCTTCCGAGACGAAAAGCCGGTCGATGACGACGAGCAACTCCTTCGCGAAGGTGACGTCCACGTGCGCGGTGTTCAGCTCGTCGAGGTGCATGATCCGCCCGTCGAGGCTGATGCGGACGAATCCCTGTGCACGCAGATTCTCGACGACCACCTCGTGCGAGACCTCGCTCGAGAGCTCGAGCGGGGCGGCGACGTAGAAGCGCGCGCCGGCCGGCAGCGAGAGCACCGCGTCGGTGACCGACTGCACGGTGTCGGGCTTGAGCTCGCGGCCGCAGACGGGGCAGATCGTGTGGCCCACGCGGGCCCAGAGCAGCCGCAGGTAGTCGTAGATCTCCGTCGCGGTGCCGACGGTCGAGCGCGAGGTCTTGGTGGGGTTCTTCGGCTCGATCGCGACGGCGGGGGACAGCCCGTCGATGCGATCGACGTCGGGCTTTTCCATGCGCTCGAGAAACTGGCGCGCATACGACGACAGCGATTCCACGTATCGGCGCTGGCCCTCGGCGTAGATCGTGTCGAAGGCGAGCGACGACTTGCCGGAACCGGAAGGCCCCGTGACGACCGTGAAGCTGCGCCGAGGGATCTCGAGGTCGAAGTTCTTGAGGTTGTGCTGCCGCGCGCCGCGGACGACGATCTTGTCCTTCATCGGTCTTCAATCTAGCCGGAGAGGCACCGAATAAACACCGATGCGCGTGCTAGCGCGCGGTCGCGCGCCCAGAGAGCAAAACGACCCGCGGCATTGCCGCGGGTCGTGTGCGCCCCGAGAGCACAGCGCGTAGCGCTGAGCGCCAGCTTTCAGAGGGCAGTACGATTCCGTGTCGTCAGGCGGTAGACCCAGAGCAGCAGCATCGCGCCGACGACCGCAAGCAGGAGGCTCCAGAGTGAGAAGCCGTTGAGGCCCGAACCGGTGATGGTGTTGCCGATGAAGCCACCGATGAATGCGCCGACGATTCCTATGAGCATGGTGACGATGATGCCCCCGGGATCCTTCCCGGGCATGAGTGCCTTGGCGATCGCACCGGCGATCAATCCGAGCACGATCCAAGCGAGGTAACTCATAGCATAGCCTCCGATAGTTGGTGTTGACGACATCGGGCTCTATCGCAACCGCCGTACCACTTAAAATTCATCCATGGCCGCCAGCCTCTCTCCTCACGCCTCCGACGAGGATTCCTCCGCCAAACGATACGACCGCCGTCTCGTGCGACGGCTGATTGTCTTCGTGCGACCGTATCGGCTGCTCGTCGCCGGCGCGCTCGTGCTGCTGATGGTCGAAGGGCTGCTGCAGCTCGTCGGGCCGATTCTCACGCAGCGCGTCATCGACGTCGCGCTGCCGGCACACGACTCGGGGCTGGCGATGCGCGCGGCGCTGCTCTACGCCAGCTCGCTCGTGCTCGCCTTCGGATGCTCGTACGGCGAGACGATGCTCACCGCGATGCTCGGGCAGCGCGTGATGCGCGATCTGCGGCAGCAGCTGTTCGAGCATGTCCAGCGGCTCTCGATCGCGTTCTACGATCGCACGCCAGTGGGCAGACTGGTCACGCGCGTGACATCG
>DATCGM010000048.1:0-2269 GCA_036508915.1 Gemmatimonadaceae bacterium
GTAAATGCCGGGGCGCGATCCCGCGGTGACGATCACCGAGGCGAGGTCGGGCGTGAAGCCGAGCTCGCGGCTATAGAGCGAGCGGATGGCTTCGCGAAGAGCGAGTGTCCCGTCCGACGGAGGATAATTCGTCTCGCCACGGCGTAGCGCGTCGACGATCCCGTGCTCGAGCATCTCGGGAATGCGAAACTCCGACGGGCTGAAGTCGCCGACGGTGAGATTGCAGATGTCGCGGCCGCTCGCGACGAGCGCGCGGACGTCGTCGGCGATCTTGAGAATCTCGGAGCCGACCAGCGAGCTGGCGATGGCGGAAACTCGTCCTGCGCGTGCACTCACGTCAGTCTCCCGGCTTGGCGCGTTGTGTGTCGTCGTGGGCATGAGGCAACATACAAAGCACCGGGACGATTCGCTTGGCGGCGGCCTTGCCGTGCCCCGCCGCGCGGACCCAAATTCGCGCCATGCCAACTCGCCGCGACTTCCTGACCACTCTCGGCGTGGCGCTCGGCGCTGCGTCACTCGGGTGCGCACGCGCGCTCGAGGCCGAGGACGTTACGCGGCCGCTGCCGCGCATCGGAATCCAGCTCTACACGCTGCGCTCGCTGATGGAGAAAGACGTGGAGGGCACACTCGCCCGCGTCGCCAGGATCGGATACAAGGAAGTCGAGTTCGCCGGCTACTTCGGCCGAACAGCTGCCCAGATCCGCGACATGCTCAGAGCAAATGGGCTGACGTCGCCGTCGACACACATTCCATTTCCGGCCTCGGACGACGCCTGGAAGCGCACGCTCGACGAAGCCAACGCGATCGGCCACGGGTGGGTGGTCATCGCCGGGCTGGACGCCGCGATGCGCAAGAATCCGGAGGATTGGGTGCGGGTCGCCGAGCGGTTCAATGCGTTGGGGGCGAAGGCGAAGGAGAATGGGCTGCGCTTTGCCTACCACAACCACGACTTCGAGTTCGCGCGCGTGGGAGATGGTACCGGCCTCGACTCCTTGCTCTCGAAGACCGACCCAAAGTTCGTCGACTTCGAGATGGACATCTATTGGGTGGTGAAGGGCGGCGGTGATCCGCTCGATCTGATCACGCGTCACCCGCATCGCTTTCCGCTCATGCACGCCAAGGACGCCACGGCCGCGCCGGCGCGCGCGATGGTGGACGTCGGCAGCGGAACGATCGACTTCGCGAAGATCTTCGCGCGCGAGAAGGAATCAGGGATGGTGCACGTGTTCGTGGAGCATGATTCGCCAACGGACCCACTGCAGTCCGCGACGAACAGCTACCGGTATCTGGCGGGGCTGAAGTATTAGCGACCAATAAGCCTCGAATCCGGCGGTGACGAAGTGCTGGTCGATCGACGAAGCAGCGTCCTCTCCTCCGTTGCCAGCATGACGCGCGCGCGCCAGATTCGCCGTGCTGGCTCCACCAGGGCCGCTGACCCGCCACGAGGAACTCAATGAACAAACCCGACACGTCGCCGTACGACGTCTGCATTGTGGGCTCGGGCGCCGGCGGCGGCATGGCCGCGTATGCGCTCACACAGGTCGGCGCCAAGGTCGTGTTGCTCGAGGCTGGCGGTGAATGGTATGCCTCCAAGGACTCGCAGATGCTCACGCCGGCATGGGCCTCACCGCGGCGCGGCGCGTCAAAGCGTACTCGCCCATTCGGTGAGTTCGACGCCTGCGACGGCGGATGGGACATCGAGGGTGAGCCGTTCACGCGGGCACCCGGCACGCAATTCAGTTGGTGGCGCGGCAGGATGCTCGGCGGTCGCACGAACCATTGGGGCATGATTTCTCTGCGCTTTGGACCTGACGACTTCAAGAGCAAGAGCACGGATGGGCTCGGCGACGATTGGCCGATCTCATACGACGATGTCGCGCCCTACTACGATCGCATCGACGATCTGATCGGCGTCTTTGGCAGCCGGGAGGGGCTGCGCAATCATCCGGACGGCAACTTTCAACCGGCGCCCCGCCCACGCTGCTACGAGCTGCTCGTCAAGAAGACGAGCGACAAGCTCGGCATCACCTGCATCCCGTCGCGTCTCTCCATCACGACGAAGGCAATTCACGGGCGCGAGGCCTGCCACTACTGCGGCCAGTGCAATCGCGGCTGCAAGGTGAAAGCGAATTTCTCGAGCCCCGACGTCCTCATCGGTCCCGCGCTGAAAACAGGAAAACTCACGCTCATCACGAACGCGATGGCGCGTGAAGTCACCGTCGGCAAGGACGGGCTCGCGACGGGCGTCTCGTACGTCGACAAGCGAACC
>DATCGM010000049.1:0-5449 GCA_036508915.1 Gemmatimonadaceae bacterium
GCCGTCGAACTCCAGGACGCGACCGCCTGCTACAGCAGCTACAACCTGAACGTGCTCACCTCACAGTTCATCTACGCCAAGCTCGTCGTCGATAGCGTCGATGCCAGCACGCGCCGCATCTTCATGCGCACCGTCGTAGACGCGAACTGCGGTTATGTCGGAGTCGTGCCGGATTCGGTGCCCAAGCACTGATGCATGACGCACGACTGATTCGCGAGCGCCTCGACGATCTGCGTGAGGCGATGCGGCGGCGCGGCGCGCTGGGCGTGCTCGGTCCGCAGCTCGATCGGTGTGAAGGGCTCGACCGCGAGCGGCGTCTGCTCATTCAAGCGGTCGAAGAGCGCAAGGCGGCGCGGAATACCGGCTCGCAGGAGGTGGCGCGCCGAAAGAGGGCGGGCGAGGACGCGGCCGACCTCATCTCACATGGGCGCGCGCTCGGCGAGGAAATCGCCCGCATCGAGGCCGAGCTTGTCGCCGCCGAACAGGCGCTCGACGCAATCGTCATGGAAGTGCCGAACATGACGCTCCCCGATGTTCCAGCGGGCGACGAAACGAACAACGTCGTCGTGCGGAGCTGGGGAACACCGCGTCCGTCGGAGGGCGTGAAGCCGCACTGGGACATCGCGGCGGCGCAAGGGTTGTTCGATCTCGAGCGTGGCGCGAAGGTCAGCGGCTCGGGCTTCGTCGTCTATCGCGGCCTGGGTGCGCGGCTCGTTCGCGCGCTGATGAATTTCTTCGTCGACAGCCACGTCGACAGCCAAGGCTACGAGGAAGTGTGGCCACCGCTGCTCGTGAACCGCGCGACGATGACGGGAACGGGCCAGCTCCCGAAATTCGAGGACGACGCGTACAGGATTGCCGGGGACGAACTCTTTCTCATTCCCACGGCCGAGGTGCCGGTCACCAATCTCTATCGCGACGAGATCATCGAGGCGGGGGTGCTGCCGATGGGCTTCTGCGCCTACACGCCGTGCTTTCGCCGCGAGGCAGGCTCGGCGGGGAAGGACACGCGCGGCATTCTTCGCATGCACCAGTTCGACAAGGTCGAGCTCGTGCGCTACTGCGTACCGGAGGAGTCGGAGGCACAGTTGCAGCTGCTGCTTGGCCACGCCGAAGCCATGCTCCAGAAGCTCGAGATTCCCTATCGCGTCACCCTGCTCGCCGCGGGCGAGACCGGCTTCTCGAGCGCGAAGACGTACGATCTCGAGGCATGGGCGCCAGGCGTTGGCGCGTGGCTCGAGGTCAGCTCGGTCAGCACGTTCACCGACTTCCAGGCACGGCGCGCGAACATTCGCTACCGGCCCACGAAGGGCGAGAAGCCACGCTTCGTGCACACGCTGAACGGATCGGCGCTCGCCTTTCCGCGCACCATTGCCTGTATTCTCGAGAATCATCAGCAGCCGGACGGCAGCGTCGTCGTCCCAGAGGCGTTGCGGCGGTATGTAGGGACCGACCGGCTCGGGTAAGACGATGCGCCGGGGCGTTCCCGAGCTGGTCGTTGGACTTCTCTTCGCCATCCTGTTGTCGTCGTACGTGGTGTTCACGCGCCAGGTCGTGCGCGACCTGCAGGCCGAGGGCAAGCGTACCACCGAGATGTATGCGCGGGTCTTTCGCGCGCAGGTCGACACCTCAGAGAGTGCCTCGACGCAGGCGCTGTTCGATCTCTCCAGGAGCATTCGAGAGCAGGGCGTTCCGTTGATCGTGACGGATCGCGCAGGAAGGCCGGGGCCAAGTGCCAACCTCCCCGCGGACATCGCTGGCGACGAAGCGCGTCTCCGCGCCTACGTTCGCGAGCTGGACCGGCAGAACCCGCCGGTCGTGGATTCGCTCATCGGGCAGATCCACTACGGAAACCCGCCGATCGTCCGGTGGTTGCGCATCATTCCGGCCCTCCAGGCGGCGAGCGCGCTCGTGCTGCTCCTTGCGGCCGTGTACATCGTGCGGACGCGCGGCAACGCGGAGCGCGAGCGCGTGTGGGCGGGGATGGCGCGCGAGTCGGCGCATCAGCTCGGCACGCCGCTCTCGAGCCTGAGCGGCTGGATCGAGCTGCTGGAGGAGCGAGGAACCGACCAGCCGACGCAGGCCGCACTCACGCAGATGCGCGCCGATCTGGTGCGCCTCGATCGCGTGGCGCATCGCTTCGAGCGAATTGGCCGCGAGCCGCGCCGCGACATAGTGGACGTCGCGGCGTTGGTGGATCGTCTCGGCAACTACTTTCGCCAGCGGGTCCCCACGCTTAATCACGCCGTCACGATCGACATCCTCCCGCCGGATGAGCCGTTCACGGTGCTCGGGGACGCCGTGCTGCTCGAATGGTCGCTCGAGGTGCTCGTCAAGAATGCCGTCGACGCGCTTGCCGGTCGCGGCGGCCGTATCTCGCTCGCTACCGTGCGCCGGCTGGAGGGAGGAGCGCGGATCACCATCAGAGACGACGGGCCGGGGATTCCGCGCGAGTTTCGAGGGCGGATCTTCGAGCCGGGATTCTCCACCAAGAAGAGCGGGTGGGGAATCGGCCTCTCGCTCGCTCGGCGCATCGTCGAAGAGAATCACGGGGGCACACTTCGGCTAACGCCCTCCGACCGCGGCGCGTCGTTCGAGATTATCTTACCCTGATGGCCATTGCGACTGACGACACGCTGCTCCAGGGACTCAACCCGGCGCAGCGCGAGGCGGTGCTGCACGTCACCGGCCCGCTTCTCGTCCTCGCGGGAGCGGGCTCCGGCAAGACGCGCGTACTCACCACCCGCCTCGCTCGACTCATAGATCACGGCGGAGTGGATCCGAGCCGGATTCTCGCTGTGACGTTCACGAACAAGGCGGCGGGCGAGATGAAGCAGCGCATCGCGAAGCTGCTTGGCCGCGCGCCAATTGGCATGTGGGTGGGGACCTTCCACGCCATCGGCGCGCGCATGCTGCGCGCTGCACCGCATCTCGTCGGGCGTACACCGTCGTTCACGATCTATGATCAGGACGACGCGCAGACTGTCGTGAAGCGGATCTTGGAGCGGCACAAGCTGAACACGAAGCAGTTCACACCGCGTGGTGTGCACGGCGCGATCTCCGACGCGAAGAACGCGCTCGTCTATCCCGATGAGTACGCGAATCTGGCGATGGATCCGTTCGCGCGAGCCATTGCGAAGGTGTATCCCGACTACGGGGAGGAGCTACGCAAGGCCAATTCGGTGGACTTCGACGACTTGCTTCTGCTCCCGGTGCAGATGCTCGCCGAGAACCAGCGCGAACTCGAGAAGTACCAGCGGCGCTTTCAGTACATCCTGGTGGACGAGTATCAGGATACGAATCGCGCGCAGTACCAACTCGTGAAGCATCTCGCCGGTGGGCACGGCAACCTCTGTGTCGTCGGAGACGACGACCAGTCGATCTACGGCTGGCGCGGCGCCGACATCCGCAACATTCTCGACTTCAAGAAGGATTTTCCCGAGGCGCATGTCGTGCGTCTCGAGGAGAACTACCGGAGCACCCCCGAGGTGCTCGATCTCGCGAACGTGGTGATCAGCGCCAACACCGGCCGCATGGGGAAGACGTTGCGTCCCACGCGCGGCAGCGGCGAGCGCGTGACCGCCGTGCGCTGCCTCGACGAGCGCGATGAGGCGGACTTCGTCGTCGAGGAGCTTTCGACGCGTCGCGCGCAGGCGGCCGGACATGGGCTGCGCGACTTCGCGATCGTGTATCGCACCAATGCGCAGAGCCGCGCGCTCGAGGAGGCGCTTCGCAAGCGTGCCGTGCCGTATCGGTTGGTTGGCACGGTCCGCTTCTACGACCGCCGCGAGGTACGCGACCTGATGAGCTACCTCAAGCTCATCGCGAACCCCGCCGACGACGAAGCCTTTCGCCGCGCGGTTGCCGTGCCGAAGCGCGGGCTCGGCGACACCACCATCGAGCATCTCTCGCTCGCTGCGCGCGAGGGCGGGGTACCGATGCTTCTCGCCGCGGTGCGCCCCGATCTGCTCGGCGCAATTCGTCCAGCCGCGCGCGGTGCACTCGCCGAGTTCGCGCAGCTCATCGCAAAGTTCCGCGACTCGGCGCGAGAGGCGGGGGTCGACGAGCTACTACGCGAAGTCGTCGAGGGAATTCGCTACAACGAGTATCTCGAGGCAGACGGCCTCGAGTCGGCAGATCGCCTCGAGAACGTACGCGAGCTCATCACGGGCGCGGCGGAACAGGTGTCCGACGAGGAAGGCGAGGTGGGACTTTCTCCCCTCGACCACTTCCTGCAGAAGGCCATGCTCGTCGCCGAGTTGGACAAGCTCGGTCCGGATGCCGATGCCGTGACGATGATGACGCTGCACAACGCGAAGGGGCTCGAGTTCCCCGTCGTCTTCATCACCGGCCTCGAGGACGGACTCTTCCCGCTGGCGAAGGCGTTCGAGGATCCCGCGATGCTCGAGGAAGAGCGCCGGCTCTTCTACGTCGGAATCACGCGCGCCCAGCGCAAGCTTTTTCTGACGCACGCGGAGGAACGGCGCCGCAACGGCGAGTTCATGGCGTCGAAGGCCTCGAGCTTTCTTCAGGCGATTCCCGAAGAGATGCTCGAGCAGCGCAAGACGATCAAGGTCCGCAGCTCGGGTCGCTCGTTCATGCATTCGCTCGGAGGTGGCAGCCAGTGGGGCAACTCGCGAGCACGTGGCGTCGATCACCCGGCGCGCGAGCAGTGGCTCGACGCGGAGAGCGCCTTTCCACCGAGCGCCTCGCAGCGTCGGCCGGGTACACCGGTCACCCGCGTGGCGGCATTCGCAGAGGCTGAGGAGTCGCAGGACGCCGCCATCATCGCGGTGGGTTCACGCGTGAAGCACCGGAAGTTCGGCAGCGGTGTGATCGCCGAGCTGGCCGGATCGGGTCGGGATCTCAAGGCAAAGATTGACTTCGACGACGAGGCGATCGGCCGCAAGACCCTGGTCGTCGCTCAGGCCAATCTCGAGCGGGATATGGAGTAGCCCACGATGCCCATCTCCATCGACGACGTAAGCCACATCGCCACGCTCGCTCGGCTCGGGCTCTCCGACGAGCGCGCGGCAGCAGTCGTGGGTGAGCTCAACACGATTCTCGGGCACATGGACGCGCTCTCCACGGTGAACACGGAAGGCGTGCAGGAAGCCATCGGCGTCGGAGCGCGAGGTACCCCCGTGCGCGGCGACAGCGGCCCGCCACTGCCACTCGCGCGCGCGCGCGCCGCCTTCGCGCCGAGCTTGCGCGACGGGTTCCTGCTCGTGCCGCGACTCTCGTCGCACGAATCGGTGGACGACGCGTGAGCACACCCTCTCCGTCGGCTGCCACACTGCGTGACGAGACGGTCGCTGGGACTCGCGGTCCCCCTGCGGCCGTAGAGGCGGCGATCGAGCGCTCCCGCGCGGTGGGAGCGGGCCGCGCTGGTCTCAATATCTTCGCCTGGACCGACGACGACGATGCGCGATCGCACGCTGCGGCCGCG
>DATCGM010000050.1:0-3060 GCA_036508915.1 Gemmatimonadaceae bacterium
TCGAGCGGGAGCAGGGGATCGCCAGTGAGCTCGTGCATTCGTGAAGCGTTGCTCAACAGTGCGTCCGGTGCTTCTTCGCCGCTGAAGACCGGCGCAACCCCAAGCCGACGCCCAAGGGCGCGCGCGAGCTCGGCGACGCGAAGCGTCTTCGGACCAGCG
This sequence comes from Gemmatimonadaceae bacterium, assembly GCA_036508915.1. Classification (GTDB taxonomy): domain Bacteria; phylum Gemmatimonadota; class Gemmatimonadetes; order Gemmatimonadales; family Gemmatimonadaceae; genus AG11. Next base: position 160 of record DATCGM010000050.1, read on the forward strand.
ACATTGATGATGAAGGGATCGGGCGCGGTCGCACGAACGAGTGCCGCGAGCGCAAGCGCGTTCGCGTCGCCTTGCCAGATGACGTTCACGAAGCTCATGCGCAGATCGATTCGCTCGCGGTGCACGAGACGCGTGGCGAGATCGGTGAGCACGCCGTAGCGCAGATCGTGTGCGTAGTTGAGCCGAACGATCGCGACCGGAGAGCCATGACGTGCCGCCGCGGCGCTGAAGAGCCGCTCGCGTGCGAGACAGGAGTTGGCGTACTCGCCGATGGGCAGAGGGGGATCGCTTTCCAGCGAGCCGCCTCGCTCGGGCGGTGTGAGCGGGTACACGTTGCCCGTACTGAACACCACGGTGCGCGATCCCGCGTAACGCTCGCCCACGAACGCGGGCACCGCGGCATTCATCGCCCACGTCGTCGCGGGGCTATTGGCGGTTCCGAACTTCTGGCCCGCCATGAAGACGACGTTCGGCGCGTCGGGGAGGGCGGCGAGCGAGCGCTGATCCAGCAGGTCGGCCTGCGCTGTCTGCACGCCGTGAGCGTGGAGCGCATCCGCCTTCGCTGGGTCGGACCAGCGCGACACCGCGATGACGCGCCGCGCCGGATCGGCGCGTTTGGCCATGCGCGCCAAGGTGGGGCCCATCTTGCCGCCGGCGCCGAGTATCAGGATGTCGCCGGGCACATGCGAGAGCGCGGCTGGAAGCGATGCGGTGGGGCGCGAGAGCCTCTCCTCCAGCTCGGCCTCGTCGCGCGGCGCGAGCGCGTCGTCCGTCGTCACGCGCCGCGTGATTCGCCGGCGAGCTCCCGTTGCAGCTCGTGGCGCGCTGCGTTGATCGTGTCGCGGGTCCGGTCACGCAGCGCGGCGACGTCGGCATTGGTCATGCCCGTGGTGGGAATTGGCGGCAGCACACGCGCCTTCGCTCGCGCGCGACGGAAGGCGAAGCTCCCCTTCGCCATGCAGTCGCGCGTGCCGGCGACAGCGATCGGCAGGATCGGCACGCCCGCCTCGATCGCCAGCTTGAACGCGCCGTCCTTGAAGGGAAGCATTTCGTCGGTGGGCGCGCGCGTTCCCTCGGGAAAGATCATGACGCTGACACGCTCGCTCAGCCGGTCGCGGCAGCCCTTCATCGCGCTCACGACGCTTTCGCGCTTGCCGCGCACGATCGGAATGTCGTTCGCCATGCGCATCATCCAGCCCATGACGGGAATCTTGAACATCGTGTCCTTCGACAGCCATTTCATTTCCCAGGGGAAATGACTGATGAGAAAAATATCGGCGTACGACTCGTGGTTGGACACCGCGACGTACGGCAGACGTGGATCCGCCGGTGCTTCGCCGTCCGTCTCGAAGTGCCAGAGCGGATTGAGCGTCACCAGCGCGACCGCGAGCTGGCGAAAGGCGCGGCCAGCGTGATACCGGCCGCGGTCGAAGGGAGCTGTGACGAGCCACACGGCCCCCACGTACAGGACGCCGAACAGCACGACCAGTACGAGGGCGACCCACGCGACGGCGCTCAGGACACGCTGCATGCGAAGTGCTCGAGCGAGAGGCGGGTGGTCAGCCCGCCGCCGGCGGGACGGCGGCTGTGTCCACCGCCTTCTGCGCCGCCTCGGCAGCCTTGAATCCCATGCGGCTGTGCGTGCCGTCGCAGAAAGGCTTCTTGATTGATGCGCCACAGCGGCAGAGCGTGATGCCGGTCTTTCCCTTCGGGATCGGGATCGGAGTGCCTTCGTGATCCGTGATGAGGACGTCGCCCTGCGTGAGGTCGATGAAGTAGGGTCCGTCGAGACGGACCTTGATGGTGACGGGCATCGAGTTCCTGGTGGTTGGAATGTTCAGGCGCGCATGAAGATGACGCGCTGCGCGTGACGCTTCACGCGAGCGAGCATGGCGTTGAGTCCCACTTCGCGGCCGGCGAGCCCGATCCCTTCCATCATCTGCCGGACGAAGTCGTTGGGAATCGCAAGCGTGGTCTCGGGAGGATGCCCGTTCACTGCGGAGAGGAGAATCGCGAGGAAGGCAGCGATCGTCGGCGATTGTCGCGCGTTGAGGTCGACGTAGAAGTAGAGGTTGCCGTCGCGCACTTCGGGGAACAAATCGACGCGCGTCTGACATTCCGGTACAGTGAATTCCGCCCGATCGAGCGCTTGAAAGCGCTCAGGAAGGGGCTCGAGTTGTTTGGCGTAGTGCAGCAGCGCCTGCATCTTTTCTTCGCGCCCCAGGGCGCGAAACGTGCGCAGCACTCGCGCCACCGACGGCGGGAGCGGCGACTCGGCCGGTTCCGTCATGACAGGAGATAAAGCGCAGGGGAAACCATGCGTCAAGCGCGCGCCTCGCGCGCGAGGGTGCACCAACTCATTACTCGAGAGTGAAGACGAATGCCGACGAGAACCGCGACCGCGCAGTGGAAGGGCGGATTGAAGGGAGGAAATGGGTCATTCAAGGGGCAGACGGGGCTGGGCGGGAGCTACAGCTTCGGGTCGCGCTTTGAGAACGCGATGGGGTCGAACCCGGAAGAACTGCTCGCGGCGGCAGAGGCCGCCTGCTACAGCATGGCGCTGAGCGCCGGACTCGAGAAGGAGGGCTTCGCTCCCACAAGCGTGGAGACGCAGGCCGCGTGCACCGTGGAAAAGGTCGGTGAGGGCTTCAAAATCACGACGATGAAGCTGACCGTGAAGGCGGTGGTGCCCGGCATCGACGACGCGAAGTTCCAGGCGGTCGCGGAGGCGACGAAGGAGGGATGCCCCGTCTCATCGGCGCTCAAAGGGAATGTCCAGATCGATCTCACTGCCACAGTTACGAGTTGACGAGTCGGGAGTAAACCGCAGTTAATAGTTGAAGTGATCGAGTGACGAGTGAAGTTCTACGGCGTCAACGCCTCTAACTTCACTCGCAACTG
>DATCGM010000051.1:0-46737 GCA_036508915.1 Gemmatimonadaceae bacterium
GCAGCTACGGTTCGCCGCGCGGCGACCACGCCGGCGACAGGGGTTGGCGTCTGCCACGCAGCAAGCTCGACGGGACGCGCGACGCCCGCCACGCGCCGGTGCGTTCCGGCGCGCGAGAGGATCGCCGAGCCGAGCCCGAGCGTCATTGCCGCCCAGGTCGCGGCGAGCGCCGCCGCTCGAATGACCGTGGCGGCGAGCGGAGCCCATGCCAGCAGCGACCCGATCATCCACAACACGAAGAAGAGCGCGATGCCGGCGAACAGCGCACCGAGCGCGCGACCGCGAGCCGACGCGTCGCCGCCCTGCCAGAGCGCTCCGCCGACCAGTCGCGCGACGGCGAGAAAGCCAAGTGTCACGAGCCCGGCCACGGCGATCGCGTATGCGACGATGGCGAAGGGAATGAGCAGAATGCCGATGATCGTCAGCGCAAGTGCGGCGGTCAGGATCAGCAGTCCGGGCAGCACGAAGATCTGTCCGAGCACGCCATACCAGAACGCGCGGGCGAAGCGGCCTTGGATCGTCACCACCACTTCGTCCAGATTGGGGCCCGCGAACAGCAGCACGCCGACCGCGATGATGAGAAGGATCCCGAAAGACCCGGCGACGTTCTTTGCGGACTCCATCGTGCGCTGCGCCGGCGTGCGCGTATCCGCAACGCTTTTCGCCTGGCCGAAGATCGTCGGCAACACGGACATCGCGCGCATCTCGCCGCCGACCTGCCCGCTGTCGGCATTGACACGTCCGCCCACGGCAAGCGCGTCGCCGGTGACGACGCCTCCACGATGCACGGTCACGTCTCCCGCGAGGCTCACGACCGAGCCGTCCACTCGTCCGAACACGTCCACCGGACCGCGAGCGACGATCGTGCCCGTCACGGTAGTGCCGGCGGCGATGGCTCGCGCTCCCGGCGACACGCTGTCGGCCGATGGAACGCCAGCGATCTGCTCGCCCTTGCTCAGGCGTTCCAGATCACGGCTCAGTCCGGCACCACTCGCTCCCTGAGCAACCAGTGCTCCTGGGAGAAGGAAGAGCAGCGCGGAAATCAGGGTGCGAGTGCGGGCGGTCATCCTACGCGACGGCCGGAGGTGGCCAGATGCCGAATGCCGGCGACGGTTCCGAATGCGGTCAGGACGAATCCGGCGAGCAGGAGTGAGACGCCGATTGCCCCGGTGGCCTGCAGCGCGGCCAGCGCCGATTCGCCAAGGAGGGCAATCGTGAGATCCCGCGCCGCGCTCAACAACGCACCCCGCATCCGATCGCCGAGCAGTCCCGTCATGAAGAGGGCGGCCTCACCCTGCGTGGCGAGCCAGACCATGGTCAGCGTCAGCAGGCCGGCTGCGGACGTGAAGATGACCGCAGCGGCGACTCGCGCCGGTCCGGGCTGGGGGAGCCAGCGGGCGACCGAATCGCGGGCGGCGACGTGCGCTGGCACGAAGACGGACACCTGCGACATCACCCGGTCGGTCAGGCGCGAGTCGGGAGCAAAGTGGGGAAGCGATTCCAGCGCGTCCACGACGACCCGCGCGTCCTCGAACCGCATGCGACACTCGGCGCATTCGTCGATGTGATCGCGAAGCGCGGCGACACCGAAACCGGCTTCGCCGTCGACTAGAAGGTCAATCTCGTTAGGAAGTAGGTGTCTGTGGTTCATGGCCTCTGCACCCTGTACGGGCTGTGGACGTTCTGGGTTTCACGGGCGAAATGCTGGTTTCCAGACCGGGCGGTCACTCCCGGGTATGCTCCAGCGCCCGGCGGAGCTCGTGCCGGGCGCGATGGATGTAGGTCTTGACGGTTCCGAGGGGCAGATCGAGGGTGCTGGCGATCTCCTCGTACGAGCGGCCCTCGACATGGCGCAGCAGAATGCAGGATCGGTATTCGGGGCGGAGACCCGAGATGGCCTGCTCGATCGCCGATCCGAGTTCTTTGGCTTCCATCTCGTCCAGGGCGTTCTCGGACCCGTCGCTGATGTCGAAGCGGGAGGCGTCGACGGCGTCGGCGTCCGTGGCATGCGGCGAGCCATGGATGCTCACCGTGTCGAGCTGGCGGCGGCGCAGATGATCGATCGCGACATTGTTCGCGATCTTGAACAGCCAGGACGAGAACTTGAAGTCGGTCCGGTAGCGGTCGAGGTGCGAGAGCACCTTGACGAAGGTGTCCTGCGTGAGGTCCTCGGCGAGTTCGCGATCGCGCACCATGCGGAACACGAGCGAGAAGACCGGCCGCTCGTATCGTGTGATCAGCTCGCGATGCGCGGCGTCGCGCCCCTCGAGGGCGAGGGCGACGACATCGGCATCGGGGAGGTTCGCGAGATCGAGGGCGCGGAGCATCTGGGGAGGCGGGGACCGCGTTGTTCGGGTGCGAGCAATCGTCGCGAGCGCAGAAAAGTATCCGTGGCTCGCGCCGCAATCCAGACGTATGCTTGCCCAGCTTCCTGCCCGCGGCGAGCTTATGACGATGTACGACACGGATGTAGAATCGACCCGCGCAACCCTGGCGGCGGAGGGCGGAGCTGAGAAACGAGCGTACGTGCGCACGGTGTTCGAGCAGATCGCGCCGCGGTACGACCTGCTCAATCACCTGCTCAGCCTCAACATCGACGTGCTCTGGCGCCGCCGTGCCCTGCGGGCGCTCGAGTGGACCCGGATTCCCGACGGCCGGTATCTCGACCTCTGCGCGGGAACACTGGACGTGGGCGCCGAGTTGACGAGGCAGGCGGGTTTCCGTGGATTCATCATCGGCGCGGACTTCGCCGTGCCGATGTTGCGGGCTGGAACGGGCAAGGCACCGCGCGATCGGCTGGCGCCCGTCGGGGCCGACGCGCAGCAACTCCCGCTCGGCGCGGATTCCGTGGATGGTGCCGTCGTGGCGTTCGGCATTCGCAACGTCGCCTCGCTCGACATCGCGCTTCACGAGGTGTACAGAGTACTGGCGCCGGGCGCGAAATTCGTCATTCTCGAGTTCACCACGCCGCGTTCCGCGATCGTGCGAACGCTCTATCATTTCTACTTTCACCAGGTGCTTCCGTTTGTGGGTGGCGTGATCAGCGGGCACCGCACGGCGTACAAGTATCTGCCCAGATCCGTCGCACACTTTCCCGCCGAGCCCGAGCTGGCGCGCCGCATGACGGCGGCGGGGTTCAGCGACGTGCGGTGGGAATCGCTGAGCCTGGGCATTGCGGCGATTCATGTGGGGGTCAAGCGTTACGGAACCGCGGAGAAAAGGGCGTTGTTCGGAGGAGTCGCGGATTCAGCGGATCATGCTGATCTGCGCGGATCCGTTCGATCCGCATGATCCGCGATGGCTCAACGGCCAACGCTTTTTTTTTGACGACTGCAACACACTAACCGTGCAAGCTTTGTCTCTCGACACTCTCAACGATTTCGTCCAGGCGATTGACGCGGCAGGTGAGCTCGTTCGCGTCACATACCCGGTTCGCGTGCACCTCGAACTGTGCGAGATCGCCGACCGCGTGATGAAGATGCCCGGTGGGGGGCCGGCGCTGCTGTTCGAGAACGTGATCCTGCGTGACGGATCACGCTCGGCGTATCCCGTCGGCATCAATCTCTTCGGCTCCATGTCCCGGATGTCGATGTCGCTCGGCGTCGAGAAGCTGGACGATCACGGCGACCGGATCACGAAGCTCATGGACCTCAAGGTCCCCGAAGGCATCATGGGCAAGCTGTCCATGCTCCCGCGGCTGATGGAGATCGCGAAGTTCCCGCCGCGCATGACGACGAGTCCGCGCTGCCAGGAGGTCATCTGGCGCGGCGACGAGATCGATCTCGACAAGCTTCCGATCCTCACCTGCTGGCCAGACGACGGCGGCCCGTACATCACTCTGCCGATGGTGATCACGCGAGATCCGAAGCGGGGCATCCGGAACGTCGGGATGTATCGCGTCCAGCAGATGGGCAAGAACACCCTCGCAATGCATTGGCAGCGACACAAGGTTGGCGCGGCGCACTGGCGCGAGATGGCCGAGCGCGGCGAGAGGATGCCGGTGGTGATCGCGATCGGCGCGGACCCCGCGTCACTGTACGCGGCGACGGCCCCTCTGCCGCCGACCGTGGACGAATTCATCTTCGCCGGATTTCTGCGCAGGAAGCCGGTGATGCTCGCCAAGGCGCTCACCTGCGATCTCGAAGTGCCGGCGGACGCTGACTTCGTACTGGAGGGATACATCGATCCGGCGGAAGCGCTCGTGACCGAAGGACCGTTCGGCGATCACACCGGCTTTTATTCTCTCGCGGACCTATACCCCCTTGTGCACGTCACCGCGGTGACGATGCGGCAGGACCCGATCTTTCCATGCACGATCGTCGGCCGGCCGCCGATGGAGGACTTCTACCTCGGGCACGCCACCGAGCGAATCTTCCTGCCGTTGCTCAAGTTCTCGATCCCCGAGATCGTGGACTATCACATGCCGGCCGAGGGAATCTTTCACAACCTCGTCTTCATCAGCATCAAGAAGGAGTATCCCGGCCAGGCCTACAAGGTGATGAACGCCATGTGGGGGCAGGGGCTCATGTCGCTGGCGAAGGTGCTTGTCGTCGTGGATGACTGGGTGGACGTGCGCAATCCGCAGGAAGCATGGTGGGTGGCACTCAACAACATTGATCCCGAGCGCGACACGCGCTTCACGATGGGGCCGATGGACGTGCTCGATCACTCGGCGCGCGCGTTCACCTACGGCTCGAAGATGGGCATCGATGCGACGAAGAAGCTGCCAGAGGAAGGATTCACCCGAGAGTGGCCGGCGGTGATCGTGATGGACGACGCGACCAGGGCGTCGGTGGATGCGATGTGGCCCGCCCTCGGAATTCCCGGGAGGTGACGTGAGCACCTCGACGCAGCAGCCCCTTCGCGAGGGGCAGACCTTCGACGGCACTTCGCACCTCTCGACGTATGCGAGCTTCGTGAAGCTGCCGCATACGGTGTTCGCGCTGCCATTCGCGATGATCGGCGTGATTCTGGCCTCGTACTCACACGCGGTCACATGGCGCATGATCGGCTGGACGATTCTCGCCTTCACCGCGGCACGGTTCGCCGCGATGGGCTTCAACCGCATTGTCGATCGCGGGTATGACGCGAAGAACCCGCGCACATCGATGCGCGAGATCCCACGCGGCACGCTGTCCGTGCGAGACGCGTCGGTCGCGGTTGCGCTCGCCTCGGCACTCTTCATCGCGGCGGCGGGTGCGCTGAATACGCTCTGTTTGCTGCTATCGCCGATCGCGCTCGCGTGGATCTTCTTCTACAGCTACACCAAGCGATTCACGCGATTCGCCCACATCGTACTCGGCGTCGGAATGTCCATCGCGCCAGTGGGCGGCTATCTGGCGGTCACGGGGCGATGGAGTCAGCCGTGGTGGCTGCTTTGCACGCTCGCAACCACGGTGATCACCTGGGGCGCCGGATTCGACGTGCTCTATGCGCTTCCCGACATCGCGTTCGATCGGGCGCACGGGCTGCATTCCATTCCCGTCGCATTCGGCGAGCGCGGAGCGATCGTGATCGCACGCGGTCTGCACGCCCTCACGGTGCTCTGTCTCGTGCTGATCGGCGTCGCTGCGTTTCCCACGCTTGAGCTTTCAGTGGTGCTCTACTGGGCTGGCGTGCTCATCGCGGCGTCGTTGCTGCTGTACGAGCACTCGCTCGTTCGTGCCGGCAATCTCTCGAAGCTGGACGCCGCCTTCTTCACCATGAACGGCGTCATCAGCCTCACACTGTTCGCGTTCGTGCTTGCCGGGCGGCTCCTGAGCGGTTGGTCACCTTACCTCAGCTGGGTGCCGCGATGAGCACGATGGATCGTCCCCTCGTCATGGCGATCACGGGCGCGTCGGGTGCGCCGTATGCCGTGCGGTTGCTCGAACAGCTGCTCCTCGCGAATCAATCGGTGCAACTCATCGTCTCGAGCCATGGACTGCGGCTGCTCCGCACCGAAACGGAGATCGACACCATCGATGCACTGCGCCTCGCCGCAGGGGCCGAGCGATGGGACTCGCTCGTCACGCTCTTCGACGACGACGATCGTGGCGCCGCACCGGCGTCGGGATCGGCGCGTAATCGCGGCATGGTGATCTGTCCCTGCTCGATGGGAACAGTGAGCGCGATCAGCCAGGGGACGTCGCGCTCTCTCGTCGAACGGGCGGCTGACGTTGCGCTGAAGGAGCGTCGAAAGCTCGTGCTGGTGCCGCGCGAGACGCCGTACAGCGCGATCCACCTGGAGAACATGCTCCGGCTCACGCGCGCGGGTGCCGTCGTGTTGCCCGCGAGTCCGGGTTTCTATCACCGGCCGGCGTCGATTGCCGAGCTGGTGGATTTCGTCGTCGCGCGTGTGCTCGACCAGCTCGACGTCGCGCACAGCCTCGGACGGCGGTGGGGTGACTCGCCGGAAGACGTGTGAGCGACGCAGGGACGCACCTGATCGGATTGATCTCCGACACCCATGGACTGGTTCGCGCGTCGGTGCACACGGCATTGGCTGGCGTCGAGCTCATCCTGCACGCGGGCGATGTTGGCGGCGACGAGATCCTCGATGAGCTGGCGTTGATCGCGCCGGTGATGGCGGTGTACGGCAACACCGACAGCCCGGGCGATCCGCGGCTGGCCGAGTCGATCGAGCGGACGATCGGCGGTGGGCGCATCCATGTGTCGCACGGCCACGAAGTCGGAGCGCCGACGCCGGCGAAGCTGCTCGAGCGCTACTCAGCGGATGTCATCGTGTATGGGCACACGCACATGCAGCTGGTGACGCGCGCTGCGGACGGACGTCTCGTCGTCAATCCAGGCGCGGCGGGTGCGAAGCGTTTCAAGTTGGAGCCGAGCGTGGGACGCCTCTCCATTCGCGATGGGCGCGCCGACGTAGAGATCGTTGCGCTCGACACGGCGTGAGTGGCGAAACCGGCGTTGAACGGAGCTAGCATTGTGAGACCGACCCAGCCTTCGCGATTTCAATATCGAGAGTGTGTCAACGGCGCACGCCTACATGAACGCGCTTGGAGAAATCTGCGATGATCCGTCGAATCCCCTGGATCCGCGCTGCCTTCGACAAGCGCTCCTTCGACGCACGGCACAACGGACTATATCGCCTGGGAATGCGACGCCGGATACCTGGCTCGTCGCAACCCGGATAGGTGAGCCACGGCTTCACGCTGATGCACTGCACGAGTGTCGTCGGTTGCCACGAGGTCGCCATCGCATCGTTCGTCACTGCTGCCCGTGCATTTGGCGTCAACGAGCGAAGGCGCAAGAGCCTCGCCAGTCAGTCTGTGATCTGCCGCACGCTCACGCAGCAGAGGTGGCGTACGGTGCCGATAAGACGGGATCGCTCGCGGCATCGTAGCCGAGCGCGGACGGATCGGCGACGAACGCGGCGGCGGCGCGCGCGCGAGCGAGCTCCGCCGGAAAACGACGGAACCACGAGGAGAGCAGCAGCAGCTCGTCGATCTCGTGCGCGGGAAGGTGCGCGCTGTCGCGCTCGACGGGATGGAACACGTCCTCGACCATCTCGAGCAGGCGCATGCGGTCGTGCTGGCAGCGCGGAATCGCGTACTCGCCGCGCACGCGCCCGCGACGAATCAGGTAGACGCGGTCGTCGCCCTCGAAGCCAGGCACGGTGTAGACGAACGAAAGCGTCTCGATGGCGAAGCGGAATCGAATGAACTGTTCACGCAGTCCCTCGAGACGTTGCAGCTTGTCGCGAATGCTTCCGGCGCGCTCGAACTCGAGACGCTCGCTCGCCGCGACCATCTCCTCCCGCAGCGCACGCAACGGCCCGTCGTCGTCGCCATCGAGAAAGCCGCGCACCAGTTGCAGGCGCTCATCGTACTGCGCCGCCGTACAGCCACCGACGCAGGGTCCGAGACACTTCCTGATCTCGTGGCGAATGCAGCCGGGTGTGCGCGGAAAGATCTGGAACAGCTCGGGCTGATCGGCGAAGTGCATGGGCTGATCGAGCCGACAGTCGCGAAGTCCGAGCGCATCATTCAGCTCGCGGACCGCTTCGCCCACGCGCTGCGCGCCGTGGAACGGGCCGTAGTAGATCTGCGCGTCATCGGCACCGGCTCCGCGCACGACGAGCAGCTTGGGCGCCGCGCCACGCGTCAGCTTGATGAAGGCGAAGTGCCGAGCGTCGCGCTTCATCGCGACGTTGAGCCGCGGACGGAAGCGCTTGATCAGCCGCAGCTCCTCGAGCAGGGCGGCGAACTCACTCGGGTGATAGTCCCACTCGATGCGGTCGGCCTCTCGCACGATACGCGCGCCCTTGTCCGCCGGGAATTCGCACCGGAAATAGCTGAGCAGTCGCGTGCGCAGCTTCTTCGACTTGCCGACGTAGACGATCTCTCCGTCGGCGGCGAGCATGCGATAGACGCCGGGCCGATCCGTCACGCCAGCCTTCACCACGGCGCGCATTGCGGCGAGCTGCGCGTCGCACGTGGGCGGGCGGAGAAGATCTACCTTTGACAATGCGCGCATAACACCGTGGTGCGTCCGTCGATCGCGTGCGTCTCGATGAGACGCGCACCGCAGCGGAGACAGGGCTCGCCACCGCGCCCATATGCGGCGAGCGAGCGCTCGAAGTCGCCCTTCCCGCCGGATGCGTCGCGGTAGTCGCGAAACGAAGTACCGCGCGCCGCGATGGAGGCCGTCAGCACCGACGTGATTCCAGCGTGAAGCGCGGCGGTCTCGGCGTCGTCTATATCCCACGCGCGTCGCGACGGATCGACTCCGGCGCGCCAACAGGCTTCGTTCGCGTAAATGTTGCCGATTCCGACCACCATGCGCTGATCCATGAGCACCTTCTTCACCGCCTGCTTCGACCCCCGAAGAAGTCCCGATAGATGGGCCACGGTGAACGCGGGGTCAAGTGGCTCGACGCCGAGTGCCTCGACGTATTCCTCGAATCGCTCGGCCGACATCAGCGCGAGGGTGCCGAGGCGACGAATGTCGCGATAGTGGAGGTCGCGTCCGTCATCGAGAGTGAAGTGCATGGTCGAGTATGTCGCCTCGCGCTCCGGGAGCGGCCCGGCGGAGAGGAGAAGCGCGCCGGTGAAGCGTGGCTGCACGACGATCCGGTCGCCAGTGGAGAGATCGAGCACGACCATCTTCGCCCGGCGCCAGCATCGCAGTATCGATGCGCCGGACACGCGACTCCGTAGCGCGCCGGCCGCTACCTCCCGCAGCACGTCACCCTTTCGAACGACGACGCCGGTGATCGTGCGCCCGCGCAGCTCGCGATCGAGGTCGCGAGCGATCGTCTCAGTTTCCGGTAGCTCGGGCACGCGCTTGCTTCTGCTCGCGGGCAATCTCGCGCCAGCCGATATCCGTGCGGAACTGTTTGCCCTGGAACTCAACTCGCTGCGCGTAGTCGAGACTCCGCCGCTGCGCGATGGTGACGGACTCGCCGAGCGCGCTCACGGCGAGCACGCGGCCGCCCGCGGTGACGAGGCGGCCGTCGGCGTCGCGCGCCGTGCCGGCGTGAAAGACGAAGATGCCGTCTTCCGCCGCGGGCAGGGTGATCGGATCGCCGGTGCGCGGAGTCTCGGGATAGTTTGCCGCGGCGAGCACGGTGGTCACGCAGGCACCTCGCGTCTCCGCGGATCCGGAGGGGAGCGTCTCGCCCCTGGCCACCGCGAGCAGGAGGTCGATCAGGCGAGGCTCGCCGCTCAGGACGGGAAGGAGCGCCTGCGTCTCGGGATCTCCGAAGCGGCAGTTGAACTCAACGACTTTGGGACCGTCCTTCGTCATCATCAGCCCCGCGTAAAGGAGGCCGGTGAAGGGCCGACCTCGCCGCGCGAGTCCCCGCAAGGTCCGATCGATCACCGAGCGCTGTGCGGTTCCGCCATCGCTGACCGGCCGGCCAGGGCCAAGCTCGAGTGTCACGGGCAGATACGCGCCCATGCCGCCGGTATTTGATCCTGCGTCGTTATCCAGCAAACGCTTATGATCCTGCAGCCCGGGCAGAATGACGAACGATGCTCCGTCGGTGATCGCGAAGATCGAGATCTCTTCGCCCTCCATGAACTCCTCGACCAGCACCTGGGCACCCGCCGCGCCGAATCGATTCCCCTCGAGCATGTCGTCGATCGCCTGATCGGCCTCGGCGAGCGACTGGCAGACGATGACGCCCTTCCCGGCCGCCAGGCCCGACGCTTTGATCACCACCGGCGCCCCGAACCGCCGCGCAGCGTCCTTCGCCGCGGCGACCTGCGTGTGCATCTCCGCGCGCGCCGTCGGGATCCCATCCTCCAGCATGAGCTGCTTCGCGAACGCCTTCGACGTCTCGATCTCGGCGGCGGCCTTCGTCGGCCCGAAAATGGGCAGACCGGAGGACCTGAACAGATCGACGATCCCTAAGGCGAGAGGCGCCTCGGGGCCGACGATCGTGAGATCGACAGATCGTTCCAGCGCGAGCGCTTGCAGCGCCGCGATCTGTCCGACGCCGATGGGAATGCACTCCGCCAGCTCGGCGATGCCGGGATTTCCCGGCGCCGCGAGCAGTTCGAGTGTCGGCTCTTCCTGCTTGAGCTTCCACGCGAGGGCGTGCTCGCGCCCACCACCACCGATGATCAGGACTCGCATGGCGGAAATATGGGTGTCGTCAAGCGCGAAGCGAAGGACGACAGGGAGACTGCTTAGGCCGGCGGCGCCGGCGGTTCGTCGCGCCCGCGGAATGCGTCGTTGAACGCATTCTTCGCCCGATCGAGTGCGTCGCCGACGCTCGACATCCCGGCGTTCGCCTTGCCGGAGTAGTAGCGCGCGGCGTCGGAGAAGTCATTGCCCAGCCCCTGACCTTTCTCGCCGCGACGGGTGTACGCGCCCGCGACGATCGCGTCGTACTCGCCGCTCGTGCGCCACCGCTCGAGCTCGGCGGCCCGCACGGTGTTGAACGGGTGTTCGCGGAAGGCGGTGTTGAACACCTTGAGGATCTTGTCCCAGGTGTCGCCGCCAGTCTCGTACGTCGCTGCCTGTGCCATGAAGGCGTTGACGCTCGTCGTGTCGCCGAAATCGCGGCCGCCGGCGAGGCGCATGAACGTGCTCTGTGCGACGACTTTGTCCTGAAGCGCGAGCAGAGCAGCCCGATCGCTCGAGAACTCGCTCTTGCGGTGCCACTCGAGCAGCCCGAGGTGGAAGGGAAGGAGCGCCAGCCCCACGGGCATGAGCGCCATCGAGCCCGCGGCGAGAATGACCATCGCGATCGTGCGATAGATCATGTGGTCGCTCATGATGTGCCCGAGCTCGTGCGCCAGCAGAAAGCGTCGCTCGTCATCGCTCTCGAGGAGCTCCAGCGCGCCCGATGTCATCACGATGAACGGAAGGTCGTAGCCGATCGCGTAGGCGTTGACCTTCGGTGACAGCGTGACGTACAGCTCCGGGCGCTTCGGCCAATCCATCGTGGCAAGGACGTCCGTCAGCAGCGCATCGAGCTTCGGCCGCTGCACCGGATTGACCTGCACGGCGTTGGCAAGGAAGATCTGGCGCACACGGCGCTCGGTGAGGAAGGTGGCCACCTGGCGCGCGATCTCATCGAAGCCGGGAATTGCCCGCAAGGTGTTGAGCGCGGCGCGATCGGCTGGGTGCTCCCATGCGAGGGGAGAGATCTGTGGTAACGGGGTCGGCATGACGCGGCGCTCCTGGACGGTTTGTACCCTGACTACGTCTGGTCCTCGTGGAAAGTGTCAGACCACGTGAAAGGCGTGCTCCAGGTCGGCCAGCAGATCTCCGACATCTTCGACGCCGCACGAGAGCCGAATCAGCCCCTCGGTGATCCCCAAGGCTGCCCGCCGCGCAGGCTCGACGCTCGCGTGCGTCATCGAGGCGGGATGGCTGATGAGACTCTCGACGCCGCCGAGCGACTCCGCGAGTGAGAAGAGGCGGCAACGGCTCAGGACTTCGTTGGCCCGGGTCTTCGAGCCGAGCTCTACGGAGATCATGCCGCCGAAGCCGGACATCTGCGTCTTGGCGAGCTCATGCTGCGGGTGCGAAGGAAGGCCCGGGTAGATGACCTTGTCCTCGCCAAGCCGCTCGGCGAGCCAGGCGGCGATCTGACGACCATTCTCGTCGTGTCGCGGCATGCGCAGGTGGAGCGTCTTCGTGCCGCGCAGGGCCAGCCAGGAATCGAAGGGTCCGGGAACGGCGCCGGCGGCATTGAGGATGAACTGAAGCCGCGTCGCGAGGTCGTCGTCGTTCAGGATCGCGATACCGCCAATCATGTCCGAGTGGCCGTTCAGATACTTCGTGGTCGAGTGGTAGATGATGTCCGCGCCGAACTTGAAGGGCCGCTGAAAGAATGGCGACGCGAAGGTGTTGTCCACGAGAAGCAGTGCGTCGTGCGCATGCGCGACCTCGGCCGCGGCGCGGAGGTCGCAGATGCGCATGAGCGGATTCGTCGGCGTCTCGACGAAGACGAGCCGGGTCGCGGACGTCATTGCGTCGGCGATCCGTTGCGGATCGCGCGTGTCGACCCAGGAGAAGGTCAGCCCGTAGTTGACGAGCAGCTTGTCGAAGAGGCGAAAGACGCCGCCATAGAGATTCTCGCCGCAGACGATGTGGTCGCCCGACTTGAACAGCTTCATGATGGAATCGACGCAGCCCATCCCCGAGCTGAAGGCGAAACCGTGGTGACCACCTTCGAGCGCTGCTACGTTCCGCTCCAGCGCCTCTCGCGTCGGGTTCTTGCCACGGGCGTATTCGTAGCCCTTATTCTGCCCCAACGCATCCTGGACATAGGTTGAGGTGAGGTAGACCGGCGTCATGATCGCGCCGGCGAGGGGCTCTGGGCGCTGGCCAGCATGGATGGCGCGCGTTGCAAAGCCCGTTGAGAGGTCGTCTTCAAATACCCGCGTCATGCCGATATTACTCCGAGTCGAGTCATGTCTGGCAAGATAGCGAGAGGGGCGAGGAGAGGCGAGACGAGGAAGGCTTCGCCTCCCGCCTCGAGGACGGTAAACGCATCGAGCACTGCAATGCCAGCTGAATCCAACACCGCACAGTACTGCCTCATCGTCGACGACGAGCCGCGTCTGCGTCAGGTGCTCGTGCACCTGATGCGGAACGATGGCTTCACCTGCCTCGAGGCGGGGAACGGCGAAGAGGCGCTGGCGCATCTCGAGCAGCAGCCGATAACGCTCGTGATGAGCGATCTGCGCATGCCGAAGATGGATGGGCTGGAGCTGCTTCGGCGAGTCCGCGGCCGGTGGCCCGACACCGCCGTCGTGATGATCACCGCCGTGGCGGACGTCGAAGTCGCGGTGAGCTGTCTTGCGATCGGCGCGATGGACTACCTCACGAAGCCCTTTCACCTCGAGGAGGTCCGTGCGCGCGTCGCGCAGGCGCTCGAGAAGCGGCGCCTCGTGATGGAGAATCGCGGGTATCAGGAAAGCCTGCAGGAGAAGGTCGCGGTGCAGGCGCGCCGGCTCGAGGAGCTGTTCCTCGCCAGCATCCAATCGCTCGCCGAAGCGCTCGAGGTGAAAGACCCGTACACGCGCGGCCACTCGATTCGCATGAGCCACTATTCGGTAGTGATCGCGCGCGAGCTCCGGCTCGAGGGCGAGCAGCTACGTCAGATCGAGCTCGGCGGGCATGTGCACGACATCGGGAAAATTGGTGTCCGTGAAGATGTGCTCAATAAGCCGGGCAAGCTCACCGACGCCGAGTACGAGCACATCATGACGCATCCGGTGGTCGGCTGGCGCATTCTCGCGCCCCTCCTCCGCGAGATGCCGGCGGCGCTGAACATCGTACGCTCGCACCACGAGCGATACGACGGACGCGGTGTGCCCGAGCACCTGGCCGGAGAGCAGATTCCCTTCGAGGCGCGCATCGCCACGGTGGCCGACTCGTTCGACGCGATGACGAGCGATCGCCCGTATCGCCCCGACGGCATGAGCCTGGACGCGTCGGTGGCTGAGCTGGTGCGTTGCTGCGGAACCCAATTCGATCCGAAGATCGTCGCGGCGATGGTGGCGGCGGTGGAGGGCGGACGGCTCTCGCTCATGCCGCGCGTGCCGTCGTATGTGGGGGTGGCGGCGCACTAGAACGGCACACCCCAGCTCACTGCCGTTTTAGCGCGTCTACTTCGTACCTCATGTACGAAGTGAAGATCAACCCGCGACGATCTCGATCACGCTTGGCTGCTTGTACGCGCTGAGCCGCTGCTCGCACCAGCGCTTGACGTCCTCGTCCGTCACTGATCCGCGCACGCGGAGCAGGATGTCGTTCTCCTTGAACGGATCGGGGAGGGCTCGCACCTCGACATGCGTCACGCCGGGCATTGCGCCAACGACGCGCTCCAGCTCGCGCGGGTAGACGTTGAAGCCATTGCGCGTGAACATGGGCTTGAGCAAGCCGAGAAAGCGCACCGAGCCGTCTGCATCGCGAACGCCTTTGTCGCCGGTGCAGAGCCAGTCGCCTCGACGCGGGAGGCCGCGATGGTCGCCGAGGTAGCCGCGAAAGACATTCTCGCCGCGGACGCAGATCTCGCCGGGCGTTCCATCCTCGAGCGGGGAGACCTCGTGCTCTGATCTCGCCTCTTCGCCGTCGTAACCAGCCGGCGGGAAGATGCCGACGTCGACGTTCGGAAAGGCGCTTCCCATGGCGCCTCGTACGTTCGGCCGGTCGAGGCGATTGAACAGACACACCGGACTGGCCTCCGAGAGCCCGTAACCCTCGCGCAACTCGACGCCGGTGACGTCGGCCCATCGGTCCTGCAGATCGATCGGAAGCACGGCGCCTCCGCAGAGGCACAGGCGAAGAGCGCTGCCACGCAGATCCACGCCGCGCCGCGAGAACGCGGTGAGCAGGGCGTGAAACACCGCAGGGACTCCGACGACCTGCGTAACACCGTCGGCGAGCAGCTCGGCGGCCTTCAATGGATTGAAGCGCTCCATCGTGGTGACGCGACCACCCACGAGAAGCGGTGCGCTGGCAGTGACGGTGAGACCGAACAGGTGCGCGAAGGGAAGTAGCGCGAGCACATGCTCGTCGGCAGTGACGGCAAGCGCCTCGATGGTCGAGCGGACATTCGCGAGCAGATTCCGGTGCGTGAGCACTGCGCCGAGCGGCGTACCGCGCATCGCCGAGGTGTAGACGATCGCGGCTTCCTCATCGCGCCCTGGCACGTCACGCTCGCCCTCGAGCGCGAGGCCGTGATGCGAGCCGAGGTCCAGCTCCTGCGTGCGACCGTCGGCGACGACGCGCGCTCGGCGCGGTGACTCGTCGAGCAATACGATGGGCAGCCCGTCAGGCAGTCGCGCGGCGAACGCGCTCGTCGTGAAGATCGCACCCACGTTCGCGTCGGCGCACTGGAAGGCAATCTCGGCCGGCGCGGCGAGCGGGTTGATCAGCACCGCGCCGCGTCCGTCGCTCGCGGCGAGCGCGGTGAGGAACGCGGGCGATGTGGGGAGCAGCAGCGCCGAGCGCCGGCCACTCAGCGCGCGAACGAGTGGCGCGCTCCGCTGGAGCAGCGTGAGGCCGGCCGCGACGAGCTGCTGCGTCTCGAAGTCGTCGCCAGGTGCCGCACCAACAGCGGCGATGTGCCCGCCGCCCGACGCGAGGGCGAGCGGAAGAAGCGCGAGTGGGTTGCTCACAGTCTGGAGGTGCTCGGGGCTCAGGGAGGAATCAGATCTCGAAGCGGCGCAGCGAGGCCTTGAGGCGTTCGGCGACAGCCGCGAGAAGCTGGCTCGAGGACGCCACTCCCGACATGGCCGCGGTCTGCTCCTGCACCACGGCGCTCACCTCCTGCGCCGTGGCGGCGTTCGTCTCGGCGGCCGTCGCGAGCTCCTCGATCTCGTGTGCGAGTGATTCCGCTTCGACGCGCTGCGCATCGGCAGCATCGACGATGCGATCGACGGCCGCGCGTGCGCTCGCGATCTCGCGATCGATCTGCGTGAGCGCTTCGGCGGAGGCCCGAATGACCGCCTCGCCGGCCGTCACGCGGTCGCTCGTCTGGAGGATCTGTTCTTCCGTGCGCACGGCACTCGTGCGAATCTCGGCGGCCAGCCGGCGGATCTGGCCGAGCGCACGTGCGGTCTCGGCGGCGAGCTTTCGCACCTCGTCGGCGACGACGGCGAATCCCTTGCCGTGCTCACCTGCGCGCGACGCTTCGATTGCCGCGTTGAGGGCGAGCAGATTCGTCTGCCGCGCGATGGCGCCGATGACGTCCGTGATCTTCCCGATGCGCTGGGATTTCTCTCCCAACTCCACGACGGCGGGAACGGCCGCTCCGGTGACGGCGCTGATCTCAGCCATCGCCTTGAGCGCTTCGCCCGCGGCGATCGTGCCGCGCCGCGTGGTGCGCTGCGCGACGTCGGCCGCGCTGCGTGCCTGCTCGGCGTGACTGGCGACGGCCGCCGCGCGACTCGCAACGCGGCTCGATGCATCGGAGGCATTGTTGACGCCGCGCGTCTGCGAGGCGGCGGCGTCCGCGATGGCCCCTGCCGCGCTCGACACCTGCTGCGTCGACGCCGTCATCTGTTCGGCGCTCGCGGCGAGCTGCTCCGCGGTGGTCGCGACGTCCGTGGCGCTGGAATCGAGCTGCGCGACGAGCGTGCGCAGGCCGTGCGTCATCTCGCGGAAGGAATTGGCGAGCTGGCCGACCTCGTCATCCGACTCGAAGGTCAACTCCTGGCGTAGCAGACCCTGCGCAACCCGCTCTGACTGCTGCGAGAGCTCGAACATGCCGCGCGAAAGGCGCCCCGCGCCCCAGAAGGCGATCGCCACCGCGAGCACGAGCGCGACGGCGGAATACGCCGCGATCTCGATGGCGAGGCGATCGGCCTGGCCGAGCGCGAGGACATTGCGCAGGCCGCCAAACGCTGGCGCGACGACGATCACGAGCGTGAGCAGGACGGCGCCGCCAGCGATGGCCGCCATCTTGAGCCGCAGAGGGAATTTCGGAGCAGCGGGCAGAGGAGAGAGGGGCGGGGAGGGAAAGCTGGAGCCATGGGCGACGCCGCGACGATCCGGCACGCCCCGAAGTTACCGGGCGAGATCACGTGTAGACAAGCGCCTCCTGCGCTTGCCCGGGTAGTTGACCGGAATAGCTTTCGGCTTCTCACTGACGGAGGAGTCATGGCGCAGGGTGGCGGCGTGGAAGGATTGATGGTGGGAGTGTCCGGGATTCGGGGACGCGTGGGCGAGGCGCTCACGCCCGAGGTCGTCGCGCGGTATGCCGCAGCATTCGGCGCATGGTCGATCGCGAACAATCCGTCAAAGGCGATCGTGGTCGGGCGCGACAGTCGCGTTTCGGGACCCATGTTCCACCGCATTGTCGTGGGCACGCTTCAGCTCGTTGGCTGCGACGTGATCGACATCGGGTTGACCACCACCCCCGGCTGCCAACTGTCCGTGGAGCATCACCACGCCGCGGGCGGGCTGATGCTATCCGCGAGCCACAACCCGATCGAGTGGAACGCGCTCAAGTGCATCGGGTCGAGCGGGCTGTTCCTCGAGGCCAGTGAGGGCGCTGCAATGCGTGCCCTCGTGGATACCGGGACGCCTCACGCGACCTGGGACAGAATCGGCACGGTTACCCAGGACGACGACGCGGCCGGCCGCCATATCGAGGCTGTGCTCGCCATCCCCTACCTGAACGCCGACGCCATTCGAGCGCGCCGGTTCAAGGTGGCCCTGGACTGCGTGCGCGGCGCCGGCGCCACGATCATGCCCGCGCTGCTCGAGCGGCTCGGCTGCGAGGTTGTTGGCCTGAACATGGAGCCCGACGGACGCTTCCCCAGAGAGCCCGAGCCGATCCCGGCCAATCTGCGCGAGTTCGAGCGTTTCGTGACCGCGTCCGGCGCCGACATCGGCTTCGCGGTAGACCCGGACGTCGACCGTCTGGCGCTGGTGAGCGACGAGGGCCGAGCTGTGGGTGAGGACTACACCCTCGCGCTCGCTGCCCGGCTGGTGCTCCGGTACCGCTCGGGCCCCATCGTGACGAATCTCTCCACGAGCATGCTGATTGATGATGTGGCGCGCGAGGCGGGAGTCGCCGCGGTCCGGGCGCCGGTGGGCGAAGTGAACGTGGCGGTGCGCATGCGGGAGCTGAATGCGCCCATCGGCGGAGAGGGAAACGGGGGGGTGATTCTCCCCGAAGTGCACCTTGGGCGCGATGCGCCAATCGGCGCGGCCCTGCTCCTGCAATTACTTGTGGAAGAGGGCCGTCCGCTGAGCGCGATCGTGGCAGGTTTGCCCAGGTATGTGATCGTGAAGGAGAAGCTGGACCGGCCGAACGCGAGCCTCGACACGGTGTATGCTGCACTTCGCTCGGCATTTCCGGACGCAACAGTCGATACGCAGGACGGGCTGCGGCTGTCGTGGCCGGACCGGTGGGTTCACATTCGTCCGTCTGGAACTGAACCTATAGTCCGGGTGATTGCCGAAGCGCCGAACGAAGACGCGGCGCGGGAGCTGGTGCGCCGGTCACGCGAGCCGCTCGACGCTCTCGAGAGCTGAGCGGGCGCGAGACCGGATCTTCAAACAAGGAAAGTCAATCATGTGCGGAATTGTCGGATACGTGGGCGCGAAGAACGCAACGACGCTGCTCGTGGACGGGCTGAAGCGCCTGGAGTACCGCGGCTACGACTCGGCGGGTGTCTCGCTGATGAACGGCGCTGGTGTGGAGACGCGCAAGGCGAAGGGAAAGATCGCCATGCTCGAGGCCGCGATCGAAAAGAATCCGGTGCAGGGCAACTTGGGCATCGCGCACACGCGATGGGCCACGCATGGTGCACCGAACGAGTGCAACGCGCATCCGCACCATGACTGCACGGGGACGATCTCGGTGGTGCACAACGGGATCATCGAGAACTTCGGACCGCTGCGCGCGATGCTGCAGAAGACCGGGCACACCTTCGTGTCGGAGACCGACACCGAGGTGCTCGCGCATCTGATCGAGGCCGCGTTCGACGGCAATCTGGAAGAGGCCGTGATCGACGCGCTCGCCCTCGTCGAAGGGACGTATGGCATCGCCGTCATCTCCGCGAAGGACCCGGACAAGATCGTTGCCGCGCGCAAGGGCAGCCCGCTTCTCATCGGCCTGGGCGAGGGGGAGAACTTTGTCGCCAGCGACGTCGCCGCGATCCTCCAGTACACGCGTCGTGTCGTGTATCTGGACGACGGCGAGATGGCGGTGCTGACGAAGGACGACTATCGCGTGATGGATCTCAACGCGCAGACCATCAAGAAGCGCGTGAACCGGATCGATTGGAATCTCGAGCAGATCGAGAAGGGCGGCTTCGATCACTTCATGCTGAAGGAGATCATGGAGCAGCCGGAGACGATCCAGAATACCATGCGCGGCCGCTCGGTGGATGACGACGGCTTTTCGAAGCTCGGCGGCCTCAATCTGAGCAAGGACGAGCTTCAGCACTTTGACCACATCATCATCACGGCGTGCGGCACGAGCTGGCACAGCGCGCTCATCGGCAAGATGATGATCGAGGAGCATGCGCGCATTCGCTGCGAAGTCGAATACGCGTCGGAGTTCCGCTACCGCAATCCGATCGTCACCGAGCGCACACTCTGCATCGTGATCTCGCAGTCGGGCGAGACGGCTGACACCCTCGCCGCGATGCGCGAGGCAAAGCGCCGCGGCGCGAAGACGCTCGGCCTCGTGAACCAGGTCGGCTCGACCATCGCGCGTGAGGACGACGGCGGCATCTATCTCCACGCTGGCCCGGAGATCGGCGTTGCGTCGACCAAGGCGTTCACGAGCCAGGTGGTCGCGCTCGCCCTGCTCACGCTCAAGCTCGGACGTCTGCGCACGATGTCAGTGGTGCAGGGACGCGAAGTGACACAGGCGCTGGAAAAGCTGCCGGCGCAGATCCAGAGCATCCTCGATCGTGCGGCGGAGATCGAGAGGATCGCGGAGGCGTTCCTGGACGCGACGAATTTCCTGTACCTCGGTCGCGGCTACAACTTCCCGGTCGCCCTCGAGGGCGCGCTGAAGTTGAAGGAGATCAGCTACATCCACGCCGAGGGATATCCCGCGGCGGAGATGAAGCACGGTCCGATCGCGCTGATCGACGCGGACATGCCGGTCGTCTTCATCGCGCCGCACGACTCCGTGTTCGACAAGGTCGTGTCGAACGTGCAGGAAGTGAAGGCGCGCGGCGGCCGGGTGATCGCGATCACGAGCCGCGACGAGCCGTCACTCGCAGGGATCATCGACTACGAGTTCCGCGTACCGGAAACGATCGACATGCTGAACCCGGTGCTGTCGGTCATCCCGCTTCAGTTGCTCGCGTACTACATCGCGGCGAAGCGCGGGCTGAACGTGGATCAGCCGCGGAATCTCGCGAAGTCGGTCACGGTCGAGTAGACGCACGCGCAGTACCGCAGCGATAATCGCTCCCGCGTTGCGCGCGCGGGCAACGCCGGGAGGAGGTGGTGGGCGTTCGACACCACCACCATCGCCCATCTTGCGCGCTCGGCGCGACACCCCGATCATAGCGCATCCCCGCTCCGAGTGACCCATGCGCCCCTGCCGCCTCCCGTTGCTTTTCGTCGCCGTCGCAATCTTCGCGGTCGCCTGCCGTCATCGCGACGATGACGTGAAGATCCCGATGCGACTCAGCCGCAACAGCGACACCGCCGCGGCGAACGCACCACTGCGGGAGGGCGACATCCGCATCACGAGTGTGGACAGCGGCGTGGACCTCGCGCTGATCGGCGATTCGATCAGCGGCGGGCTCTCGCAGAAGACACTGGCCAAGGTGCGCCACGAGACCGACACGAACGCCGTGCAGGGCTCGGGATTCGGCGCGTCGATCGAGAAGATGGTGAAGGGCAGCGTACAGAGCGCGCTCGGCACCCGCGTCGTCTTCCCCCTCTCGGCGGTCAAGGACGTGCGCTACGATGGCAAGAAATTGGTCTTCGACTGGAACGGCAAGCCGCAGACGGGATTCGCGCACATCAACGTCAACAGCAAGGACGTGCTCGAGTCGTTCAGCTCCGAAGACGCGCAGCGATTCGTGATTGCGGTTCGCGCACGAAAGCGCGCGCTGGGCAGGCAGATGTAGATCATGGTCTCTACCGCTCTTCGTCCACGCAGTGTTTCGGAAATCGTCGACGCCGCATTCCAGATCCTTCGCGCGCACTACGGCCAGTTCGTCATGTGCTCGGCGCTTGCCTATCTCCCGTGGCTCGTGCTCGAGCTGCTCTTTCTCGGCGATCCGGAGCAATGGGCGGGGACGCACTGGTGGGTCGCTCTCCTGGCGGGCGTCGGTGTCTGGCTCACCTTCGCGCTGATGAGCGCCGTCATCATCACATGCGCCTCGCAGACCTACCTCGGAGAACCGGTGGACGTTGCGGCGGCGGTGCGCCGGGCGCTCCCACGGCTGCCGCGCGTGATGTTCGCCGCCGTCCTTCGCTATGTACTGCTCGTGGTTGGCTTCGTCTTTTTCCTGGTGGGAGCGCTGTACGTGGCGGCGCGCCTGTTCGCGCTGACGCCGGTGATCATCCTCGAGGACGCGAGCCTGCCGCAAGCCTTCGCTCGCACGGGCGCGCTGTCCAAAGGCAGGAAGCGGCACATTCTGAACACGCTGGGACTGGTGGCGATCATTTACTGGGTGATCGCTATCGGCGTGAGTCTCTTCGCCGCGCTGTCGGGCAGCTTCGTCGTGCAGGCAGTGGCGGGCGCGTTCTACACCATCCTCGCGTACCCGGTCATCGCGATCACGGAGTGCCTTCTCTACTACGACGCACGCATCCAGAGTGAGGGGCTCGACATCGAGCTGATGGCGGAGGAGCTGGGTATTGCTCCTCCGACGGAGCCGGTCGCCCGCTGAGCATCGCCTTCCTGCTGCTGCAGAGCACGGAGCGCCACTGGCCGGCCGCGGCGGTGCACGACACCGTACAGGCCGTGTTGCGCGACCCGGCCTTTCGTCGCTCGCTGCGCCGGTCGCTTGCCGATCGCATGCTGCTCTGGATGTCGGAGTGGTTCGAGCGGCTCATGAGGCTGTCCAAGCACATGCCGTCGACTCGCTCGTTCGCATTGGCGTTCGTCGCGCTGATCGTACTTTTCGTCGTGGTGCGTCTGATCATCGCCGCGAGCGCGAGAGATGATCGCGCCGAGCGCGCCACGCACCGGCGTGGCGCGGTGTCGGCGGATGATCCGTGGGAGGCGGCGGATGCACTGTCGGCGCAGGGACGCTACGAGGAGGCGGCGCACGCACTTTATCGCGGCGTCATCCTGTCGCTCGGCAGGCTGGAGCGGCTTCGTCCGGACCCGTCGAAGACGAGCGGCGATTACGCGCGGGAGCTCCGTCGGCGCGGCGCCGTGTCGCTCGTCCCCTTTCGCGAGTTTACCCGCCGCTTCGACGTCGTGGTCTATGGGCACGGCCGCGCTGATGCCGCCGCGCTGGCGGAATTGCGCGAGCTGAGCGCGCCCTTCCACGCCCGGGCACGCGCCGCATGACGATGCTTCCGGCCGCGCCGCGCGCGCGCGAGTGGTGGACGCGACCAGGGGTCGTACTACCGGTCGTTGGCACGGTCGCGCTCATCGTCGCGCTCATTACGCCGCAGGCTGCGTCGGGACGCTTCGGCGACCCACGACTCTCATCGCACCTGGCGAGCTCGCTCGGCGCGCGGGTGCTTCACGACATGTCGGCACGGTTGGGTTGGCGCACGATTCAGCAGGACAGTCTGCCCGCGCCGCTCGCCGCGGATGGCCGAACGATTCACGCCGTGCTGGCCCCGGTGACGCCCGTGACTCCCACCGAGGCGCACCGATATCTCGAAGCGGTGCGCGGCGGTGATGCCCTCCTGCTCGTGCTGCAGGGGCGCACGCCGCTCTCCGATTCACTCGGCGTGACGCACTTCCCGCGTGGAGGAATTCTCCCTCTGCCCGACGCCGCGAGCTCCCAGTGCGTTGGGCGAAGGGAGATGACTCCACCGTTGTGGGCCGATGCCAGGGTTCATTTGTTCGGCCTCCGCTGGCTGCACGGTGCGCCGGCGGAGCGTCTCGTCTTCGCGTCGCTCTACCGTGAAGAGCTCGGAATGCCGCATCCGGGCGATGCCGCGGTGGGCTTTCCGCTCGGGCAGGGAAGGGTCGTCGTCGTCGCTGATCCGGACCTGCTTCGCAACGACGTGCTGCGGCACTGCGCATGGGGCGCCGATGTGATCGCGGTGCGTATGCTCGAATGGCTGCGAGCGGGCGGGCCCGCTCCGCGCGCCACGCTCGTGTTCGACGAATACCACCAGGGGTTTGGCTCGCGTTCCAGCGTCCTTGGCGTGACGGCCGAGTTTCTCGTGGATCACCCGCTGGGACGCGCTCTGTCGGTGGCGGTGCTCGCGGCGCTCATCCTTCTGCTCGCGGTCGCGCCGCGTCCAGTTCCGCCGCAGGAGATCGAGCGCATCGAGCGGCGCGATCCGCTCGAGCAGGTGGACGCGCTTGCGCACGCGTACGAGCAGGTGCGGGCGACGCGCACGATCACCGCACGGCTGCTTCGCGGCCTACGCTGGCGCGTGGAGCGGGGGGGGGCGGGCGCGCGCGCTCGCCCCGACGACGAATTCCTCGACGCGGCGGTTGCGCGCGCCCCTGCGCTCGACCCGGACGTCGCGCTGGTGCGCCGCGCGCTACTTGAAACGATTGCCGACCGCGATCTTCCCGCGGTCGGAGCGGCGCTTCGCCGCATCGAACACACTCTGACGACGACTTCCACATGAGCTCTTCGATCACGCCCGCTCAGGGCGCCGACCTTCTCGACCGCGTACGGCAATCGGTCGCGACGCGCATCGTCGGGCAGGAGGCGACAGTCGCCGACACGCTCGTCGCCTTCCTGGCACGCGGTCACGTGCTCGTGGAGGGCGTGCCCGGCACGGCGAAGACGCTGCTCGTGCGATCGCTCTCCGCTGCGCTCGGTCTTCGCTTCGCGCGCATCCAGTTCACGCCGGACCTGATGCCGTCCGACGTCACCGGTGTGAACGTGCTCCGCGATCCGGCGCGCGGCTTTGAATTTCAGTCCGGCCCCGTGTTCACCGATCTGCTGCTGGGCGACGAGATCAACCGCGCGCCGGCGAAGACGCAGGCCGCGCTGCTCGAGGCAATGGCCGAACGACAGGTGACGGTGGACGGCGTGTCTCGGCCGCTCGGCGACATGTTCACCGTGTTCGCCACGCAGAATCCCGTCGAACACGAGGGGACGTATCCGCTGCCCGAAGCGCAACTCGACCGATTTCTCATCAAGGCGGTGATGCCGTATCCGTCGCGCGAGGCGGAGCTCGAGCTGCTCAGCCGCTACGAGCGCGGCTTCGACGCCGAGCGCCTCGACGATGCGGCGATGCCCGCGGCGCTGAGCGCGACGGAAGTGATCGGGCTGCGGGGGCTGGTCGATGGCGTGCGCGTGGCGGAGGAGGTGCGCGCGTACATCGCCGACATCACGCGCACGACGCGCGATGAGCGAATGCTTGCGTTGGGGGCGTCGCCGCGCGCCACGGTGTCGCTGTTCCGCGCGGCGCGTGCGGTTGCGGTGCTCGAGGGCCGCGACTTCGTGACGCCGGATGACGTGAAGGGAATCGCGCCCGCGGTGCTTCGGCATCGAATCGCGCTCTCGCCGGAACTGGAGGTCGAAGGCCGCACGGCCGACGACGTGCTGGTCGCGCTGCTGGATCGCGTTCGCGTGCCGGAGTAGCGGAATGGCGGACACCGGTGCGCTGCGCCGACGGGTCAGGGACGTTCGCGGGGCTGTCGGGTTCACACCGACACGCCGGCTCGCGCTCGCGGTAGCCGTCGTGGCGCCGCTCTGGCTGCTCAGTGGCTGGCGGATTGGGGCAGTGATCGCGGCGTTCGTGTTGCTTGCGCTCGTGGTTGCGATCGTCGTGGACGTGGCGGCACTTCCGGGGCGCGACGACCTCGATGTGCAACGCGTGCTTGCGGAAACGGTCGGCGTGGGAGACCACGCGGAGGGGAGGTACACGCTCTCATCCCGCTGGGGACGCTCCCTTCACGCCACGGTCTTCGATGCGCTTCCGGTGAAGCATCTCTCGGGTGCAGTGCCGTTCATCGAGACCGCGCTTCCAGCTCGCGGCACTGTCGGCTTCGAGTTCGACGTTGTTGGCGCGGAGCGGGGAGAGGCTCCGCTGGGCGACGTAGCCGTGCGAGTGCGCACGCCGCTGGGGCTCGCCGTGCGCACTTTCCGCTACCGCCAAGCCGACCGCGTGTTCGTTGCGCCCTCGCTGGCCGGCGTCAAGCGCTTCCGTTGGCTTGCCGTGCATCACGGGCTCGCGACTGTGGGCGTTCGCGACGCGCGGCGTCGCGGCGAGGGGCGCAGCTTTGCTCGGCTGCGCGACTACGTGGTGGGCGACGATCCTCGGCACATCGACTGGAAGGCGACCGCTCGCCGAGGGCACACCATCACTCGTGAGTTCACGGTGGAGCAGTCGCAGACCGTGTTCATACTCGTCGACGCGGGGCGCTCGATGACGCAGCTCGCCGGACGATATCCGCGATTCGAGTACGCGCTCTCCGCGACACTGCTCCTCGCGGACGTCGCGATTACCGCTGGCGATCGGGTTGGTGCGTTGGTGTTCGACGATCAGCTTCGCGCGCTGGTGCCGGCCCAGCGCGGCGTCACGGCGTTACACGCGCTGCGCACCGCGCTCGTCCCCGTACAACCGACCCTGGTCGAGCCCGACTACGCCGCAGCCTTCCGCACGCTTGCGCAGCGCCAGCGCAAGCGCGCGCTCATCGTGCTCGTGACCGACGTGATCGACGCCCGCGCTGCCCGGGCGCTGCTGGCGCATCTCACGCGCGGCGCGTCGCGCCACCTCGCGCTCGTCGTCGCACTGCGAAACGACGCGCTCATCCACGCCGCCGCCGCTCCCGGCATTGGCGTCTCGGAGCTTTACGCGAGCGCGGCCGCCGAAGAGCTGCTCGCCGAACGTCTCACCGCACTCCAGCGGATGCGCGATGCGGGCGTCGTCGTGCTCGATGTGGCGCCGGACGCGATGGCGGCCGCGGTGGTGAACCAGTACCTCGAGCTCAAGTCGCGCGGCGCGCTCTGATCGCGGCGAGCGCCAGCGCGCCTGGTTCACCGGCATCCGACGGCGACGTCACACCGGCGCGGCGTCGGCCCCCGGACAGGTAGGCCACGAGGAACACGAGCGTCACGCCACTCACAGCGAGCTTGCCTTCGATCGGCCACCATTCGATCGGAGATACGAATCCTTCGAGTGCACCGGCGATCACGAGCAGAAAGGTCGACGCGGCGATGAGCCGAATGGCGCGGCGCGCGTTCTCCACCAGCGCTCGACCGCGCGTGCGCGGTCCCGGCATGAGCAAGCCCGCGGCGATGAGAAACCCTCCCCCGCCGGCGACGCAGATGGCGAACAGCTCCAGCACGCCATGTGGCGCGACGAACGCGAGCAGCAACCGCGCGATCCCCTTGCTCGCGTAGAGGCCGACGACGCTTCCGAGCGAGATGCCATTCAGGACGAGCATCAACACGCTCAACAGCCCAGCCGTCACTCCTCCCGCGAAGACGGCGAAGGTCACCTGCACGTTGTTCGTCACGATGCTGCTCGCCATCACCGGACGCAAAAGCTGCGGATCGTCGATGTAGCCCTCACCGTTGCGCGTGCGGCGCACGCCGTCCTCGGCGCGCTGCAGCATGCCCGCCGGCAGCAGCTTGCTCGCGAGGGTGGGCGTGCGCGCGACGCCCACTGCCGCGATCAGCGCCGGCCCGAAGAGCAGCAGGGCCGCGAGCGCGATCGGCGCGGCGCTGCGCCGGACTTCACGCGGAACATCGGTGAAGAGAAAGCGCACCGCGCCGCGAAGGCTCATTCCTCGATCGCGATAGAGCAGGTTGTGCGCTCCCGCGACGAGCCGCCCGAGGTAGAACATCTCATCGAGCGCGCGGCCGGCCGACGCAGTGCGGAGGCGCGCGAGATCCGCCGAGAGTGCGCGGTACTCCGAGACGAAGTCGCGCACGCCATCCTCGCCGAGCACCTTGAGGCCGCGTTTCTGTGCGGTGGCAAGCTTCGCCGCAAAGGAGGTCCATCGCCCCATGCCCGCCGCGATGAGCGCCTGCCGCTCGCGACCGGCGCCCGTATCACCGCGCGAGGCAACGCCACGTGTCCGGGCGCGTCGCTCTCGCTCATGCAGCTCGAGCAGGCGCCGCCCGGGGGGGCGTCCGTCGTCGGGCAGCGCGGCGGCGAACCGCGTTGCGAGCCGCGCCGACAGTGCTGCACGGCGGAGCGGCTCCAATGCACTCCACCGGTCCACGAAGCGCGCGAGCACGGCGTATTCGTCCTCGCTCAGCGCCGTCTGGAGGGCCGCCGTGCCGGGCGTCTGGTCGCGTTTGTCGCGTACCGGCGCCGCGAGGGGGCGGACGTCTTCCCGCACGACGATCGTCCCCGCCACGAGATCGCCGAGTCGGCGCCCTCGTTTCGTGAAAAACAGGCTCGTCAGCCCGACGAGGTAGAACACGCCGGGCTGCATGTCGAGCATGCGGACGAGATTGCGCACCGCCGACACGCCGAAGGTCACCGAGTAGCCGCCTTCGCGGACGACGCGCAGACGATGTAGGCGCTTTCCCGGCGTCTGCCCGTCCATCAGCCCCTCGAAGAGCACGTAGTAGCCCCAGAGGATGACGAACTGCGCGAGGATGAGGAGAGCCGTCCCCCAACTCGCCGTCAGGTCGGACGCGAGCGAGATGCGACCGCCGAGCATCACCACTGCGACGGCGATGGCGAACAGAGTCCCGATGCAGATGAAGAGATCCGTGAGTCCGGCCAGCACGCGCGACCCAATGCCCGCCAGCGAGTAGGTCAGCACGACCAGCTCGGGCGTTTCGACGTCGACGGTCTGTTCGAATGGGCGTGCGGGCATGAATCCCGGGTTGGGAGGTGCAGGTCCTTCGCTTTGCTCAGGACGACAAACACAAGCTCGTGCCAAGGCTGCTCGCGAACAAGCGGACAACTATCTTTGGCGCATGCGTCTTCTATTGCAACGGGTGTCGCGCGCCGAGGTTCGTGTCGGCGGCCGAGTGGCTGGCCGCATCGAGCGCGGCTATTTGGTGCTGGTCGGATTCACCATCGGCGACAGCGAGGACGCGCTCGTGTGGATGGCCGACAAGGTGGTAGGACTTCGCCTCTTCGCCGATGCGGACGACAAGATGAATCTCTCGCTCGCGGAGGTCGGCGGTGCGCTGCTCGTCGTCTCCCAGTTCACCCTGTACGGCGACGCCGCGAAGGGGAGGCGGCCGAGCTTCATCGACGCGGCGAGGCCGGATGTGGCGATTCCACTCTATGAGCGATTCCTCACGCTGCTCCGTGAGCGAGGAGCGACAGTGGAGGCCGGAGAGTTCGGTGCGATGATGGAGGTCGAGCTGGTGAACGACGGACCCGTAACGCTCTGGCTGGAGAAATGACCGCACCGCACGTCATCCTTGCCTCGCAGTCGCCTCGACGCCGCGAACTGCTCACGCTCGTCGGCATCGCACACGAGGTGCGGCCAGTGGACATCGATGAAGCCTATCTTGCCGGAGAGCAACCACGGGCGCACGCCAAGCGTCTCGCGTGCGAGAAGGCCGATGTCGTCGCCCGGGATGCGCCGGATGCCCTGGTCATCGGGAGCGACACGATTGTCGTCGTGGACGGCGACGTACTCGGCAAGCCGCGTGATGAAGCGGAGGCCGCGGCGATGTTGTCGCGACTCGCCGGTCGCTCACACACCGTCATCACCGCCATCGCCGTGAAGTGGCGCGGCGTCGAGCGCTCCGCGGTCGAGGAGGTGGACGTCACCTTCCATCCGCTCACGCCGGACGAGATCGACGCCTACATCACTACGCGAGAGCCGATGGACAAGGCTGGCGCGTACGGCATCCAGGGTTACGGCGCGACGATCGTGGCGCGAGTGGATGGAGATTACTTCGCCGTAATGGGGCTGCCGCTGCAGCGCCTCGTGCGCTTGATGGCCGATCTCGGCGTGCGCTATCGCTTTGGCTCGCTCACCACCGACGCATAGTTCGCGCGCCAATACTCGACTTTGTCCAGCACGTCGCGCACCCCGATGCGCGACATGCGACCGGGACGATTCTCCATCGAGATCGGATAGTTCTCGCCAGGATCCCCGTACGCATCGATGAGCAGATCGTGAAAGCGGCGATAGGGCCCAACGCGCTTCGGGTTGGTATAGCCCATGAGCGAGATGACCGGCCGGTTGAGCGCGACGGCCATGTGCAGCGGCCCGGTGTCGGGCGAGAGGACGAGCGCCGCACCGTCGAGAATGCCGACGAGGTTGCGCAGTCCACTGCCGAGCGCCGACGCGACGGGCACCTTCGTCTGCTCGAGGATCACGCGCTCCGCGGTGAGTTCGCGCGCCGAACGTCCGCCGACGAGAAGGGGCTGAAGACCGAAGTCGTGCCCGAGCGCATTCGCAACCTCGGCCCACCGCTCGGGCATCCAGTCCTTCTCGGCGTTGCTCGTCGCGACGACGATCGGCGCGATGGGCCGGTCGAACTTCGCGAGAAACTCGCGCTGCCAGGCGCGCTCGTGCTCCCACGGCCCGAGATCCCACGTGACCGGCTCATGCGGGATCTCCAGCGCCTCGAGAAACTCGAAGTACTGATCCTGCACATGTTGTCCCTCGCGCGCGGGCAGACGATCGGTGGTGAAGAGCCAGTTGAGATCGCGCGCTCGCGCTCGGTCGAATCCGAGCTTCACAGGCGCATGAGCGAACGACGTGACGATCCCGGCTTTGAAATAGACCTGTAGCGCGAGCACGACGTCGAACTGCTTCTGCGCGAGCGCCCTCCGAACAGCCGGGTAGGCGCGCCACCCTCGGGATCTGTCGAACTCGATGATCTCGTCCACCGCCCAGTGTCCGCGCACGAGCGTCGCCGCGCCAGGCTGGAGCACCCACGTCACACGAACGTCAGGGGAGTGACGCTTGAGCGCGGTAAGGAGCGGAAGAACATGCACCGCGTCGCCGACCGCCGACATCATGACGATTCCGACGTCGCGGAGTGGTCGCTGAATCATCGGGGAAAAGTAAGCAGTCGACCCGTTGCCCGAAATTCACGGACAAAGGTCGAGCGCGGCTATTTCCCGTTCATCGAACACAGCCCCGCGCTCGTCACGCCACTTCCGCGCCGACCGAAGCAGGCGCGCCGCGTTGCCGAGACGCACGCTCGCCTCATTCGAGGCCCCGAACTCGACCCGATCCACATCGAGCACCCAGGCATCGAGCCCACTCGCGCCCGGCGCAAGAAGAATGTTCTTCACATTGAGGTCGTGATGACGAGCCCCGGCCGCATTGAGCGCGAGCACGAGCGCACTCGCCGCGCACCAAGCCTCGGCGCGCTTTTCGTTCGTCTCCCCGGGTTGCATGTACGTCGAAAGATCGCGTCCACCGACGATCTCGCTCGTGACAACGTCGGCGCGGCAGAAGATCGCGTGCACGCGCTCCAGCCCGTACATCACGACCGCCGGCGTGCGCACCCCAGCCGCGCTGAGTCTTCGTGCCATATCCAGCTCGTACGGCGCGCGGGTGGGCGGCAGAAAAAGGTCGCGGGTCAGTGGTGCGAACAGGCCACCGTGACGGTTGCGACGCACCACCACGCGTGTGCCGGAGACGGGAAGAGCGATCGCGTACGCCACGCCGCGTCCCTGCAGCGACTGCGCGCCAAGGTCTCGCGCCGCTGCGTCGTAGAGCATGCCTTCCGCGAGAAGCGCGCGCGCGTCGTCCGCGAGCGCATCGCGTGTGACGACGGTGCACCGGCCAGCCGTGACGCGCACGTAGCCGGCCGGAGTCGCGCCTTCAGTCATTCGTTGCGGACGCGATACACCTTCACCGGCTGGCTCTTGTTCTTGAGCTCCATTGGTGGGCATTCGTCGAGTGGCGGAGGCGAGGTGAGCGCGCGGCGCATGTCGTCGGAGAGCAGCACCTCTGCGGCCGCCGCGGCGCTGCAGAGACGGCTCGCCGTGTTCACGGTGTCACCGATGACGGTGAACTCGAGCCGGCGTACGGAGCCGATGTTTCCGGCGAATGCTTCGCCGTAGTTCAACCCGATGCCGATCTGCAGCGACGGCCGGCCCTGAGCCGCCCACACTTCATTCAGCTTCCGCAGCTCGTCCATCATCTCCATCGCCGCGGCCATCGCCTGATCGGCATCGTCAGGGCTTCCGATTGGCGCGCCCCACTGCGCCATGACCGCGTCGCCGATGAACTTGTCCAGCGTGCCGCCGTGACGGAACACGCACTCCACCATCTCCGTGAAGTACTCGGTGAGCAGCGTCGCCATCGCGTCCGGATTCATCGTTTCCGAAAGCGCGGTGAAGCCGCGAATGTCGCTGAACAGCACCGCCACCGGACGCTTGTCGCCGCCGAGCTTCAATGCCTCCGGTGACGCGGCGATTCGGGCAGCCAACTGCGGCGCGAAGTACCGCTCGAAGTTGCTGCGCACGATCCCCTCTCGGCGAATGCGCTCCGCGAACTGGGAGTTCTCGATGGCGACGGCCGCGATTCCGGCGAACGCGACGAGAAACTCGAGGTCCTCGTCACTGAATCGGTGGGTGATGCTCGGGTTGTCCACGTAGAGCACGCCGAGCACCCGATCCTCGCTGCCGATGAGCGGCGCGCAGATCGCCGACCGCACCTGCTGCATGAGAATCGACTGCCCGCCGAAGCGCTGGTCTTCACCGGCGTTGTCCGTGAGCAGGGCGACCTTCTCCGCCACCGCTTTTCTCGCAATCGACTGAGGCACCGCGCGCGGCACGTCGCCGCCTCGCTTGTCGCGCGAGATCTTCGGTGCCAGCTCGCCGTGTGGATCCACCAGCAGAATTGCGACGCGATCCACCTCGAGCGTCTGGTAGGCGTAGCCCACGATCTTGTCGAGAATCATGTCGACGTCCACCGCGCGCGTCAGTCCCTTCGAGACCTCGAGCAGCGTCGCGAGCTTCTGCTGATTCTTGTCGGCCGACGGCGTGCTCAACGTCACCGCGCCGGTGCGCGCGAGGCTGCTTGGCGCTGTCGGCGGTGCGCCGAGCGCCGCCAGCCCCGCGTTCGAGTCGCGCATCGGAATCTGCCGCACGATGGTCGCGCCGGGCGGCGGCGATGGTGGCGGCGTCACGTGTTCGGCGACTGGCGCGACGTACGACGTCAGGCGAAACGGCACCTTCCCGAAGGCAACCAGATCGTCGAGTGCCACGGTCGCCTGCTCGATCTTGGCGCCATTGACGAACGTGCCGTTGCTCGAGCCGAGATCGCGGATGCGCAATGCATTCCCATCGGCGACGAGCTGGGCGTGGCGCCGCGAGATCGTCGGGTCGAACACGGGAAGGTCGCACGTCGCCGCGCGCCCCACGATGAGCGGGACACCATCGCGCAAGTCGTATGACTGCGTGCCGTCTGGACTGACGAGTCGAAGAATCATCGGGGACGAATATGCGGTGAGGGAGGGGCGTTGCCTAGTCGGACGTGTTCTGGCGGCCGCGAGTCATGGCGTCGCGCACCCGCCCGATGGCCGTCAGCATCGCGCGCGCCTTGTTCTCCGTTTCGGTCCATTCACTCGCCGGCACCGAATCCTGCACGATGCCGGCGCCGGTCTGCACCGACGCGACGCCGTCCGCGATCACACAGGTGCGGATGGTGATCGCCATGTCCATGCGGGACCCGCCCGCGGCGAGATACCCCACCGCGCCGGCGTACGCGCCCCGTCGCTCCGGCTCCAGCTCGTCGATGATCTCCATCGCGCGAACCTTCGGCGCGCCGGTCATGGTGCCGGCGGGGAAGGTCGCGCGAAATGCGTCGAGCGCGTCGAGCCCCGGACGCAACCGGCCCTCGACCTGACTCACCAGGTGCAGCACGTGCGAGTAGCGCTCCACCGTCATGTAATCCGTCACCCGGACGCTCCCGTACTGGGCGATCCGCCCCACGTCGTTCCGCCCGAGGTCCACGAGCATGACATGTTCGGCGCGCTCCTTCTCGTCGCTCGCCAGCTCCGCGGCCATCTCGGCGTCAGCGTCGGGCGTCGCGCCCCGCGGCCGCGTGCCGGCGATTGGACGCACCGTGACCCGCTCACCATCCACGCGCACGAGCAGCTCGGGCGAGCTTCCGACGATCTCCATTCCGTCGAGCACGAGATGGTACATGTATGGCGACGGATTCAGCGCGCGCAGTGCGCGGTATAGCTCCTCCGGCGCAAAGTCGAACGGCACCCGAATGCGGCGCGCGAGCAGCACCTGGAATGCGTCGCCGGCGGCGATGTATTCCTTGATCCGATCCACGTCGGCGACGAATTTCGCGCGGGTGTACGTCGACACACCGGTGGCCGGCGGCGCATCGGCTCGCAGATCGAGCGAGGGCAGCGTCATCGGTACGCGGAGCCGCGCGATCGTGCGCTCGACCGTGGCGAGCGCGGTGTCGTACGCGGCGCGCAGCGCCCTCTCACTCGTATCGCGACCGATTGGAGTTCCCACGACGACGCGCGCCTGTGCCCGCAGGTTGTCGATGATGACGAGCGCGTCGGTGAAGACGAACAATGCATCGGGGGCCGCGTCGCCACGCGGTGGCGGCGATGGCAGCCGCTCGATGAGCCGAACGACGTCGTAGCTGAAGAAGCCGACCGCACCGCTCCAGAAGCCACCCAGCTCCGGGAGGTCCACCGGTGGGCACGCGCGCACCAACGCGTCCAGATCCTCGAGCGGATGTTCCGGTGTGCGGCTGCCATGCCACCCGAGTGCGGGCGTCCAATCCTCGACGACCCCCTCGCGCAGCCGCCACGCAGCGCGCGGCGCGCTGCCAAGGAAGGTGTACCGCGCCCACGTCTCGCCTCCTGCCGGTGCGCTCTCGAGCAGAAAGGCGAATGGTCCCTCGCGCAGCTTGGCGAAGGCCGTGACCGGCGTATCGGTGTCGAGCAGACAGTCGCGCCAGACGGGAACGAGATACTCGGGACGCGCTCGGCGCCGAAAATCCTCGAAGCTCATTGGTCGACTCTGCGCGCTTGTCCGGTGTGTACACGCGGGCGAACTTTCATCGATGCATCGCTTGTTCGCCGCGGCCTGGGCCGCATGCGGTTTGTGGTTGGTGGCCCTCGCGCCCAACGCGGCGAGTGCCCAGGAATGGAACGACGCGCGCACGCGAGCCCTTGTCGAGCGCGCCACCGCGCGGCGCGCACAGCAGCTCGCCGATACGGGACTCAAGGACTACAAAGCCGTCGCGCACGGCTATGTCACCTTCCTCGCCCAAGTGGGCGAAGGGCTCGCCGAGCCACCAAAGGTCGTGAAGGCCGACGAGCTGGTGAACGAAGTCTATTGGCTCGCGCCCAACCTGAGCAAGCAGCGTATTCTGGGGCGCCGGGACACGCTGATGCTTCCGACGGATATCGCCTACCACCGCGACCACCTCGGCATCGTCCAGAATAATTTTCCGGCGATCATCCGGTTGGGCGACGGCGACGAAGTGCTCGACGTTCCGCATCCGCTGTCTGCCCAGGGACTCACGACGTACGACTTCGCGATCACCGCCGATTCGTTCAGTCTCCAGCTTCCGGGACGTACGATTCGTGTGCTCGAGGTGAAGGTTCGGCCCAAGAACGATCGCGCGCCTCGCATCATCGGCGCGGTGTACATCGATCCCGACGACGCGCAGGTCGTGCGAATGGCCTTCAACTTCACGCGCGCTGCCTTTCGCGACAATGCGCTGGAAGATCTGTTCGTCATCGTCGAGAACAGTCTCGTCAATGGGCGATTCTGGCTGCCGGCCAGGCAGGAGCTCGAGATTCGTCGTGGCGGCACCTGGCTCGACTATCCCATTCGCGGCATCATCCGCGGCCGGTGGGAGATCCGCGACTACCAGGTGAACGTCGGCCTGTCTCCGCAGTTCTTCAACGGTCCGGAAATTGTCCTCGCGCCGAAGACCGTTACCGACACGTTTCACTTCTCGGGGCGCATCCTCGACTCGCTGCCCTTCGATGTGCGCGCCGTGAGTGACGCGGAGGTTCGCAAGGTGCAGGAGGAGGCGCGCTCACTCGTCCGCGCACAGGCGCTGCAGCGTCCGCAGACGCTCACCCTGGCCGCGGGCGGAGTCTCGGATTTCGTCCGCTTCGATCGCGCGGAAGGGTTTGCCCTGGGGCTCGGCGTCGCATCGCGGTTCGGCGGTGGGTTCGGTGCGCGGGGCAGTGCGCGCTACGGCGTGGACGATCGTGAGGTGAAGGGCGCGGCCGGTCTCGACTGGCAGTCGCCGCGCTTGGGCATTCGCGCTTTCGGCCTTCGCGATTTCCGCGAGGCGGGTGACATCCAGGAGCGCTCGCGCCTGGTGAACTCGCTCGCTGCGCAGGAGTTCGGCGCCGACGCGACCGACCCGTATGGCGTCCAGGGCGTCGGCTTCGGTCTTGACGCTCGCGGTATGGCGGGCTTGAAAGTGCGCTTTGACGCCTCGCTCGAGCGCCAGCGTCCGCTCCGTATTCGGGCGGTGCCCGCGAGCGGGAGCTTCGAGCCGCTCGTCCCGGCGGCTCGGCTGCGCGCGCTGCGCTTCTCGCTGGCGGTCGAGCGTCCGACGGCGCTTTCGTTTCTCGGCACGGAGCTGCGCGCGAGTGGAGAGCTGCGCCTGAGTCATCTCACGACCGACGACGCGGCCTTTCCGATCGGGACGTCCACCGTCGGACGCGCGTTCGCCACCGTATCGGTCGAGCGGCCGTTCGAGCGCGGCCGGCTCGCGCTGACGGCGGCAGGCGGTGCAGTTGGCAGCACGGCTGCCATGCCCGCGCAGGAGTGGCTTTACTTTGGCGGTCCCCTGAGTGCGCCGGGCTATCGCTTTCACGAGCTCGGCGCCCTTGCCGGCGCGACGACTCGGCTCGAGTGGCGCATGCAAATGCCGGCGCCTTCGGTGTCGCTAGGCCGATTCGGCCGCATCCCCGGCCAGGCGACGATCGCGCCATTCGTGCAGGGTACCTATGCGCGTCGCGCGATCTCGAGCGACGTCGGGCATCCGCCGGGGATCTATCCAAGCGCCGGAGTTGGCGTGCAGCCTTTCTTCGATTTGATGCGGATCCAGCTCGCTCGCGGACTGCGCAACGGCGGGTGGAGCTTGAACGTGGATGTAACGCGCGATTTCTGGGGAATTCTGTAGCGTCCCGAGAGCGAAGCGCCCCGAGAGCGAGCCGCAGGCGAGCGCCATGAGGCTAAACGCGACGGCCCGCGCGATCCAGATGATGCGCGCGGTGAGCGGCGCGCTAGCCTCCGTTCATGGCCGCCTCTCCCCTTCTCGAGCTCGCTCGCGCCGACTTCACGCGCATCGATCCCCGCGCCATCGCCCTCCTCGCCGAGCGGTGGGCTCGTCGCCATCGCGTCCTTCCCGTCGCGGTGGATCAGGGCACCATCATCGTCGCGACCAGCGATCCCCTCAATCTCGACGCCGAGCGAGCCATCGCATTCGCGACGGGGCATCGCGTCCGCTGGGAGCTCGCATCGGCGGAGGAGATCGCACACCACCTCGATCGTGTCTATCCCGAAGCGTCTTCGCGCCGAGATCCTGTCGCGCCCCCGATCCAAGTGCAGCATCTCACCTTCAGCGCGGAGGGCGGAACGTCGGAGAACGCGGCTGAAGTCGGCGCGTCGATCACCCGGCTAGTCGATCAGCTGCTCGCCGAGGCCATCAGCGCTGGCGCGAGCGACCTGCATCTCGAACCGGAAGAGCAGGGCATCGCCGTTCGGCATCGCGTCGATGGTATCCTGCGGCAGGTGCGCACCCTTCCCCGCTCGGTCGCCCCCTCGCTCGTGTCGCGCGTGAAGATTCTCTCCGGGCTCGACATCGCGGATCGCATGCGTCCGCAGGACGGACGCGCTCGTGTCGCCGTCCTTGGAACCGTCGTCGATCTCCGCGTGTCGACGCTGCCTATGTCGCACGGCGAAAAGATCGTCGTGCGCGTGCTCGATGGTACCGGCGGCCTCCGCACGCTCGAGGCGATCGGCTTCGCGGACGACGATCTTCGCCGCATTCGCACGCTGCTCGAGCAGCGCGAGGGACTCGTGCTCATCACCGGCCCAACCGGCTCGGGCAAGACGACGACGCTCTATGCGGCGCTCCGCGAGATCCAGTCACGTGGCGTGAACGTGGTGACCGTCGAGGATCCAATCGAGTATCGGCTACCGGGCATCGTGCAGGTGCAGGTGCACGAACGCGCCGGGCTCACCTTTGGCGCCGCGCTCCGCTCGATCGTGCGCCAGGATCCCGATGTGATTCTCGTCGGCGAGATCCGCGACAAGGAGACCGCGGAGATCGCGATTCAGGCGTCGCTCACCGGCCACCTCGTTCTCTCGACCCTCCACACCAATGACGCCGCGAGCGCCGTCACTCGGCTCATCGACATCGGCGTCGCCAGCTACCAGATCGCGACGGCGGTGAAGGGTGTGGTCGCGCAGAGGCTCGTTCGGCGCGTCTGCACGGAATGCTCAGGTGCAGGCTGCGACGCCTGCGACGGCGCGGGCTATCGCGGCCGCCGGGCGATCGCGGAGATTCTCACGACGTCGCCCGAGTTCGAGCGACGTGTGTCCGCGGGCGCGCCTACCGAATCGCTCGCCGAGGCAGCGCGCGCCAATGGTTGCGGCACACTCTGGGAATCCGGGCTCGCCCTCGTGCGGAAGGGCGAAACGACCATGGAGGAGCTCCGGCGCGTCGCTGCCGCGCCGGTGCGTCTCGTTAACGAACCGGCGCGCCGGTCGCCAGCGGAACCCTCTACATTGCAGATTCCGTGGGCGACCGATGGCTCACCTCTGCTACTACCTCCGCCGCATTCGCTGATGGCCACCGTCAACGTCGGCACGATCGACGTCTTCCTCGTCGCGCGGGAGCACGGCGAGTGGAGAGTTCTCACCCTGCAGCGTTCCCTCACCACTCGCTGCCCTGGTGCGTGGGAAACGGTGCATGGCCGCATCGAGCCGGGCGAGGAGCCGGAGGACGCCGCGCTCCGCGAGGTGCGCGAGGAAACGGGGCTCGCGGTTCAACGGCTCTACAACGTGACCGTGCAGCCCTTCTATCTGCATCACGTTCATACCGTGGAGCTGGCCGTCGTCTTCGCCGCCTTCGTCGATTCCGCCGCACCGGTCACACTCGGCGAGGAGCACTCGCGCTATGAATGGCTGGACGCGGTCGCGGCCGCCGGCCGGTTCTTCTGGCCGAGAGAGCGATCCGCGCTACAGGAGGTGCTGCACCTCTTTCGGACGGGCGATGGCGGCGAGGCAGAGGACGTGCTGCGTGTTCGCTAACGCGGTTCCCGGTGCTCCGACGTCCGAAGGATCGTGCACGGCTCGGGCGCATTCGGCTTTACGCGCACGCTCTTGGCCGGAATGCCGACGTGCACGTGATACGGCCGTACGTCCTTGGTCGCGACGGCGTGCGCGCCGACCATGCCTTGCTCGCCAACGTGCACTCCGGCGAGCACCGTCGCGTGATACGTCACACGCGCCCCGGCCTCCAGCTCGGTGAGGACATTCGTCACGTCGCGCTGATCGACGATGCTGTGCGTGTGGCTGTAAATGTTCGCGTAGTCGCTCACTGACACATTGTCCGCGAGCCTGATGCCTCCGCGATCATCCAGCAGCACATGGCGGTGAATGACGACGTTGTCGCCGACATCCATGTTGTATCCGTAGGAGAACTCGACGAACTGAAACGCCTTGAAGTTCTCGCCGCAACGCTTGAAGATTCGCAGAGCGAGCAACCGCCGAAGCTGCACGCCGAGGGCGACGTTCTGCCCGCCGAGAGGTGTGCGGTCGAACGAATACCAGAGCCAGAGAAGCGGCTTCACCGGCTGGAAGAGCGCGTCATCGCAGTCCGCGTAGAACTCCGGCTCG
Source organism: Gemmatimonadaceae bacterium (assembly GCA_036508915.1). Lineage (GTDB taxonomy): Bacteria > Gemmatimonadota > Gemmatimonadetes > Gemmatimonadales > Gemmatimonadaceae > AG11. The sequence goes on from DATCGM010000051.1 coordinate 38,797, forward strand.
AGCGTGATGTTGCGCGGATCGAGCGCGGACAGTGCGAGCCGGGTTCCCACCGGCAGCGTCTCATCGGCGACGGCCGTCTCCCAATTGGCGGCATACTCGGGATAGCACAGCTCGGCGAGCGTCTCGCGGCAGAGCAGAGCGCGATCGGCCGCGACGTCGCCGCTGGGGTTCGACAGCCGGTCGGCGATGCGCTCCAGCCAGGCGTCGGCAAGGCTCGCGCTGCCGAACGCGGGCAAAGACCGAAGAGGAAGAAATGTCATGCGCGAAATGTGGCGACACTGGGGACGAGTGCGCCACTCTCGCCGGCGCTACGTGCCGTTCGCCCCCCCTCCGTTCACGCGACGTCGCCGGGCGGAGCCTCGAGAGGCGCCGCCTCGACGTGCTCTGCGTCAGCCGTCGCCTCGTCCGGCTCCAGCTCGAGCGTGGTCGGAGCCGCCCGCCACGACGGCTGCTCGATCAATGACATCAGCGCCGCCGCGAGATCATCACGCCCCTGATTCGTCTCGGCGCTGAACGGGATCATCTGATCGTCCTCGAGCCGCAGCGCCACGGCGATCTCATGCACCCGCTTTGCAACCTCACGCGGCTTCAGCTTGTCGATCTTCGTCAGCGCAACGATCGTCGGCACTTCGATCTCTGCGAGAAAGTCGAACATCTGGAGATCTTCCTCCGACGGATGATGCCGCACGTCGAGGAGCTGCACCACGCCGCGCAGCGCCGCCGACGCGCGCAGATACCCCTCGATGAGCGGCAGCCACTCGGCCTTGCGCGTCTTCGAGACCTTCGCGTAGCCGTAGCCCGGGAGATCGGCCAGCACGAAGGTGTCGTTCACCTTGAAGAAGTTGATCTCGCGCGTGCGACCCGGTGTGTTGCTCACACGCGCGAACGCCTTGCGACGCACGAGCCGGTTCAGCAGCGACGACTTGCCAACGTTCGAGCGGCCGGCAAATGCGACCTCGGGTAGCTCGTTCGTTGGACGCCATCCCTCCACCGTCGCCATCGGTCCGATGAACTCGAGCGACTTGATCACGAGCGGATCCTTCCGCGCGCCCGAGCTCAATGCGCCACCATCGTCGCCGTGTCTTCCTCGATGCGCGGCTTCACGGGCCGCGCGAGCGCCACGGCGAGCACTTCGTCCATCGAGCGAACGGGATGAAACTGGATCCCCGCTTTCACCTCGGGCGGAAGTTCGTCGAGCTCGCGAGCGTTCTCCTGCGGAAGGATTATGTGCGTGATCCGATTTCGCAGCGCCGCGACCGTCTTCTCTTTCAACCCGCCGATGCCGAGCACGCGACCGCGAAGCGTAATCTCGCCCGTCATCGCCACGGCGCCGCGCAACGGCACGCCTGTGAGCGCGCTCACGATCGCGCAGGCGATCGCGATCCCCGCGCTCGGCCCGTCCTTCGGAGTCGCACCAGCCGGAATGTGGACGTGCAGGTCCCGAGTGCGAAGAAACTCGCGCTCGAGACCCAGCGAGCTCGCCCGCGCGCGCGTGTAACTCAGCGCGGCGCTGGCCGACTCTTTCATCACGTCGCCGAGCGTTCCCGTGAGCTGCAGCCGCCCGCGGCCGGGAACGACGCTTACCTCAATTTCGAGAACGTCGCCCCCGACGCTCGTGTACGCGAGCCCCGTCGCGACGCCGACCTTGTCCTCGATCAGATTCGTTTCCGGGTCGTATGGTGCGACGCCGAGCATGCCGTGCAGCATGGCGCGCGTCACGATGTCGCTCTCCTTCACGTCCTCGCCTCCGTACGCGGTGCGCCGCTCCGCGCGCGCACGGGCGAGCTTGCGCGACAACCGCGCCAGCCTGCGCTCGAGATCGCGTACGCCGGCCTCGCGCGTGTAGCCGAGCACGATTGCCGGAATGACGTCGCTGTCGAGCGCGACAGTGGCCGGATCGATGCCGTGCTGTTTGAGCTGGCGCGGCAGCAGGAACTGTCGCGCGATCGCGTATTTCTCCTGGTCGAGATAGCCCGCGAGCCGGATGAGCTCCATGCGGTCGCGCAGCGGCTCCGGAATCGTCGCCAGAGAGTTCGCCGTCGTGATGAACAATACCTGCGAGAGGTCGTAGTCCACTTCGAGGTAGTGATCGTTGAATGCTCTGTTCTGCTCCGGATCGAGCACCTCGAGCAGCGCGGCGGACGGATCGCCGCGATAGTCGTTTCCGAGCTTGTCGATCTCGTCCAGCAGAATGACCGGGTTCACCGTCTCGGCACGCCGCATTGCCTGAATCACCCGGCCAGGCATCGCGCCAATGTACGTGCGACGGTGGCCGCGAATCTCCGCCTCGTCGCGCACGCCGCCGAGCGACATCCGCACGAACTTCCGCCCCAGCGCTCGGGCGATCGACCGGCCGAGCGACGTCTTGCCCACACCCGGCGGTCCGACGAGACAGAGAATCGGACCGTCCAGCCGCTCGACCAGTGCGAGCACGCCGATGTAGTCGAGCACGCGCTCCTTCACCTCGTCCAGCCCGTAGTGATCCTCGTCGAGTACCTGCCGCGCGTGCGGGACGTCGAGCACGTCGTCCGTGCGCTCGGTCCACGGCAGTGCCGCGATCCAATCCAGATAGGTGCGCGCCACGCCGGACTCCGGCGACATCGCGGACAGACGCCGAAGTCGCTTCAGCTCCCGCCGAGCGCGCGTCAGCACGGGCTCCGGAAGCCCCTTTGCTTCGAGCGTCGCGCCGAGCTCGTCGGTGTCATCGCCGTCCTCACCGCCAAGCTCGCGATGAATTGCCTTGAGCTGCTCCTGCAGATAGAACTCACGCTGGTTCTGAAAGAGCGATCCGCGCACGTCGTCGTCGATCTTCTTCTCGAGCTTGAGCAGATCGATCTCGCTGGTGAGCGTTTCACCGAGCGTGCGGAGCAGGGCCGGGAAGTCGGCCGACTCCAGCAGCCCCTGACGGCGCTCGAGTCGCGTTCCGAGGTGCGCGGCGATGCCGAACGCCTGGCGTGCTGGCGAATCCGAGCCCTGAATGAGCGTCACGAGCTCCGGCGGAAGCCGGCGGTGCACGGCGACGTATTCCTCGAACAGCGAGAGCGCGCGGCGCAGATGCGCTTCAGCGTCGTCCTCTCCGTCGAGCGCGAGCGGCGCCATCGGCTCGATCACTGCGCGCAGGCATTCCGTGCTCGGTACGAAGCGCGACACGCGCGCCCGAGTGATTCCCTCGACGAGCACCTTCACCGTGCCAGTGCCGAGGCGGGAGAGCTGCCGCACGCGCGCCACGACGCCGACGCGATAGAGGTCCGCCGCGGCGGGCTCCTGCGTTTCGGGGTCGCGCTGCGCGACGAGCAGCACGAGATGGTCCGTCGCATTCGCTGCCTCCAGCGCAGCGAGCGAGGCAGCCCGCCCGACGAGGAGCGGCATGACGACGTACGGAAAGACGACGACGTCGCGGAGCGGAAGAACGGGAAGGCGGTCGGCGGTGACGACAAGCTCGCCGTCGACGGGGAAGGATGGCATGATCAAAGATAGTCGGACAGTCAGACTGTCCGACTATCAGTTCACGCTTCTTTCTTTCGCTTGGTCGGCGCCAGCTCGAGCAACGGCGCCGTCCCATTCAACACGCTCGACTCGGTGATCTTCACCTCGACCACATCCTCGCGGGTGGGGAGGTCGAACATCACGTCGGTCAGCAGCTCCTCGAGAATCGCGCGCAGCCCGCGCGCACCCGTGCCGCGCTTGAGCGCCTTGCCCGCGATCGCCCGCAGCGCCGTCGCCTCGAAGGTGAGCTTCACCTCCTCGAGATCGAACAGCTTCGTGTACTGCTTGGTGAGTGCGTTCTTCGGCTCCTGGAGAATCCGCACGAGCGAATCCTCGTCGAGCCCTTCGAGCGGCACGGTCACGGGCAGACGTCCCACAAGCTCGGGGATGAGCCCGAACCGAAGCAGGTCATCCGGCTCCACTTCCGCGAACAGGTTCTTCGTGATCGTCGCGGCTTTTACGGGGTCGGTCTCCACCTTGGCGAAGCCGATCTGCCGGCGACCCGTGCGCGACTCGATGATTTTTTCCAACCCGTCGAAGGCCCCGCCGCAAATGAACAGGATGTCCTTCGTGTTGATCTGGATGTACTCCTGTTGCGGATGCTTCCGTCCGCCCTGTGGAGGCACCGAGGCGACCGTCCCCTCGAGAATCTTCAGCAAGGCCTGCTGCACGCCCTCGCCGCTCACGTCGCGAGTGATCGACGGGTTCTCCGACTTCCGCGCGATCTTGTCGATCTCGTCGATGTAAACGATGCCTCGCTCACACTCGGCGACGTTGAAGTCGCCGGCCTGGAGCAGACGGACCAGAATGTTCTCGACGTCTTCACCGACGTAGCCCGCCTCGGTCAGCGTCGTTGCATCCGCGATGGTGAAGGGCACATCGAGGATGCGCGCCAACGTTTGCGCGAGCAGCGTCTTCCCCACGCCCGTCGGGCCGATGAGGAGAATGTTGGACTTGTCGAGCTCGACGTCGTCCTCACGCACGGACGCCGAATTGATGCGCTTGTAGTGGTTGTAGACCGCGACCGCCAGGGCCTTCTTTGCGCGCTCCTGGCCGATGACGTATCCATCCAGCGTGTCCTTGATCGCCTGCGGAGTCGGGACCTGCGTGATCGCCTCGGCGACTTCGCGCTCCTCATCCTCGGCAAGGATCTCGTTACAGAGCGCGATGCACTCGTTGCAGATGTACACGGACGGGCCCGAGATGAACTTTCGGACCGAGTCCTTGGACTTGCCGCAGAACGAGCAGCGGAGGTGTTTGTCTTGCGACATGGCGGAGACTCTGCAAGAGGCGCACGCCCGGATGAAGCCGGGGCGAGGGAGATGACCGAGAGTTAACTGTGGCGCTCAGCCCGGTCAAGCAATTGACGACTGGCGCTCGGTTTCACAACTGGGAACTGCGCTATTTGGCCCCAGCCGCCTGCGACGCAATCACCTGCGGATCCACCAGATCCCCACGATTCGAAATCACATTGTCGATCAACCCGTAACTCTTCGCCTCTTCCGCCGACATGAAGAAATCACGAATCATGTCGTGCTCGATCTGCTCGATCGGGCGGCCGGTGTGCTTGCTGTAGATCGTGTTGAGCTGATGACGCAGGAAGAGAATCTCCTTCGCCTGAATCTCGATGTCGGCGGCGGTGCCCTGCGTGCCGCCCGAGGGCTGATGAATCATGATGCGCGAGTGCGGCAGCGCACTGCGCTTGCCCTTTCTACCCGCCGCAAGCAGGAACGAGCCCATGCTCGCCGCCAATCCCATGCAGATCGTGTTCACCGGCGCCTTCAGGTACTGCATCGTGTCGTAGATCGCGAGGCCGGCGGAGACGCTGCCGCCCGGCGAGTTGATGTACACGAAGATGTCGCGGTCGGGGTTGTCCGCTTCCAGAAACAGAAGCTGCGCGATGATGATGTTCGCGACATCGTCGTTGATCGGCGTACCGAGAAAGACGATGCGGTCCATCAGGAGCCGCGAGAAGATGTCATACGTGCGCTCGCCCCGGCTGGAGCGCTCGATGACATAGGGCGGGTAGATCGTAGCCATTGGGCTGCTCACTGTGCGGTACCGTTGGAGACGTCGTTCCGTGCGATCAACCAGTCGAAGACCTTTTCTTCCGTGACGCTGCGCTCGATCTCGGGCAGGCGCCCTGCCTTCTGCATCGTGGCGTACACCTGACCCGGGTCCGCCTTCCGCTGCTCGGCCACCTTCGCCACGCGCTCGTCCACATCCTTCTCCGTCGCCGCGAGCTTCTCCTGCTCGGCGATCGCGTCGATCAGCATGTCGCGCCGAACCTGCTTCTCGGCCACCGCCGCGAACTCGGTGCTGAACTGCGGGCGCTGATCCTCGGGAATCTGGTACGCCTGCATGTACGCATCTATCATCCGCGTGACCCAGCTCGGTGGCACGTCGAAGGGATTGGCTTCCGCGACATTGTCGAGCAACGTCTGGCGCACGAGCGCATCGGCGTCGCGCGCCGAATGCTCCTCCAAATCAGCTTTCACTGCGACCCGCAGGGCCGCAAGTGAATCGAAGTCGCCGACGGCGCGCGCGAAGTCATCGTCCAGTGCGGGGGCTGACTTGCGCTTCACCTCCTGCAGCGTCACGCGCACGTTCTTCGAGATGCCACGCTGCGTTTCATCGGGGAAGTCCTCCGGCCACTTCACGCTGCGCTCCTTCATCTCGCCCGGCGTGAGCTCCATCACCAGCTCCTCGATGCCGGCGATCGCCTGGCCGCCGCCGAGCACCAGATCATAGGGCCGGCCTTCCGGCATCTCGTCGCCCGCACCGTCCGGCGTCGACAGAAGCACCTTCACCATGTCCCCGTCGCGCGGCTGCTCCTCGACCGGCGTCCACGTCGCCTTGTCGTCGCGCAGCTTCTCGATCTGCTCGGCGACCGTCTCGCCGGTCACCGGCGCCGCGTTGCGCGTGACGCGGAAGCCGTCGGTTCGCTTCAGCTCGATCGTCGGTTTGACCTCGAGATGCAGCTCGAAGGTGAGCGGCTCTCCGTCGTCGAACTTGACGTCGTGGACATGCGGTTGCGCGGCGACGTCGAGCTTCTCGCGCTCCACGACTTCCTTCAACGCCTCCTGAACGAGCGTCTCCAGCACCTGCTGGCGAATAGTGTCCTTGAACCGCTTCCGCACGATGGCGACCGGAACCTTGCCCGGGCGGAAACCTGGGAGCCGAACGGAGCTGGCGTAGCGACGAGCCTGCTTTTCCTCCTCCGCACGCACCGTGGCGACGGGGACAGACACTTCGAGCAGGCGCTCGACGCCCTCGCTCCTCTTGGTGGTGATCTGGATGTCCATTGCAGAAATCTAACTTGGGGATTGTGATATCTGGAGTCTGATAGTCTGACCCGGCCGCAGGCTCCGCAGCGATACCAAAATGCGAGAGAGGGGACTCGAACCCCTAAGCCTTGCGGCGCCAGATCCTAAGTCTGGTGCGTCTGCCAGTTTCGCCACTCTCGCGTTCGCTCCAACGTAAGACTTCCGCATGAAAGAAAGAAGCTCCCGGGATTGCCCGGGGGCTTCTTTCGATCTCCCTTCTCATGGATGCGATGAGAACGGCGTTTACTGCACCTTGACCGTCACCACGCGGGTGGTGCCCTGGGCGCCGATGTCGTAGACGAGGAACGACACGAGGTCGCCGCTCTTGAGCTTCGAGAGAACAGCGTCGAGGTCGGTCGTCGAGTGAAGCGCTCGCCGCGGGCCCGGATTGAGCACTTCCACAAGAATCGTCTCGTCGGCGAACAGCTTCCGGTATGCGGGGCCGGTGACGCTGACATCGCTGACAACGAGCCCTCTCCGATATGGGTCATCCACCCGCACGCGCGCGTCGGCCGACAACGGCTCGACGGTGATACCCATCTTGTCGAGCTTGCGTGATTCGACCGGGCTGACTACGACAGGTGCCGCACCGCCGCGATTCGACGAGGCGAGCATCTCCGCATCATCCGGCGCTTCGGTCAACTTCACGCGGAAGCTCTTCTTCGTGCCGAAGCGCATCACATCGAAGCTCACCGTCTCGCCCGGCTTGTGGCTCCGCACGATGCGCTGGAGCGTGCTCATGCGGTCGGTCGTCTTGCCATCCGCCGCGATGATCACGTCGCCGGCCTGAATGCCGGCGTCCTTGGCGGGACTCGTGCCGTCACTATACCCGGAGACGAGCACGCCCGTCACTCGGTCCAACCCGGCAGCCTTGGCATCCTCGGGCCCCGCGTCGCCGATGCGAACGCCGATCACAGCGCGACGCACCTTGCCGTACGCGATGAGATCGTCCATTACCTGCTTCGCGAGCGTGACAGGGATGGCGAACCCGTAGCCGGCATAGAACCCATTGCTGCTGGCGATCGCACTGTTGATGCCGATCACTTCGCCACGAATGTTGACGAGCGGTCCACCCGAGTTGCCGGGATTGATTGCTGCGTCGGTCTGGATGTAGTCCGTGATCGCGTAG
>DATCGM010000052.1:0-13228 GCA_036508915.1 Gemmatimonadaceae bacterium
GGGGAGCCGATGGGCGGGATGTCGGCCTAGCGCGTGCGGGCTCCCCGGCTCGGCATCCGCGCGCGTCTCACGCTCCTGACGCTGGCGCTGCTCACACCGATGGCGGCCATCGCCATCTGGCATTTCTCCGAGGAGCGCGCGGATTCGAGGTCGCGCGTCGAGGAACGCACCGCCGAAGTCGCCCGGCTCATCGCGTCGCGCGCGGACGAGTTCGTCCTGCGCACGGAGGAGTCGCTCGAGGCGGTCGCCTTGATGGTGCGCGTGGATCCACCGGACATCCCGTACAACGACAGCCTCCTGACCGCGTTCGACGACCGAACGGTGCGCACCCTCGGCACGCTGAACGTGCAGCTCGCGGGCGGAGGCAACATCGGCGCATCACACGCACCCGCCGGTGCGAATCGCGCCTTTTCGCTCGCGGACCGCCGCTATTACACGGAGGCGCTGCGGACCGGGGCGTTTGCCGTCGGCGAGCCCGTTCGCTCCAGGCCCGACTCGACGCGATGGATGGTCGGCTACGGACTGCCGATTCGCGGGCGGTCCGGAAAGTTCGTGGCGGTCGCGCACGAGTCGTACTGGCTCGACTCGCTGGGCTACATGGCCGACGCGGGCACGCTCCCGGCGGGCTCTGTCGTCACCGTCCTCGACCTGCGCGGCCGGATCGTATTTCGCTCCGCCGAGTCGAAGAAATACGTCGGCCAGGACGAAAGCGCGCTTGCCGGCTTCCGCGAGATGAAGTCGACACCGCGCGGCACGAGGACGAACGTTAGCGAGCTCGACGGCGTGGAACGGGTCAGGTCCTGGGAGCGCATCGGCCGCGCACCGTGGGTCGTCATCGTCGCCATCGGGACCACCGAGGCAATATTGCAGCAGTCGGCGCGATCGCGCCGCGAACTGCTCGCGATCGTCTTGACGGTCGCGCTCGCCCTCCTCGTTGCCGCGCTCGTCGCCGGCCGCATCAGCCGGCCGATCATCGCGCTCACCGCGGATGCGCAGGCGATCGCGGGGGGCGACCTCGCGCGGCGCGGGTCGGTGACGAGCACGAACGAAGTCGGCACACTCGCGGTCGCGTTCAACCAGATGGCGGAGACCGTCGAGTCGCAGACGAAGGCGCTCACGGAAAACGAGCGGCGCTACCGCCTCGTGTTCGAGGGGAATCCGCTGCCGATGTGGATCTGGGAAGTCTCCACCCGCAAGTTCCTCGCCGCGAACGACGCGGCCATCGACCGGTTTGGATACTCGCTCGACGAGTTCCTGTCGATGACGGCCCGCGACGTGCGCCCCCCGGGCGACGTGCCGCACTTCGAGGAACTCGCGAGCGGGCCCGTCGTGCGGCAAAATGACGCCGGGGTCCTGACCTACCGCGTGAAGTCCGGTGAAACGTTCGAGGCCGAGATCCACGCCTCGCCGATCGTCTGGGGAGGCCGCGAGTCGTACCTCGTCGTGATCAACGACATCTCGGAACGCCATCGCGCCGAAACAGCGCTCGCGGCGTCGCAGGCGCAGTTACGGCAGATGCAGAAGATCGAGGCGGTCGGCAGCCTCGCCGCCGGCATCGCGCACGACTTCAACAACCTGCTCACCGCCATCCTCGGCAGCATTGAGCTCGCGATCTCGTCGCTCCCCGAGGAGCACGAGGCGACCGACGAACTGCGCCACGCGCGCGGTTCCGCGATGCGTGCGACGGACCTGACCAAGCGCCTGCTGACCTTCTCGCGGCAGAAAGTCTCCGCGCCGATGCTGGTCGATGTGCGCGACATCGTCCGCGGCATGCAGCCGCTCCTCGTGCGGACGCTCGGCGAGCAGGTGAAGCTCGAGCTGCGCCTCGACCGCGCGCCGTGCACCGTGCGCGCCGACCCGAGCCAGCTCGAGCAGGTCGTGCTCAACCTGCTCGTGAACGCGCGCGACGCCATGCCCAACGGCGGCTCCGCGGTGATCCATGTGCACACGCTCGCGACGGATTCCGCGTCCTCGGGCCTCGCGCCGGGGCGCTGGGTCCTTCTCGCCGTCGCCGACAACGGGATGGGGATGGATGCGGCAACCGCGGAGCGAGCGTTCGAACCGTTCTTCACCACAAAGGAACGCGGCAAGGGCACCGGCCTCGGCTTGTCGATGGTCTTCAGCATCGTGCAGGCGGCCGGCGGCCAGGTGAGACTGCAGTCGAAGGTCGACGAGGGGACGACGCTGAGAGTGTACTTCCCGCTCTGCGCGGGCGAGCCCGTGCCACGTGTCACGCCCTCGCGCGGCACGGACACCGTCGGCGGCGACGAGTCGGTGCTGCTCGTCGAGGACGACGACGCCGTGCGCCGCGTGACCGCGCGCATGCTCGAGGGGCTGGGCTTCCGCGTCATCGCCGCAGCCGGACCGAGGCAGGCGCTCGACCTGGCGCGCGATCACATCGGCACGATCGACGTGCTGCTCTCCGACGTGATCATGCCCGGAATCAACGGCCGAGAGCTGGCCGAGGCCGTCCATAAACTCCGCCCTGGAATGAAAGTCGTCTTCGTGTCGGGCTATACGGACGACGTCGCGCTTCTGCAGCAGCTGCGCGCCAAGACGCTGTTCTTCCTGCAGAAGCCGTTCACGGCGCCGGCTTTGGGCCAGATGATCCGGTCGGCACTGGATACGCCGCTCGACGAGAACTGATTCACGCCCGCCGCAACTCTCCGTACCGGTGAAATGCCCACGCCGTGAACACCACCATCGGCGCCGCCATCATGCCGATCGCCCGGCTCGCCCCCACGTATGACGCGATCCATCCGCCGATGAACGATCCCACCGGGTTCATCCCGATGTACACCATCACGTAGATCGCCATCACGCGGCCGCGCAGCGCATTGGGCACACGCTGCTGCAGCAGCGTGTTGATCAGCGCGTTGTTCGTGATCACCGCGAGTCCGGTCACGAACAGCATCGTGCCGCAGAACACCACGGAGTGCGACAGCGAGAACGCGAGGATCGCGATGCCCAGCCCGAGCGAGCTGACCGTCAGCGTGCGGCCGCGCTTCAGCTTGCCTCCCTGCGACGCGATCGCGAGCGCACCGAGAAGGGCGCCCACGCCATAGCAGGTCATCAGCAGCCCGTAACCCGACACGTCGAGGTGCAGCTGGTCGCGAGCCACGACCGGCAGCAGCGTCAGGATGGGGACGCTGAGCACCGAGAACACGGCCACGATCCGCATGAGGATCCACATGATCCGGTCGTTGCGCACGTAGCGCAACGCCTCGTGAATGCTCTCGAGCGCCGACGGATGCGCGATCCCGGGCGTCCTCAATTCGCGCGCGGGCAGGCGGATCATCGCGAGCCCGATCAGCACGGCGAGATAACTGAGCGCGTTGAAACCGAAGCACCACGAGAGGCCGAGCGACGCGATCACGACCGCGGCGACCGTGGGTCCGAGGATTCGCGCGAGGTTGAACCCGCCCGAGTTCAGTGCGATCGCGTCGAGCAGGTCGTCTTTCACGACGAGATCGATGATCAGCGACTGTCGCGCGGGGATCTCGACGGACGAAAGCACGCCGCCGAACAGCACCAGTGCGAGCAGCCAGTCGATCGTGATGCGACCGGACCACGCGAAGCCCCACAGCACCGACGCCTCGACCAGCATCAGGGTCTGCGCGATGCGCACCACGCGAAGCTTGTCCGAGCGGTCGGCGAGCACGCCGGACGGAAGCGAAAAGAGCAGGATCGGAAGCGTGCCGGCCGCCGCGACGAGCCCCACCATGAACGCGCTGTTGGTCAGCTCGAGGGCGAGCCAACCCGTCGCCACCTGCTGCATCCACGTTCCCACCAGCGAGATCGTCTGCCCGAACCAGAACAGCCTGAAATTCCGGTGCCTGGCAAGCGTGCGAAACGGGTTTGCACTTCGAACGGCGGTTCCCATCAGCTCTGAAGATCGCGGATCACGCACTTTCATTGCAGTGGGAGTCGCCCCGTTCGTTGCATGTCAAAGCGCCCCATACTTTATTCCACTCCGGAGGCAGCGATGCGATCTCATACCTACACAAAGTTCAGCCCCGCGACGGGAGACGCCGTCGATCTCCAGTCGCTGCTCGACAACCTGGCCGACTTTCTCCTCCAGTCGGGATTCGCCGGCGGGACGCAGTTCCATCCGTTCTGGGGCGAGACCGGCGACGACGCGGATCATTCGCTCGACGCGCTCAAGCAGGCCATTCTCGACGCGCTGGTCAAGAGCGGACAGTTTACGCCCGAAATGCTCGACGCGCTTCGCGGCGACGGCGACGACCTCTCCGAGCAGAAGCTCGCCGAGATGCTCGACAGCATCGTGAAGCGCCTGATCGAGGAGGGCTATCTCAACCTCGACAAGCCGCCGGAGATGCCCGCGGGCCACCAGAATGTCACCGGCCCGGGTGGCCTCGCCCAGGCCGCCGCGCGCGACGTGCAGTTCAACCTCACCGACAAAGGCGTCGACTTCCTCGGCTACAAGGCGCTTCGCGGAATCCTCTCGTCGCTCGGCAAGTCGAGCTTCGGCTCGCACGATACGGCCTACCTCGCCACCGGCATCGAATCGGACGGCTGGAGCAAGCCGTACGAATTCGGCGACACCCTCAACATCGACGTGAACGAGACGCTGAAGAACGCGCTGGTGCGCAACGGCAATCTCGACGTTCCCATAGACCTCGACTACGGCGACCTGATGGTGCGCCAGGCCGAGTACCGCTCGAGCTGCGCGACGGTCCTCATGCTGGACTGCTCGCACTCGATGGTGCTCTACGGCGAGGACCGGTTCACACCGGCGAAGAAGGTCGCGCTCGCCCTCACGCACCTCATCCGGACGCAGTTTCCGGGCGACACGCTGAAGGTCGTGCTCTTCCACGATTCCGCCGAGGAGATTCCGCTCGCCGCGCTCGCCGGCGCTCAGGTGGGCCCGTACCATACGAACACCGCGGAGGGTCTCAAGCTCGCCCGTAGACTCTTGCTCGCGCAGAAGAAGGACATGCGGCAGATCGTGATGATCACCGACGGCAAGCCGAGCGCGCTCACGATGCCCGATGGCAGACTCTACAAAAACTCCATGGGACTGGATGCCTACGTCCTGCAAGAAACGCTGAAGGAAGTCACCGACTGCCGCCGCTCGGGGATCATGATCAACACGTTCATGCTCGCGCGCGACCGCGCGCTGGTGGAGTTCGTGAAGATGGTGTCGAGCATCACGCGCGGCCGCGCATACTTCACGAACACGATGACGCTCGGCCAGTTCATCCTCATGGATTTCCTGAAGCGCAAGACGCGGACCGTCTCCTGATGCCGGGCGGTCTCAGCGCGCTCTCGGCCGCCGTGCTCGGCTTCCTGCTCGGGCTCAAGCATGCGACCGACGCCGACCACGTCGTCGCGATCACGACGATCGTCTCGCGCGAGCGCAGCTTTCGCCGCGCCGCGTGGATCGGCGGCCTTTGGGGCATCGGCCACTCGCTGACGGTGTTCCTCGTGGGCGGCGCGCTCGTGGTGTTCCGCATCGCGATGCCGCCGCGTGTCGGGCTGGCGCTCGAGTTCGGCGTGGCATTGATGCTGATCTTGCTCGGATTCAGCAATCTCCGTCCCTCGGGTCCGGCCGCACCGCACTCGCACGACGTTCCGGCGCGATTCAACGGGATCCGGCCGGTCGTGATCGGCATCGTGCACGGCCTCGCGGGCTCGGCGGCCGCGGCGCTGCTGGTGCTCGCCGCGATTCCGGAGACCGCGTACGCGCTCGCGTACCTGTTCATCTTCGGCGTCGGCACGATCGCGGGGATGACGCTGATCACGGCGATGCTGGCGGTGCCGTCGGTGTACGCGGCCGACCGCGTGGTGCGGCTGCAGCGCGGAATCCGGTTCGCGGCCGGCGCGCTGAGCCTCGTGTTCGGCATCGTCGTTGCGCGCGCGATCATCGTCGACGGCGGGCTGTTCTCGGCCACGACAAACTGGACTCCGAAGTAGACAAACGCTGGTCCCCTCACGCCTCGCGCGTCACACTTCGCCAGATCGCCGCTCACTCGTCACTCGTCGCCGTTTGGCTCACGGCACCCTCCACCGTCCCGTGTCGAGCCAGTGCGGCCGCGGCAGCGCGGCGCCGCCCCAGAGCGCGGTGAGCCGCAGCGCGACGATCACGAGCACGGAGGCGCCGACGCATACCGCTTCGTTCGCTCCAAGCGCGCGCAGCGCGAGGTACGCGGCGGCCCCCGCGAGTGCTGCCGTCGCATGCAGCGTCCCGTGCTTGAACAGCGCCGGAATCTCGATGATGATCAGATCACGCATCACGCCGCCGCCGGTCCCGGTGACGACCCCCAGCAGCGCGCAGATGATCGCCGGCATGCCGGCCTTCGCCGCGAGCGCGGTTCCCGAGATGGTGAAGAATCCGAGCCCGAGCGCGTCGATGATGTCTGCCCGCGCGACGAGAGTGCTGCTCCACACGTAAAGGCGCCGGCTGTACACGAACGGCACGCAGAGCGCGAGCACGATCACAAGGTATTCCCAGCGCTCGACCCAGAAAAACGGCCGGCGGTCGAGCAGCAGGTCGCGAATCGTGCCGCCGCCGAACGAGGTCACGAGCGCCAGCGCATACACGCCGACGAAGTCCATCTCCTTCTTCGCCGCCGTGATCATCGCCGAGAGCGCGGTGACGATGACGGCGGATCCCTCGAGGAGCAGACTCGGACTGATGTGGGTGAAGGCGCCCATGCGGGAAACATACGCGGAGTGCGCTCCTCCGCGCCCGGCTGTCGTTAGCTTCTCTCGCCAGATGCCATTGAAACCCATCGCCCCCGCCGCGCGCGCGGCGTTCGGTCGCCGGCTGCGCGCCTGGTACCGCCGCAATCATCGCGACCTGCCGTGGCGGAAGACGCGCGATCCGTACCGAGTGCTCGTCTCCGAGCTGATGCTCCAGCAGACGCAGGTCTCGCGCGTGCTCGAGTTCTATGCGCGGTTCATCGAACGATTCCCGACGATGCAGCACCTCGCGGACGCGCGCCCGAAGCGCGTGATGGAATCGTGGGAAGGACTCGGGTACTACGCACGGGCGCGAAACCTGCACAAGCTGGCGCGGCACGTGACTCGCGAAGGCGGACCGGGCGCGCTGCCATCGGAACCGACTGAGTTGCGCAAGCTGCCGGGGATCGGGGCATACACGGCGGGGGCGGTTGCGAGCTTCGCGTATGAAAAACGAGCGGCGCTCGTGGACACCAACGTGGCGCGGGTGTTATCGCGCGTGTTCGCGCCGAAGTTGAATCCCAAGCGGCCGCGGGATTTGAAGAAGCTCTGGGTGATCGCCGAACAGACGCTGCCGCGGACCGGGAAGACGGCGTGGACGCAGAATCAGGCGCTGATGGAACTCGGGGCGCTGGTCTGCACGGCTCGGCTCAAGCGTTGCGATGAATGTCCGCTCGCGAGGATGTGCAAGAGCGCGGAGTGAGAGGTGAGTGGCGAGTCGAATGCGGAATGCGGGGCCAAGTCGTGAGGTGCGAATTCTCGCCTCTCATCACTCGGTCCCGCATTCCGCATTCCTCTTCCGCACTGCGGATCGGATCGAAATTCCGAATCCCGAATCCAACTCAACTCTCAGAACTATTTTGTAATCTTGTGCTTGTAGTCGAGGGTCGGCTTGTACGGCCGCTCCGCATGCCCCGTATAGATCTGCCGCGGACGCGCGATCTTCTGCTCCTTGTCCAACAGCATCTCTTCCCACTGCGAGAGCCAGCCGGCGGTGCGCGCGATGGCGAACAGCACGGTGAAGTAGTCCGTCGGGAAATGCATCGCCCGATAGATCAGCCCCGTATAGAAATCGACGTTCGGGTAGAGCTTCCTGGAGATGAAGTACTCGTCGCTCAGCGCTATCCGCTCGAGTTCGAGCGCGATCTCCATGTCGTGGGACATTCCGGCGACCTTGAGCACGTCGTCGCACAGCGCCTTCACGATCTTCGCGCGCGGGTCGTAGCTCTTGTACACGCGATGGCCGAAGCCCATCAGCCGCTTCTCGCCCTTCCCGCTCTTCACGTCGGCGATGAACGCCGGAATGTTCTTCACATGGCCGATCTCCTGGAGCATCCGCAGCACCGCCTCGTTCGCGCCACCGTGCAACGGGCCGTAGAGCGCCGCGATGCCGGCCGCGACCGCCGAGTACGGATCGACGTGCGACGAACCTACCGCGCGCACCGCGTTCGTCGAGCAGTTCTGCTCGTGGTCGGCATGCAGGATGAACAGGATGTCGATCGCCCGCGCATACACCGGATGCGCCTCGTACTTCGGCTCCGACATCCGCGCGATCATCGAGAGGAAATTCTCGGCGTACGGCAGCGAGTTGTCGGGGTAGACGTACGGCATCCCCTTCACGTGACGGTATGCGAACGCCGCGAGCGTCGGGAGCTTCGCGATGAGGCGCACGAACGCGATGTCGCGCTCATGCTCGTCGAAGATGTCCTTCGACGTGGGATAGAACGAGCTGAGCGCCGCCACCGAGGCGCACAGCATCGACATCGGATGCGCGTCGTAGCGGAACCCTTCCATGAAGTGCTTGATGTTCTCGTGCACGTACGTGTGGTACGTGACGTCCTGCACCCATTGGTCGTACTCGGCCTGCGTCGGCAGCTCACCGTGACGAAGCAGCCACGCAACCTCGAGAAAATCCGCCTTCCCGGCGAGCTGGTCGATCGGATATCCGCGATACCGCAGGATGCCCTTGTCGCCGTCGATGAAGGTGATCGCGCTGCGGCACGACGCCGTGTTCATGAACGCCGGGTCGTAACCCATAATTCCGAAGTCGTCGGCGTTGACCTTGATCTGCTTGAGATCAGCCGTGCGAATCGTGTCGTCGGTGATCTGGACCGTATAGGACTTGCCGGTGCGCGAGTCCTTGATCTCGAGATGGTCGCCGGTGGAGGGAATCTCTTTCGTACCAGGCATGGTTCGTTTCCGATTGCTCCTAGGAGTTTGCCGAAGGACGGTCGCGTTGCGCTCCCGATTCGACGTAATACCATGGAAAGCTAGTAGTATTCCACACTCTGTGGGATGGCCGCCCCGTCAGGTTTTCTGCCATTCGCTGTCCGACTTTTGCCCTCCGCCTTCGATGACCGAAGAATCGCTTGACCCCGCCGACTGGTCCGCCTTTCGCGCCCTCGCCCACCGGATGGTGGACGACTCTCTGGATTTTCTCCAGACCCTCGGCGACCGCGCGCCCTGGCAGCCCATGCCTGCGACCGTCCGTAACGCGATCTCGTCCGAGGCACTCCCGCGCGCGCCGCAGTCCGCCGAGCGCGCATACGACGATTTCGTCACGAACGTGCTTCCTTTCGCGAACGGAAACCGGCATCCCCGCTTCTGGGGCTGGATTCAGGGGAACGGCACGCCGCTCGGCATGATGGCCGACATGCTCGCCGCCGGGATGAACCCGCATTGCGCCGGACTCGACCAGGCGCCGAAGCTCGTCGAACTTCAGGTGATCGCCTGGCTCGCCGAACTGATGGGATTCCCGCGTGACTCGAGCGGCGTGCTGGTGAGCGGCGGCACGATGGCGAATGTGCTCGGGCTCGCGGTCGCGCGTCATGCGCGCGCCGGGTTCAACGTGCGCGAACTCGGCATGCTCGGCGCGGAGGAGCGGCTGACGGTCTACGCGTCGAACGAGGTCCATAGCTGGGCGCAGAAGGCCGTTGAGCTGTTCGGCATGGGGAACGCCTCGCTCCGGCGCGTGCCCGTCGACGGCGAGTTCCGCGTCCGCATCGACGCATTGCGCGACATGATCGCCGCCGACCGCCTCGCGGGCGTCCGCCCGATCTGCGTGATCGGAACGGCGGGCACCGTGAACAGCGGCGCGACCGACGACCTCGACGCGCTCGCCGATCTTTGCGCCGCGGAGAATCTCTGGTTCCACGTCGACGGTGCGTTCGGCGCGCTCGCGCGGCTCGTCCCCGCCCTCGCGCCTGCGCTCAAGGGAATCGAGCGCGCCGACTCGCTTGCGTTCGACCTCCACAAGTGGATGTACCTGCCGTACGAGATCGCGTGCGTGCTCGTTCGCGATCGCGCGATGCACGAAGCGACGTTCTCGGTGACGCCGAGTTATCTCACCGATGAAGGGCGCGGCGTGATCGCGGGCGGGCTGCCGTTTGCCGACCGCGGTGTGGAGCTCACGCGAAACTTCAAGGCGCTGAAGGTGTGGCTCTCGCTCAAGGCGGAGGGCGTGGACAAGTTCGCGCGCGTGATCGAGCAGAACGTGGAACAGGCGCGGCGGTTCGCGGCTCGCATAGTGAAGGTTCCGGACGTCGTGCTCAGCGCGCCGGTGTCGCTGAACATCGTCTGTTTCCGCGTCGCGCCGCCGTCGATGTCACCCGAACAGCAGGACGCGCTCAACAAGGAGCTGCTGCTGAGGATTCAGGAGACCGGGCTCGGGATCCCGAGCGGATCGCGCATTGCGGGGCGCTATGTCCTGCGAGTGGCGTGCTCGAATCATCGCAGCGTGTGGGCGGACTTCGAGGCGCTGGCGGAGGGGATCGAGAAACTCGGCGCGGAGCTCGAACGCACGATGAGTTCCTCCTAGCGCGCCATCTCCACGATCGTCTCCCACTCGGCAGGTTTCACCGGCGTCACCGACAGACGACCGATGCGAATCAGCGCCATGTCGGCAAGTTCCTTGCGCGCCTTGATCTCCGGGAGCGTCACCGGCCTGGTGAACTGCGCGACCGCGCGAACGTCGACCATGAACCAGGTCGGCGCGTCCGGATTCGATTCTTCATCGAAGTGCTCGTGCTTCGGATCCAGCGCCGTGAAGTCGGCGTAACCCTCGCGCACGACTTCGCAGATCCCGGCGATCACCTGCGCGTCGGCCATCGAGTGATAGAAGAACACGCGGTCGCCGAGCCTCATCCCGTCGCGCAGGAAATTCCGCGCGGCGAAATTGCGCACGCCGTCCCAGTACGTCGTGCGGTTCGGCGCGCGCAATAAATCATCGAACGAAAAAACGCCCGGCTCCGACTTCACCAGCCAGTATCGCTTCTCGCCCGGCTTGCGCGGCGCGAACGCCTCGGCCCACTTCCCCTCCGAGTACGGCGCCGACTTCGGGACCGTCGTCGGCACGGCTTTCGCAGCCCGCTTCTTCGCCGCCATTCGTCTACGCGATGCCCGTCTTGATCGCCTTCAGCACCGCGTCCGAGAACGTGTCGATCTCGTCGAGCGTGTTGTACACGTTCGGCGTGATGCGGATGCCGTTGAACTCGGCGTGCCCGATGGGCGTCGTCACGATCCGGTAGTTGTTGTACAGCCAGCCGCCGAGCTTGCCGAAGTCGAGGCCGTCCACGTTGAACAGGCAGATCGCGCCGCTCTTGTCCGGGCCGAGCGGCGTGAGGACTTTCACGCGATCGCTCGCGGAGAGCAGGCGGTTCGCCCAGCGGTCACGCAGGTAGCGGAGGCGAGCGATCTTCTTGTCGGGGCCGATGCCCCGGCTGAACGCCAGCGCCGTGCTCACCGCGTTGAAGTTCGCCTGCGGGTGCGTGCCGATCTGCTCGAACTTCCGGATGTTGTCCTTGAGCGAATCGTCCGATCCCATGAGCGACCAGATTTCCGGGATCCTCTCCTTTCGCACATAGAGAAATCCGGTGCCGATCGGCGCGAGCGTCCACTTGTGCAGCGAGACGCCGTAATAGTCGCACTCGAGGTCGTCGCGCTTGAACGGGAAGTGATTGAAAGCGTGCGCGCCGTCGACGAGCACCTGGATGCCCAGCGGACGCGCCATGCGCACGATGTCGCGCACCGGCATGATCTGGCCGGTGAGGTTCGTGATGTGCGTCACCTCGATGACTTTCGTCCGAGGCGTGATCGCCTGGCGGAACTGGTCGACGAGATATGCGTCGGACGGCGGCGGCACCTTGAACGAAATCTGCTTGAACACGATCCCCTCACGGCGCACGCGTTGCTGCCACGAGGTGATCATGCGCGGATAGTTCTGGTTCGTCGAGAGGACTTCGTCGCCGCGCTTGAGGTCCATGCCGAAGATCACGATCTCGTTCGCCTCGCTCGCGTTGCGCACCACCGCCATCTCCTCCGGATCGCAGCCGAAATCCTTCGCGAGGTCGCGGCGCGTGCTCTCCATCCGCGGTTCCAGGGTGCGCCACATGTTCTCGACGGGCAGCTCGTTCACGAAGTGCTGGTCGCGAATGAGCTGGTCGAGCACGTGCGTCGGGCACGGCGAGATGCCGCCATTGTTGAGGTTGATCATCGTGCGGTCGGTGTCGAACGCGCGCTGGATCTGGCTCCAGTACGCCTCGTCGTCCGCGATCGCGCCCGCCAGCCGGTCGCCCGCGATCGCGTTGGCCTTGAAGAGCTGTCCGAACGCATCTTGGCGCATGACAGGGAGCGCGATGCTCGCGCCGGCCAGGCCGCGAACGAAATTTCTACGGGTCGTCATGAGCGGATCCGATGTGGGGATTCATGAACTATAGGGTTGTTCGCCCGTCCGCGGCCAGTCGGCGGTGTCTCAGGGAACGACGATCAGGCCCGCCTCGCCTCCGTATTCATCCCTCACGCGGGCCGTCCCGCGGGGCGCCTGCCAGGGGCCGCCGTTGATGCGGACTGCCACGCGGTGGCGACCGGGGGGCAGCGCGATCTCGGCCTCCCATCCCTCGCTCGTTCGCGTGAGCGGCACCGGCTTCCAGTCCGAGAACGTCCCCGCCAGCTCGACCCCTGACGAGTCGTCCGCGACGATTCGCACGATCAGCAGTGCGCCGCTCGATTTCGGCGTCAGGGTCGCGAACGAAGCCCCGCGCGCCGAGTTCGCCGAACCGGTGACCCGCAGGGGCACCAGCGCGATGCGGATCGCCGCGCTCGTGATCTGCATGTCCGGCACGCCGCGAACCGGATCTGCGAGCTGCCGGCCCGTCCCCACCGCGAACGAGTACCGCGGCGAGAACGTCCAGACCGCCGTGAAGTACAGGGACGACTGGCTCGCCGCGGTCGTGCGCGCGCCGTTCCGGAGCGCCCCGGTCGCGTCGAGCAGGAGCGCGCCGTGCTCGTACCGGAGTTCCGTCGCGACATCGGTGAGGTCGTACGCCGCCGCGCCGTTCGGCAGAAAGACTCTCGCGGCCTCGAGCAGCGAGAAGTCTTCGGAACGCACGCGACCGACAGACGCCGTCGCCTCGAAATCTCCCGAGCGCCACCAGGCGCCGATGTCGAGCGCCGTCGAGTGGCTCGCGAGATTGTCGCGGGACGTGCCCCCGTACGCGGCGCCGGCCCACACGCCGCCGGCATCGAG
>DATCGM010000053.1:0-22789 GCA_036508915.1 Gemmatimonadaceae bacterium
CCTGGGCGGCCCTGGGCGTGAGAAAGGTCGATTTGTTGACGCGATAGTTCAGACCGATGTTGTAGCCGGACTGGAGCGTGGCCGAGCTGTTGCTGAACGACTGGCCGCTGAAGACCTGCTGGCCGGCCTGCTGGTAGCGGCCGCTGAACGAGGCGTCAGCGGATGGCAGCAGGGCGCCTTTCGCGCTCCGAATCGCGGCATCTGCCGTGCGGCGCGCGCTGGATTGCGAGAGGTACACGGGGTTGTTGCGCCGGGCGAGCGTGATGGCGTCGTCCAGGGTGAGCACTGCGCTGGTGGGGGCCGTACCGCTCTGGGCTCCAGCGACTGGGGCAACGGCGGCAACGGCGAGCGCGAACACCAAAGTACGCATTGGAGGGAAATTCCTGTGTGTTGAGGTCACCGTGCCGTACGGGACTATGGCGCGGAGGTTTCAAGAGGCTAGTCAGACAATCAGACCCGTCACCGCCTCAGGCGGTGTCGTCCGGGCCCGGCGCAATGAACACTCGCGCGCGCACTTTTTCACGGATGTGCGCGTAGATCGCGGCACCCTTGGCGGCCGTGGCGAGCGACGGGCGGCCGATGGACCCGGAGCTGCCCTGCGGAATGCGGAGCCAGCCGCGGCGGTATCGCCGGAGCTCGTCGCGCGACATCATATAGTCCTCGGCCAGGTCCATCCGCACGAGGTGGGGTGCGAGATACAACATCAGTGAAGTATCCACCTCGTCGCCGTGCATCGGCTCGGACTGGCCCTCGAGGAAGGGCTGGAGGTCCATGGCGAAGATATCCACCACCCGCACTCTGGCCTTCGTGGTAATGACCGTAGCCAGCGCCTCCTGATGTGGATCATGCTCGTGCGCCGTGAGTAGAATGAATTCCTTCACCCCGGTGGACTCCCACGTGTCGAGCAGGTCATTGAGCATTCGGTGCAACGTCTTCTTGCGGACCGACGCGTTTCCAGGAAACCCGCGCTCGGTGTCGACGTTGACGCCGTACTCGATGGTTGGCGCGCGAAGTACCTTGAACTCCGCCGACAGATCGTCGCACAGATGCTCGGCGATGAGGGTGTCCACGCCGAGAGGCAGATGGCGGCCGTGTTGTTCACAGGTTCCCACGGGAACGATCAGCCGCGCGTCGTGTGCGAGCGTCTCGGCGATCTCGTCGGGGCGCATCTCCTTGATGCGGCGCGGCGTAAGCGTGTCTGACGCCGGTGTTTTGCCTGTCTCGAGCGCGGGGTAGGTCATTCTGAACGACACGGAGAAGCGGTTCCTGCCGACTGCGGGTGCGCGCGCGCTACTCGCGCCGGCGGCCATCGCCGTTGCGCTACTCGCCGCGAGCGGTTGGCTCGCCGAGCCACGCGTAGGTTATCTCGCGGGCTGCCTGATTGCCACCGCGGCCGGCGCTGTCGCACTGTACCGGTATGCGCCGGCCTCGGGCCGGTTGTCGCTCGCGGTCGCTGTCGGCTCGCTCGCCATCGTGAGCGCGGTGGGCGGCCGCGCACAGTGGCGGTTCGCGCGCTTTTCCCGCGCCCCGACCGAAGTGGGAAGCGCGGAAGCCGCCGCACAGCGAGTTCGGCTGAAGCATCGCGTCGACGAGGAGCTGCGCGCGCTGCGAGACATCGCGCGGCGCGCTCGTGCGGTGCCTTCGGAACCGGCCGCAGCCAAGGCATCGCTCGAACACGACCTCCGAGACACCGAGCACCGCGCCACCCTCGTCTTCCATGGGGACTCGCTGCGTGCGTGGGCAGGCACGCTGCATGCCGATCCACGCCAGCTCGGCGCGTCGAGCGGCGTGGTGCAGACCCCATTCGGTCTGACGCTCTACGTCGTGGACGACAGCGGACCTGTTCGCACGATCGCGGCGTCGCTGCTGTACGCATATTCTCCGGCCGACCATCTCACGCGAGGATTGGCTCAGCGGCTCGCGAGCGGTGAGGTCGCGGAGGGATTCGCCATCGTCCCTCCAACGGATAGCGCGCGCGACGATGAGCTGCGCTACGTGGATGGCAGCCGGCCGCTCTTCCTGGCGCGCGCGCTCGTGCCGTCGGAGGAAGAGGTACGATTCCGCTTGCTGGAGCGATCCCGCGTGCGCGCGGGCATCGCGCTGCTCCTCGCGCTCGTGGCATTCCTCGTGGCCGTCGCTCGCCGCGACGGGGGCGTGCTGTCGATCGTTGGCGGCGCGCTCGTGGTGCTGCGATGCCTCGCCGTGATCCGGCTCAGCGAGTTCTCCACGCGATCCCGGTTGTTCGACGCATCGGTCTATTTCCTCGACGCGGGCCACGCGTACACGGCGAATGCCGCCGCGCTCGGGCTCACTTCGGCGACGCTGCTGCTTCTCGTGCTGTTGGCCAAGCGCCGCATCGGTGAGCGGATGCCGCGCGTGCTGGCCGTGGCAGTTGCCGCACTGACGATAGCCACCGGTCCCTTCGCGGTGCGTGCGCTGGCTGGAGGAATCAGGCCGCCGGCCGAAGGTGCGAGCGGATCGCTCTGGCTCATCTGGAATGTGCCGCTCTGTCTGGCGGCGACGGCGCTCCTCGTCCTTGCAGGTTGGGCGGGCCGGCGCGCGCTCGGTGGCCGGCGCGGCGCGCCAATCTGGGGTGGGCCTGCGCTCGCACTGCTCGCCGCCATTCTCGCTCCGCTGGTGTGGCAAGCGCCGGGACAGTGGCCGCAGTGGTACACCGTCCTCTGGGCGATCGCGGTTGCGGCGGTCGTACTCGCGCGCCGGTCTCGTCGATCGCTCCTCTCGTGCGCGACCGTCGCGGCGCTCGCAGCGACGACCGTGGTGTGGGGCCGCGCGTCGCGTGGCCGCGTGGAACTGGCCGAGCGCGATGTGCGCGGCCTGAACGCACCGGACGCCTACGCCATCACGCTCGGCGAGCGGCTCGCGGCGCGCATGCAGGGCAAGGGGCTTCCGCGAACCCCCCAGGAGCTGCTGGAGCGGTACGTCACGTCGGATCTCGCGTCGTCCGGCTACCCGGTTGCGCTAATGGCCTGGCAGGGACCGCGGCTCCTCGCCGTGTTCGGATCGGCGCCCTTCAGTGTGGCGTTCGATACGGTGGGGATGGCCGCGGTCGCGGCGCAGGCACAGGACAAATCTGTGGAGATTGCGACGAATGCTGGCGTCTACGGCGTTCGCGTAATTGCCGTGCCGATGATCGGTGGCGCCGCCACGATTATCGTTGCGCCGAGAACTCGCCTGATCGGCAGCGATGCGTACGCACGATGGTACGGGCTTGCGGCTTCGGCGAGCAACGAGCCGTTGTACAGCGTGCAGGTCCTGGGAGATTCTCTGGAGCAGCGTGACGCGATTCGCTGGCGGCGCGTCGGCACCGAGCTGCACGGCGATTGGCCGTTGCTCGGGCGGAATGGCCCGACGCGTGCGCACGTCGAAGTTGATCTGCGCGGGCTCGATACGCTCATTCCACGCGGCGGATTGCTCGTTCTCGTGGACCTCGGCGTCGTCGCGCTGGTCTGGCTGGTGGGCGCGCTCGCCGATGGACGCGTCGGCAGATGGCTGCGACTGCAGCGCCGCAACATTCGCAGCTATCGCGCTCGACTTTCGATCGCGCTCTTCCTCTTTTTTCTCGTTCCGGCGGCGGCGTTCGCTTTTTGGTCGTGGCATCAGCTCGTCGACGACGCGCAGGCGTCGCGCCGGCTCCTGGTCACGGAGACGATGCGCGCCTTCGCTGGAGATCCCACACAGCCGAACGTGCTGCATGATGAGGCGCGGCGACTGGACACGAAGCTGCTGGTGTATCGGTCGGGTGTTCTCGTGGCGGCGAGCGATTCGACATTCGCTGACCTCGCGCCGATGGGCCATCTGCTTCGACCCGATGTCGCGCTCGCGATCAACGTTGGCGAAGAGGTGAGTGCGACGATGCCTGAGCCGCTCGGCGGAGCGACGGGGATGCTCGGCTATCGTGTGCTACCGGGATCCCGGGGAGCGATCGTGCTCGCCGCTCCGGCACGCGTGGACGATGTGCTGCTCGAGCGACGCCGTCGCGATCTCGGAGTGCTGGTGCTCTTCGCGACGGCGCTCGGCGCGGCGGCGGCGCTCTGGTTGAGCGCCGGCGCCGCGCGCCAGCTTGCTCGGCCCATCGCCGCGTTGCGCGAAGCGGCGCGTGCGGTCGCGCGCGGTGAGAGCGTGCTCCCGCTCGATGCGAATGCGGTGAGCGAATTTCTCCCCGTCTTCAGCGCCTTCCGCGCAATGGCGCACGATCTCGGCGAGAGTCGTGCGGCGCTCGTGGAGGCGCAGCGGCGTACCGATGCCGTGCTGCGCACCGTTGCGAGCGGTGTCATCGCCGTCGATGAGGCAGGCAGAGTGATTCTCGCGAACCCGCGCGCCGAGGCGCTGCTCGGCGAGGTCCCTGCGCCGGGCGAGCTGGTGAGGGACCTGCGGGTGCCGGCGGTGGCGGCGCGGGTCGCGGGCTTTCTGCGAAGTGGTCAGGAGGCCGGCGGCTTCGAGATCGAACGCAACGGACGAACGCTGCGCGGCCAGCTCACGCGACTCGAACGCGGCGGCGCCGTGCTCACGCTGGATGACGTGACTGAGCTGGCGCGCGCACAGCGTGTGCTCGCGTGGGGCGAGATGGCGCGACAGGTCGCGCACGAGATCAAGAATCCACTCACGCCGATTCGCCTGGGCGTGCAGCATCTGCGCCGTGCATACGGGCGGCCGGAATTCGACACGGTGCTCGAACAGAATGTCTCGCGCATTCTCACTGAGATCGATCGGCTCGACGAGATCGCTCGCGCGTTCAGCCGTTACGGCGGCGCGCCGGAAGAACGGTCGCCCGCGATACCGACCGGCGTTGCCGCGATCGTGCAGGACGTCGTCGCGCTGGAGACACTTGGCGACGGACAGATCGACTGGCGCTGCCGTGTGGAGGGCGAGGTGCCCCCGGCTCTCGCTCGGCCGGACGAGCTGCGCGAGGTGCTGCTCAATTTGTTCGAGAATGCGCGTCTCGCCGATGCGCGCACCGTGACGGCGACCGTGTACAAGGTTGCGCGCGAAGACGGTTCCGGGCGAGTGCGGATCGACGTCGAGGATGATGGCAGCGGCATCGCCGAGGACGTGCTGCCGAAGATCTTCGAGCCACATTTTTCGACGAGGACGAGCGGCAGTGGGCTCGGGCTCGCGATCACGCGGAGGATGGTGGAGAGCTGGGGCGGGGAGGTCGCGATCGAGAGCGGGAGCGGGAAGGGAACGACGGTCCGGGTGGAGTTGCGAGTGGCGAGCTGAGTGGCCCTGCCATTACTCCGTATTCCCGCCGTGCGCTCCCCGCGCTTGCCGGATCCGCACCGTCTTGATGTTCGTGAACTCGCGCAGCCCGATGTCGCTCAGCTCGCGACCGTAGCCCGACGACTTCACGCCGCCGAAGGGAAAGCGCGGATCGGACACGACCATGTCGTTCACGAAGACGCTCCCGGCGTCGATCTCTCGGGCGAAACGGTCCTGTTCGGCGGGGTCGTTGCTCCAGACGCTCGCCGCAAGACCGAATCGCGTGTCGTTCGCGATGCGAATCGCGTCGGCGGCATCACGCGCGACGAAGACGCACCCGACCGGACCGAAGAGCTCATCCCGGTAGGCTGGCGCGTCGATTGGGATATCGGTGAGAACGGTGGCGGGAAAGAATGCGGAGTTCGGGTCGTCGCGACGGCCGCCGCACACGAGTCGCGCACCCATCTGCACGGACTTCGTGACCTGCGCGTCGAGCTCGTTCGCGAGTTTCACCGACGCGAGGGGGCCGAGCTGCGTCGTGGCGTCGAGCGGATCGCCAACGCGCAGCGCTTCCATCCCCTTCGCGAAGCCATCGAGAAAGCGCTCAGCGATGTCGCGATGCACGATGAATCGCTTCGCGGCGATGCAGCTCTGGCCGTTGTTGATCGTCCGCGCCTTCACCGCCGTCTGGATGGCGAGCGGCAGATCCGCGCTCGGCATGACGATGAACGGGTCGCTACCGCCCAACTCGAGCACCGTCTTCTTCAATGATTGGCCAGCCG
The DNA here is from genome assembly GCA_036508915.1 of Gemmatimonadaceae bacterium. GTDB lineage: Bacteria > Gemmatimonadota > Gemmatimonadetes > Gemmatimonadales > Gemmatimonadaceae > AG11. The sequence goes on from DATCGM010000053.1 coordinate 6,000, forward strand.
CCGCGGCGACGCTGCGCCCCGCTCCTTCGCTGCCGGTAAGCGTCACCGCCGCGACGCGAGGGTCGGCGATGATGCTGGACACTGCGGCGCTGCCGACGAGAAGCGTCTGGAAGACGCCATCGGGCGCGCCGGCGCGGCGGACGAGCGACTCCAGTTCCAACGCGCATTGCGGCACGTTGGACGCGTGCTTGAGCAGCCCGACATTTCCCGCGACGAGCGCGGGCGCGAGAAAGCGCACGACCTGCCAGAAGGGAAAGTTCCATGGCATCACGGCCAGCACGACGCCAAGTGGCTCGTACGCAACGAAGGATCGATGATCCTTGCCCGCAACGATCTCATCGGCGATGAAGCTCGGCCCATGCTCGGCGTAGAAGCGACACACCATGGCGCACTTCGCCGCCTCTTCGACGGCCGCGCGGATGGGTTTCCCCATCTCGAGCGTCATGATGCGGCCGAGTCGCTCCTTGTCTTCCTCGAGGAGCCCGCCGAGACGGGCAACGACGGCGACACGCTCCTCGATCGCCGTGAAGCGCCACCGCAGAACCGCGTCGGCGGCGCGCGCGAGACGTGCCTCGAGCTCGGCGTCGGTGAGCTCGGAGAACTCGGCGAGCGTTTCGCCGGTGGCGGGATTGATCGACGCAAACGTCATGTGATGAGTCACTCCCCGACCACACCTTCCTCGCGCCACCAGCCCTCCACACCCTCTTCGCTGCCGAAGAGTCGCTTCCACCAAGGCACGCGGCGTTCGCGCTCGAGCACCACTCCGGCCGCCGTCCGCCACTGCTCCTGCATCGAGGCAGCGTCGGGAAAACGGTCATCGGCATGAGCGGCGAGCCCGCGCTGGAGCCACTCCCCGATTTCCGGCGCGTATCTGGAGATGTCGAGCTGGCCGGCGAGCTCGCGAGCCAGGATGACTTTGCTGTCGCTCTCCCCGAAGGGCGGCGCGCCGGTGAGCACGAACGCCGCGATCGCCGCGAGCGAGAAGCAGTCTGCGGCGGCCTCCTGCGGCTCGCCGAGTAGCTGCTCGGGCGGAGAGAAGGCCGGCGTACCCGACGCGCCCGTGGTCTCCTCGCCGGCGGGGTTGGCGATGCCGAAGTCCGCGATGCGCCAGCGGCGGTAGCGGTCGATCAGAATGTTCTCGGGCTTGAGATCGCGGTGCACGATCCCCACCGCATGCGCGGCAGCCAGCCCGCTGAGCACGCTGTCGATCTGCGGCGCGATCTCCGCGAGCGTGCGCGCGCCCGCCTGTGCCACGAGATCGGCGACCGAGCCGCCCTCCGCCAATTCCATCGTGTACCAGGCGACGTCGCCGCGACTATCCCAATCGTAAATCGGAACGATGGCGGGATGCGCGAGCTGCGCGGCGAGACGCGCCTCGCGCCGGAAGCGGCCGACTGCACGCTCGTCGCGCGCGACGTGCTGGTGCAGCAGCTTCAGCGCCACCTCGCGGCCGAGCGAGAGGTCGCGGACGCGCCACACCGAGCCGAAGGTCCCGGCTCCGAGCGGCGCGAGTACTTCATAGTCGTCGGCGAGTGCCCACCGAAGCCGGACTTCGGGGGACTCGCGAGACGCCGCGGTCGTCTCGCCGCTCAGGGTGAGCACGGTGCGGCTGCCCAGCACGCGATCCATCGCGCGCACCATCGCGCCAACCGAACCGAATCGCTCGGCGGGATCGTGCTGCAGCGCCCGATCGAGCACGTTGGAAACCGTCGTCGGCACGTCGGGGCGAACGAGCGACACGGGCGGAACGTCGTCGCACGGTGGCGGCTCGCCGGTGAGTGCGTGGAAGCAGAGTGCACCGAGCTGCCACTGGTCGCTCAGCGGCGAGGGAAGCCATCCGTCGCCCCATTCGGGCGGCAGCGGCATACCTGTCGCATCCGGCGAGAGATCGTCGGGAATGACGGCGAGAGGAACCGCCCACTGCCACCCGAGCAGCCAGAGCCGGCCCATTGGAGTGGTCCACACGTTGTGCACGCTGAGCGCGCCATGCACGCTGCCGGCGTCATGCAGATAGGAGAGCGTGGACCCGATCTCCCGCATGACGCGAAGCACCGCGGGCACGTCCTCGGCGCCGGCGCGCGACAGACGCGCGCCCACCGTTTCGCCGGCGATCCACCGGCGCAGATAGCCGGGTCCGCGATGGCTCTCGGCGTACGACGCCCAATAATGATAGGTCGTCGGAACCGCGGGATGATTGCGATGCGCGAGTGCCCTTGCCTCCGCCTTGAGCCACGCGGCGTGTTCGGCCGCTGGCGCGGTCACGAGCGACAGCGAGCGCCCCAGTGCGTCGACCACTTCCTGATGATGGCGGTACTGATGCCAGAGCCCTTCGGATCCCCAATTCCAGCCGGGAGGCAGCTGCCACTCGGCCAGGTGCTCGGGCAGAGCGTAGGAGACGCGGTGGATGTCGCCCGACGCGCGGAGCGGGCGGTCGATGCCCTCGCGGGGGCGCGCGAGCGAAGCGGGCGTACGAGTCACGACGTCAAGCTAGCGGAAGAGCGGAACGAGAGAGAGGTGCTTTGCGTCACGATCGATCACAAGCGGGACTTTGCGAGGGCCTGGTGCAGCTGCGAACGTGGTCTCACCAACTCATTTTTGAACGAGCAAGGGGTGGTTTCGCTCGTTCTATTTCTTCGCTCCCGCTGCTTCCACCTCGTCGGCCAATCTCGCTGCGCCGTACACTTTGCGAAGCGCCTCGACGATCCCCTTGGTGTGCACGGCGACGGATCGCGACACTTCGTCGGTGAAGATGAACCGATTCGGCAGCATCTCGATGTTGCCGTCGAAGATCAGTCCGACCACTTCGCCGGCGCGGTTGATCACAGGACTGCCGGAGTTGCCGCCAATGATGTCGCCCGTGAGCACGAAGTCCATCGGGGTCGTCATGTCGACAGTGGTTCGCGCTGCCTGCCAGCGCGCCGGGAGCTTGAACGGTGGCTGGTCGTCGAACTCCGCACTCCGCGCGAACAAACCGTAGAAACTCGTCTTGTACGGTGCGATCGTCCCGTTGTACGGGAAGCCCTGCACCAGGCCGTCGCTGATGCGGAGCGTGAACGTCGCGTCCGGAGGCAGGCTCTCACCGTACGCCGCATATATCGCCTGTCCGACCAACTCGACGTTTGCGCTGATGGTGGTGTTGAGCCGCAGCGCGCGCATCGCGTGCCTGGTCGCCATCGGGTTCACTTTGCGAGCCAGCACAATCATCGGATCGGTACTCGCGAGCACGGCCGCGGCGCCGCCATCGAGTAGCGCCTTGCGCGCCTCGGCCGACCCCAGCTTCGTGCCGTTCACGAGCGCTTCAGCCACAACCTCGGGGCTCCGGCCACCGAGTGCAGCCGCCAGGAATGGATCGTCGGCGGGAAGCGCCTTCTGCGCCATTGTGAGCTGCATCGCCAGCAACCGCTTCTCCATCTCGGGGTCGATCTGAATGTTCTGCCCCACCTGGGTCTTCATGCGATTCATGCCCTGCGCTCGATACTGCGACAGCCGGAGCGAGTCTGGCAGCTTTTCCTGTTCCGGGATCCGCACGAGGCCCGCCGCCAGATTCAGCAGATTCGACCCACCCCCGAATCCCTGGAACTGCTGCAGCACGGCGATACTCGCGAGCTCCTTCTGCGCCATCGAGATGTTGTCCCACGCCCGGCCGTACTTCGCGGCCAGGTCGGGCTTGGCCATGATCCGTGAGCGGAAATCCTTCTCGAACGCCGCCTTCCGCGCCATGATCGCGGGATCGACAAGACCGGCGTTGTAGCCCTTCGTCGCCTTCTGGGAATTCTCGAGGCTGAAGATCGCGTTCTCGTACTTGCGCTTGTTGGCCTCGCTCTGCGCGGCAAACTCCTTGTAGAGCGCGATCTGCGATTTGTAATTGGCCAGCGTCGCCGGGTACTGCACGTCGCGCAGGTACTCCATCTGCGCAATCGTGAGAAGCCGGCCCGTGCTCCCGGGATTCCCCACAACGAACGTGAGGTCACCTTCCTTCGCGCCGTTCGAATTCCATCTCAGATAGTGCTCGGTCTTCATCGGCTGGCCGTTCTCGTAGACGCGGAGCAGCGTGAGATCGAGGTCGTAGCGCGGATAGGTGAAGTTGTCCGGATCGCCGCCGAAGAATGAGATCCCTTCTTCCGGCGCCATCACGATGCGGACGTCGGAGTATCTCTTGTAGCGATAGAGCGAGTACTTGCCCCCCTGGTAGAACGTCACGACTTGACAGACCAGGCCGGTCGCCGTTTGACAGGACGTCTGAATGTCACTGATCGCCTTGTCGCGTTGCTCGACTTGCTTGGCCGTCACAGTCGTGGTCACTGCCGAGCGCACCTTCGCGGTCACGTCCTCTGTCGAGATGAGCTGGTCCGCGTAGTATCCGTCACACTTTCTCTCTCCCGACTCGGCCGGGGAGACGAAGCCTGCTTCCTGATAGCTCGTGTCGCGCGGCGAAACCGCGGTGATGCACGCTCGCGCGCAGTGATGGTTGGTCATCACCATGCCCTTGTCAGACACGAATGACGCCGAGCAGCCGGGGATCCTGACGCTGGAGAGCCGGACGTGGTCGAGCCACTCCTTGCTCGGCTCGAAGCCATAGCGCCCCTTCCAATACTCGAGTGGTGGCGCGTCGAAGGTCCACATCGTGCCGAACTCCTTGATCCATCCTCCCGGGCCAGTCTGCACCTTGGGAGCGGGAGCCACAGCGGCCGGTGGCGCCTTCGGCACCGGTTTCCTGGTCGCGACCTGCGCAGAGAGTTGCAGCGACGGGAGCAGAAGAACGACCAGGATCGTAGCGAAACACCGGATGCTGCCGAGGAGACGACGCATAAGAGTGACGATCTCGCATTGGAGGGTCAGGTATTCATCAACAGAGTGCGCTCAGGAACGTTACCAAGGTACCGGCGATGCGCCAATGAAGTGCCGCACTGGGCATTGTTTCACAATATCTCACTTCCCCCTCTCATCCCCTGCGGCTAGGCTGCTTGCCAACGGCGGGCGGAACAGCGTAGCTTCGGCATGATGCTATACGCACGGCTCCTTCGCATCGTCCTCACGCTTGGCGTCGCCGGTACCGTCGCGGCGTCGTGCCGCGACGCACCGTTGCATGGTGTAGTGATTGACGATCCGCATCCCGCCGCACCGCTCGTTGTCAACACGGCAGCGGGGCGACCATACGTGCTCGCCGCCGACACGGGCAAGATCGTGCTGCTCTACTTCGGGTATACGCATTGCCCTGATTATTGCCCGATGATGCTCACCGACTGGAAGCGCGTGAAACACGATCTCGGCGCGCAGGCGGACGGCGTTCGGTTCGTGTTCGTCAGTGTCGACCCCGAGCGTGACACACCGGAAGTCACTGAGGCATTCGTGCGCGGGTTCGATTCTACGTTTGTCGGACTCGCCCCTTCACAGAAGGAACTCGACGTCATCAAAAAGGCGTGGGACGTCGTATCGTATAAGGAAGTGAGCAAATCCCCCAGCAGGCCAGCGAACATGTACGGCGTGGCGCACCCTGCGCACGCGTACCTGATCAACCGCGCGGGGCGACTTCAAGCGTGGTATCCACCAGAAACGCTGTGGCAGGACGTTGCCGCCGATTTGAGGAAAATGCTGTGATGCGCCGACTGATATTCCTTTCCGTGGTCCTTGCGTCTGCCTGCACCGGGCGTGCCCCGATACCGCCGATCGAGGTGCGCGACGCCTGGGCGAGGCCGGCGGACTCAGCCGGGACGACGGCGGCCTATTTCGTGATCGTGAACCACGAAACCGCGCTGGTTACGCTCTCCACTGAATCGTCACCGATCGCCGAATCCGTCGCGCTGCACGAGACGATGGAGATGAGCGGGATGGTGCACATGTTACCGCTCGACGCGCCGCAAGCCATCGCGCCAGGGGATTCGCTCATCCTCAAGGGAGGCTCGAAGCATCTGATGGTCTCGGGACTCAAGCGCAGGCTTGCCGCCGGCGATTCGCTGCCGCTGGTGTTGAACTTCAGCGACGGGCGCGTTGTCCACGCGGCCGCCGTCATCCGTGCGCCGTAGCATCCAGATCGCGGCGATCCTCGTGGCGTGCGTGATCGCCATATGGCTCGTTTCCGATCGACCGGCGCTACAGATCGACGTTGAGCGCGGCGGGCACGCGTTCGTGCGCGGGATGTTTTCGGAAGCGGCGCTCCCTGAAACGATTTACGTACACGCCGTGGGGAGTCACACGGTCATCCGGATCGCGAACCGCGACACTGTGCGGCACCATCTCGGACTGTTCGATGTCGACCCGGGTCAAACGCGTGATTTCACCATCGCGTACCCGGGTGTATTCGGCGGATTCTGTTCGGCGCATCCGACGAGCAAGCAACTGGTGTACGTGGTGGAGTAGGATCTGCGAGCCGTCAGGTCACCGCACCACGACAGGGAGCCAGCGCGAAATCGGCGGAGACGTCGAAACCAAGCGGCAGCACGCGCCGTACTGATCATCGCACCCTGAACAGGACGAGGTTCCCATGTGGTTCATTCTGAGCTTTGCCGCCTCCCTCATTCTGGCGATCCTCGCCTATACGCAGGCGAAAAATTTCGTCACGCGTCGTCTCCGCTACGTCGACGCCGTGCAATCCGCGCTCGCGCCGATCGTCGCGGGAGTGGCCGTGGCCGTCATCGCGCTTCCACTCGTCGCCTTCCTGCCGCTCGTCGGTGTCGGGACTGCGTTGAGCCTTGGACTCGCCGTCGGAGCCGGTGTTGCGGCTGGCGCGCGTGCGGTGAGGCACAAGCTGCCGGGATACTGATCGGCGCACCGCGCTTGATTTTGGCGCACGCCACCGGCGTGGAGAATGGCTCCGAGGCCAGACTCCATGCCGGTTGTCTTGCGCAAAGCGTCGGGCGAGGGCGTTGTTCGTCTGGCGAGCGCGGATCATCACTTCAACGCCCTTGCATTCGCTCTGCCACTCGACGCGCTCACTGGGGTGGGCGAGATCCTCAATTAGTTTTCATCTCATGCAGCCTCGAGTCCTGAGCGCGGTACGATGCGTCTGGTAGTCATCGTCTTCCGGCTTTCGCCACTCGCGCTCGCGTTCTGGCGCGACTACCGGCGCTGGTTCTTCTTCGGCGCCCCCGCTCGACGCACGGCGGCCGATCACGAGCGACGTGCCGAGCGGCTCGTGAACACGCTGGCCCAGCTTGGGCCGACCTTCGTGAAGCTGGCCCAGCTCTTTGCGGGCCGTTCGGATCTGCTCGCGCCCGTGTACGCGAAAAAGCTCACGACGCTCACCGATCAGGTGCCGAGCGTGCCGGTTGAGGAGGTGGAGCGCATCATCCTCGAGGAGTACGGGGCGCCAGCCGGCGAGCTGTTCGAGCGGTTCGATCGCACGCCACTCGCGGCGGCATCGCTGGGACAGGTGCACCGAGCGCGTTACGACGGCGAAGAGGTCGTCGTGAAGGTGCTTCGGCCCGGCGTGGAGAAGCTCGTGGCGAAGGACGTCGCGGCCGCAAAGCGCATCGTGGCGACGGTCGAGCGCTGGTGGCCGAATCCGCACGTCGTCGGCACACACGTCGTCATCGACGAATTCGCCGTGCGTGTCGCTGAAGAGATGGACTTCCGGATGGAGGCGGCGCACGCAGTCGCCATCGGCGCAAACTTCGCCGGTTTGCGGAACATCTGGATCCCGCGCGTCTACGTGCCCATGGTTCGGCAGCGCGCCCTGGTGCTGGAGTACTGCCCGGGATTGCGGATCGACCGTCTCGATGCATGGGTCGCCGAGGGTCGCGTGAAGCCGGAGCGCCTCGTGCGCGAGGTGATGGAGGTGTATGCGCGAATGATGCTCGTGCACGGTCTCTTTCACGCCGATCCGCACCCGGGCAACATGCACGTGGCGGCCGACGGTCGAATCATCCTGCTCGATTTCGGGATGGTCGTTCGCGTTCCGCTCGAGCTGCGACGCGAGCTGGTGGCGGCGATCTTCGCGGCGATTCGCAAGGATCCGGATGCGCTCGCGGAGAGCTTTCATCGGCTCGGATGCGTCGCGACGGGCGCCGACCCTGCGGTGATTCGGCATCTCGCCGCCACGCTGCTCGCGGTGTCGAACCGGCGGACGACGACGCGGGAACGCGTCGAGCTGATGGCGAACGAGGTGCTTGCCGAGCTGTACGACTGGCCGATCGTCCTGCCGAGCCAGCTCGTGTATTTCGCGCGCACCGCATCGCTCATCGAAGGGCTGGGAACGCACTACGACGACCACTTCAACGCATTGCAGTTCGCAACGCCGATCGCCCTGTCGCTGCGCTCGCTGATCATGGCGTCGCTGTATCCCGACGGCGGCGGGCCGAGCGTGGATCCGGCACGCGTCGTGGGCGCCGCGATCGGCGCGGTCGCGCGCATCGTGCGACAGGCGTCGCTCGATGTCTTCTCCGCGGTGCGCGACGCGATCGCCGAAGCGGCACTTCCATCGTCAGAAGCGCTGCTCGGCGACGGGATGTTGCATTCCACCAACGGTTCCGCCATGAGAACGCGTAGTACAATCGACTGAACTGATTGCGCGCGTGTGCCGACGCAGTCCACTTCTCGCACCACTCGTCTAGTTCATGCGCGCTTCTGCTCTGCTTCGATCTACGCTGTTTGTCATCGCCGTCCTCTTTGTCGCCGCCCATCCTGCGCGGGCGCAGGTCGGCTCGACGACCGACATCATCATGGGAAAGGTGACGGGTCCGGACACCACACCCGTCGTTGGCGCCCGCATCGAGGTCACCTCCACTGAGACGGGGATCACCCGTCGCAAGACGACCAACGCGAAGGGCGAATACTCGATTCTCTTTCCCGACGGCGGCGGCGCGTACACGCTGAAGGTGAGCTTCATCGGCTTCGGCCCGTACACGGGATCGGTTGCGCGACAGTCGGACGAGGATCGCCTCGTTGCGAACGTGCGACTGACGCGAAATGCGCAGGTGCTCGCGGCAGTGCAGGTGCGCGCGACCAACACTCCGCAGACGCAGGATCGCCCCACGGCTGGCAGCCAGGAGCGCAATCTGTCGGCGGCGCAGCTCGACCGGCTCCCGATCGACAAGGGTGATCTCGCGTCCATCGCGGCACTCGCTCCCGGCGTCATCGGTACCTCCGCCACGGACTCCACCGCCGCCACGTTCTCCGTCGGGGGGCAGCCCACCAACCAGAACCAGATCACGCTCGACGGATTGAGCTTCGGGTCGGGCAGCGTTCCCTCGGAAGCGGTGCGCAGCACGCGCGTCATCACGAACACGTACGACGTGAGCCGCGGACAGTTCACCGGCGGGCAGGTGGCCTCGACGACGCGCGGTGGCACGAACAACATGCAGGGCGTCATCACCTACGCGCTTCGGGATCCGGACCTCGAGTTCGTTGACGAGTCGTCGGCGACGTTTGGCCAGAAGTATCAGCAGAACTCGCTCAGCTTCGGCACCGGCGGCCCGATCGTCGAGGACGAGATGTTCATCTTCGGCGCGGGGTCCGTATCGCGCCGCACCAATCCGCTGTCGTCGCTGCTCGCCGCCAATACGCAGACGCTCACGCGGCTCGGCGCCAACCAGGATTCGGTCACGCGCTTTCTCTCGCGCCTCAATGTGCTCGGCGTGCACGCGACGCTTCCCGGAATTCCCGACGAGCGCCTCGCGGACAACGCGTCGGCGATCGTGCGCTACGACTGGTCGCTCGGCGAGCTGCACACGCTCACCATTCGCGGTGATTGGCGCGGCCAGCTTCAGGATGCGACGCGCATCTCGTCCACGGCGGTGCCGAGCACCGGCGGCAATCTGCGCACGCTGGGGGGCGGCATCATGGCGACGCTCACGTCGCATGTGCACGGGCTCATCAACGAAGCGCGCATCTATCAGTCCTCGGATCGGCAGAACACGCAGCCCTATCTCATCGCGCCCGACGGACGCGTCACGATGGCGGGTACACTGGCCGATGGCACGCAGAGCGTCACGAGCCTCATGTTCGGCGGAAACCCGTCGCTGCCACAGGAGACGCATTCGCGTCTGCTCGAGGCGACCGACGAAGTGAGCTACGTGAGCCGTGGCGGCGCGCACCGCGTGAAACTCGGCGGCCTGCTCAACGAAGACCGTTCGACGGTTGGCAGCATTCCGAATCGTTACGGCACTTTCTACTACAACTCGCTCGCCGACTTCGAGGCGAATAGCCCGTCGCAGTTCACGCGCACGATTTCGGGACGCGACCGCCTCGCCGGCAGCAACAGCGCCGCGATCTACCTCGGCGACGCCTGGCGCCGGTCGCCGAGATTCCAGATGGTGTATGGGCTTCGCCTCGAGGGCACGAAGTTCCCGCGCGATCCCGAATACAATCCCCAAGTCGACACGCTATTTAACCGGCGCACCGATCACTCGCCGTCGGAACTGCATGTCAGCCCACGGTTGGGATTCACGTATTCGATGGGCGCTCCGGCCAACAATAACGCCGGGCAGGCCGGTGGTAACATGCCGGCCGTGGCCGCTCCGGCTGCTGCGGTTCCGGGCGCGACTGCGCCGAGCGCCACCGCAGCGGCGGGAGTCGTGCCCAGCGCCACTGGCGCAGATGCACGCGGAGGACCAGGTGGGGGCGGACAGTTCGGAGGACGCGGAGGCGGTGGCCCCGGTGGCTACAATTCGTCCGCGTGGACGATTCGCGGCGGCGTTGGAGAGTTCCGAGGAAAGATTTCGTCCAACCTCGTTGCTACGGCAGTGGATGCCACCGGGCTCGTGGGCGGTCAGTCCACGCTCACCTGCATCGGCGCGGCGGTGCCGGTGCCTGCCTGGACCTCGTATCTCAACGACCAGGCGTCGATCCCCACGCAATGTCTCGACGTTGGCGGTCCGCCGGTCGCCGTTCCGCTCTCCGGCCAGCGCCGGAACGTCACGACGTTCGAGGACGGTTTCAGCGCACCCAAGGTGTGGCGTACGTCGCTGGGTGGAAGCCGGCGCTTCTTCCAGCGTTACAATTTCAGCCTCGATGGCTCGCTCGCGTACGGTGTGAATCAGACTGGCTCGCAAGATCTCAATCTCGATGGAACCCCGAAGTTCTTCCTGGCGAGCGAAGGTGGGCGTCCCGTATATAGCCCGATCACGTCGATCATTCCCACCACGGGCGCCACGAGCATCACGGCCTCGAGGCTGCATCCCGAGTACGGCAGCGTGACCGAACTCACCTCGCAGCTTCATTCCATCTCGTCGCAGATCACGGTCTCGACGGGCGGCGTTACCCTTCAAGGCATCACTCTCAACGGCTCGTACACCTTCCTACGCTCGCGCGACCAGCAGAACGGCTTCAGTGGCGGCGGCGGCGGATACGGCGGCGCGTCGACGGCCGGCAATCCGAACATCGTGCAATGGGGCACGTCGGATCTCGAGCGGCGGCATTCACTGCTCGGGACGATCACCTTCCCGGCGCGCGCCTGGCTCGACGTGACCGCCATTGGTCGAATGACCGCCGGGCAGAGATATACTCCCATCGTTAGCGGCGATGTGAATGGCGACGGATCGCGCAACGATCGCGCATTCATCTTCAATCCGGCGGGAACGGCCGACACGGCGTTGGCGAATGGCATCTCGCGGGTCATCGCGAATTCGCCGTCGCGGGTGAGTGAGTGTCTCCAGTCGCAGCTCGGCTCGGTGGCGGGACGCAATAGCTGCTCCGCGCCATGGACGCCGTCGCTCGATGTCCAGCTCAATCTCAAGCCCGATGCATTCGGACTCGCGCGTCGGCTGGCCCTGCAACTGCAATTGCAGAACACGCTGGTGGGCATCGACCAATTTCTGCATGGCAACAACTTGCACGGATGGGGACAGCCCGTGATCGCTGATCGCACGCTGCTGTTCGTGCGCGGCTTCGACCCCGCGACGCAGACCTTCAAGTACCAGGTCAACGAGCACTTCGGCACACCGAGCGGGGCGAATAGCGCGTATCGCGTTCCCTTCCAGATCGGTCTCCAGGGCCGGCTGACAGTCGGGCAGGATCCGGCGCGCCAGCAGTTCGGCCGCATGTTCGGGCAAGGACCGGACGGCAAGCCGCTCTCCAAGGAAGAGTGGAAGACTCGGCTCGCGCGCCTGGTGCCCAATCCATTCCTTCGCACCATTGCGCTCGACGACTCGCTCAAGCTCGGCCTCACCGCCGAGCAGAAGACGAAGCTCATGGCGCTGTCTGAGGAGGTCGCGGTCAAGGGGGACAAGATTGCGGAAGACCTCGCCGACGTGCTCACCAGCGCGGGCAACGCGCCAGATCCCTCGGTGATTGGCGCGCGCATGCAGGGCAAGATCCAGGATGCGCGTAAGGTCGCCGAGAAGTCGATCGCCGATCTTCAGGCGACGCTGACGGCCGAGCAGTTGGCGAAGCTGCCGGACAACGTCAAGACCGTTCCGCCTGATCGCGGGCTGGGTGCCCTCGGTGGTGGGGATGCCGGTGGCGGCGGTTTCGGCGGTCGCGGCGGTCGGCCGCCAGGCTGACACCCTACAGCGCAACCCTGAGCAATGCGCCACCCGCGATGAGAACACGCGGGTTGCGCCTTGTGTCGTCCTGGCGGGTTAGAAACGTGTCGATGCTGGACTTGCTCGTAATCGGCACGCGAACGCCCACCGCCTTGTCGATGCGATTCAACGCGCTGAAGCGCGAATCGTACGACAGTTCGAGCTGGACGTACGTGAAGACGTCCTGTCCTGCAATGTCGATGTCGTGGCCGAAGGCCGAGCGGTTCTGCCACCGGCGCGACCAGGCGCGATTGATGTCGCGGATCTCCACGCGCGTGCGGTTGCGCAGCTCGAAGCCAGCACCGAGCGGAATCGTGGAGAAGATCGTGGGAATGTAGCGATGCTCGAGCACCGTGGGCTGCTGAACCTGGCGCACCTCGAGGGCTGCGCGCACGTGGAGGAACGACGGCGACACGATGCCAATTCCCTGGGTGCGCTCGTTCGGGGCGAGCGTGTTCGTCTCGAGATGTTGTTCGTAGAGAAACTGCGCGCCGAATCCAAGTACGCGCGGACTCGTGACGATGATCTCGGGACGATATTCGTGAATCGCCGGCTGTCCGCTCGCTTCCACAGAAGTGGCCGCGAGCAGCACCGACGCAAGTAGGGCGAGGCGCATGCAGTAGGGAAAAGGGATATGATCGTGATGACAAAGCTACCTCGCCGTGACGCTCGGCGTTACATCCGTCCCGGTCGCCGCGAGAGCGGTTATCCTTATCTTCTCCGCACTCTTTCCCATCTCACATGCCCACTACACCCGCCAAGCGATCCCTCGCCATCCTGTTGCTGATCATTCTGGCGTCGTGTGCCAGCGGCGGACGTGGGTCCGCCGGCGCCGGCTCGTCGTACGATGTCGTCATTACCGGCGGTCGCATCGTGGATGGTACCGGCAATCCGTGGTACTACGGCGACGTCGGGATCCGGGGAGACCGCATCGCCACCGTTGCGCCTCAGGGTGCGCTCGCGAATGCACCGGCCGCGCAGCGCATCGACGCGCATGGCCGAGTCGTGTCGCCTGGCTTCATCGACATCCAGGCGCAGTCGTACGATGCGCATCTCTTCGGCGACGGCCGCGTGATCAGCAAGATCTCGCAGGGCGTCACGACGGAGATTCTCGGCGAGATCGGTACACCGGCGCCGGCGAATCAGGCCATGCTCGATGCGATGGCCCCAGCCGATTCGCTGACGAAGCGGGCGATGCTCGGGTTCACCGGTGCGCGTGGCTTCGGTGCCTGGTTGCAGGCAATGGAGCGGCACGGCAGCAGCGTGAACGTCGGCTCGTACCTCAGCGCGGAAGTGCCGCGCATCTTCGCGAAGGGCTATGCCGAAGGTCGCGCGACACCGGCGGAGCTGGACACGATGCGCCGCGTGATGCGTGACGCAATGCGCGACGGCGCGTTCGGGCTCGGGAGTGCGCTCATCTACCCGCCGGGCACCTACGCCAGCACCGACGAGCTCGCGGCGATGGCCGAAGCGATGGCGCCGTATCACGGCGTCTACATCACGCACATTCGCTCCGAAGACGACCAGCTCTTCGAGACGATGGATGAAGCGCTCGCCATCGGCAAGCGCGGCGGCGTGCCGGTGGAGATCTATCACCTCAAAGCCGCGGCACAGCGCAACTGGGCGAAGGCCGCGGGCATGGTCGCGAAGATCGACTCCGCGCGGCGCGCCGGACAGGATGTCGGAGCGACAATGTATCCGTATCCAGCCTCGGCGAACTCGCTCGGCGCGTGCATCCCGTCATGGGCGAGCGCGGACGGGCGACTGCTTCCGAATCTTCGCGACGCGGCGAGCCGTGCGCGCATCGTGCGGGAGATGAGCGACACGTCGCCCGGTGCGAATCAGGGATGCCAGCTCGACGGACCATCGGTGATCATGGTCGTCGGTCTCACGCGTCCCGAGCTCTTGAAGTACGAAGGCTGGCGGCTGGACAAGATCGCCGCCGATCGCGCGCGCCCCTGGCCGGAGACGCTGGTCGATCTCGTCCTCGCCGAGGAGGGGCGCGTTGGCAAGATCACGTTCAGCATGAGCGACGCGAACGTCGCCATGCAGCTCGCGAAGCCATGGGTCATCATCGGGAGCGATGCCGAGGCACACGACCCCGCGACGGCGCAGGGGATGACCCACCCACGAGCGTACGGCACCTTTGCACGCATCCTCGGCAAGTACGTGCGCGAGGAGCACGTGCTCACTCTGGAAGACGCCGTGCGGAAGATGACGTCGGCAACCGCGTCGCGGCTCGGCATTCACGACCGCGGCCTGCTGAGGCAGGGCATGTTCGCCGACATCGTCGTGTTCGATCCGGCAACGATCGCCGACCGCGCCACGTACGAGCGCCCGCATCAGCTTGCTGTTGGCGTCGATGCCGTGCTCGTGAACGGCGTACCAGTGTGGCGTGGCGGCGCGGCGACGAATGCACTGCCCGGACGCGCTCTTCGTGGAGCTGGCTACTCGCCTTGACGCCGGTATGGCGTGCCGTGGCATTGTGTGTGCCTAGTAGCATGCAGGGCGCTGATGACAACAGGTCCGACTGTCAGACGCTTCCCTAATGAGACCACACCGAGACCGAAAATGACCACCAGCCTTTTCACGCCCTTCTCACTTCGCTCGCTCACGCTGCGGAATCGCATCGTAATCAGCCCGATGTGCCAGTACTCGAGCGTGGATGGCTTCGCGACGGATTGGCATCTGGTGCATCTTGGAAGCCGAGCGGTCGGCGGTGCGGCGGCGGTAATTACCGAAGCCACAGCCATATCGCCGGAGGGCAGGATCTCTCCTCACGATCTCGGCATCTGGAAGGACGAGCACATCGAAGCGCTCGCGCGCATCACGCGATTCATCGCCGAGCAGGGTGCCGTTGCTGGCATTCAGCTCGCTCACGCCGGCCGCAAGGCGAGCGTGGATGTCCCGTGGCGAGGCAATCGCGTGCTCAGCGAAAGCGAGGGTGGCTGGCGTCCGATCTATGGGCCGAGTGCCGAAGCGTTTTCGCCGAGCACTCCGGTGCCAGTCGAGATGAGTCGCGATGACATCGAGCGAACAATCGGCGACTTTCGTCGCGCGGCGGAGCGCGCGCTGGCGGCGGGTTTTCAGATTGTCGAGCTGCATGGCGCACACGGCTATCTGCTGCATGAGTTTCTCTCGCCTCTCAGCAACAAGCGCACGGACGAGTACGGCGGTTCATTCGAGAATCGCATCCGTTTCACCCTCGCGACGGTTGACGCGGTGCGGGACGTGTGGCCCGACGAGCTGCCCCTGCTCGTGCGTCTCTCGGCCACCGATTGGACCGAGGGTGGATGGGACGTCGAGCAGTCCGTAGATCTCTCGCGCATTCTGCGCACGCGCGGCGTCGATCTCGTCGATACCTCGACGGGTGGAAACGTCTCCGGCGCGAAGATCCCCGTGGGTCCCGGCTTTCAGGTCGAGTTCGCCGAGCGCATTCGTCGAGACGCGGGCATCCCGACGGGTGCGGTCGGCATGATCACCGATCCGCATCAGGCGGACGAGATCATTCGGAGCGGCAAGGCCGACGTCGTCATTCTCGCGCGAGAGCTGCTGCGCGATCCCTACTGGCCTCTTCGCGCCGCACGCGTGCTCGGCGTCAAGGTCAAGTGGCCCTCGCAATACGAGCGGGCGTCGGACTAGGAACGACGGATATTCTCTCGATCCAGTGGCGGTTTGTGAGACCGCGTTGTTCGTCGGGAAGCGCGGATCTTCGCTGATCGCGCGGATCTTCGCGGATCCGCGTTGATCCGCGTTCGCTCCGGTCAACACCCTTCCGGCGGTGGGCGCGTGCGCTGTAATCTTGAGCCGCACGCTTTTCCGCAACTTCCGCTACACGAGAGGTCGCGCATCATGCCCACCGACGATTCCTCTGCTATCTCTCGCCGCTCCTTCGTCAAGGGATCAGCGGCCACAGCGGCCGCCTTCGCCCTGGGGCCGATGATCGTACCGCGACATGTCCTCGGCGGCGTGGGCTACCGCCCGCCGAGCGATACGCTCAACGTTGCGATGGTTGGCATCGGCGGCATGGGCATGTCGAACATGGCCGCGCTCGTCGCCGCTGGAGTCAACATCGTGGCGATCTGTGACGCCGACTTTCCGTACGTGGAGCGTTCGCTCGCCGGGCGCATGCGTCCCGCGCAGGGGCAAACCGAACCCTCGGCGCTGGCGCTCGCGCTGCAGGCGGCGTACACCAAGGCCGCGAAGTACAGCGACTTCCGCGTCATGCTCGACAAGCAGAAAGACATCGAGGCCGTCTCGATCGCGACGCCCGATCATCTGCACGCGGTCATCGCCTACGCGGCGATGAAGGCCGGCAAGCATGTGTACGTC
>DATCGM010000054.1:0-21087 GCA_036508915.1 Gemmatimonadaceae bacterium
CGCCGTCGACGACCTCGACAGCACGCTTGCCCGCTGCAAGACCGCCGGCGTCCGTCTCATCGACGACACACCGCGGCTTGGCGCCGAGGGGAAACGTATCGCGTTTCTCCATCCAAGCGCCACGGCGGGCGTGCTGGTCGAGCTCAGCGAATTCTAGTCGAGACGGATGAAGACATTACTTCGTCGAACAGAGATCCTTCACCGGCGCCATATCGGCAGATCGAACGTACCAGCGGTCCGGTCCCTTCGCAGTGAAGAAATCCGTCACGCGCGTTACAGTTCCCCGCACGAGTTCGACCTGGAAGACGCGCTCATTGTCCGCGGCGGGCGACTCACTGAGCACGCGCGCGCGATCATGCTTGAAGCAGCGAATGAGAATGAGTTCGCGCTGTTCCATCTCCTCGCGGGGAATAACCTTGGAGTCCCGCACCGGGCCGTTCTTGTCTCCCCACGCGGTAGCCAGCGCCTGGAGATCCTGCGCACGGATCGCCGAGAGAAATGCATCGAGCGCCGGGCGTGGCCCAGCGGCGACGGGCGCGGCGGCCACCGGCGCTGGCGCCGGCACTTCGACCGTCCGCGTCTGGCAGGCGCCCGCGAACAACAGACCAATCAGCAGCAGTTTTCTCACTCGTGATCTCCCTTGGGACTGGTGCGAACCTAACGAGTCTCGCCTTTTTCCGGCAACAACGCCAGTGACTTGACGACACATGACGACAATTCCCCAGCGGCTCTACATCAACATCGACCACGTCGCGACGATTCGTCAGGCACGGCGCGGCGACGAGCCAGTTCCGGTCGACGCAGTAAGCGTCTGCGAGCGTGCCGGCGCTGACGGGATCACCGCCCACCTGCGCGAAGACAGGCGGCACATGCAGGACGCCGACATCGACGCCATCGCCGCCGCGGTGACCACGGTCTTCAACCTCGAGATCGCCGGCACCGACGAGATGATCGCTCTCGCCGAACGGCTTCGCCCGTATCAGGTGACGCTCGTGCCCGAGCGACGCGAGGAAGTCACCACCGAAGGCGGACTCAACGTGACCGCCGATCCGCCGCGCCTCGCGCGCAGTCTGCAGCGGCTGCGCGACGCCGGTATCCGCACCAGCCTCTTCATCGACGCCGATCGTGAGAGTGTTACCCGGTCGCGCGATCTTGGTGCCGACTCGGTCGAGCTGCACACCGGACGCTATGCGAACGCGTCGGGCGACCCGGCCGCGCTCGCCGCGCTGCGGGACGGCGCCGCCCTGGGCGCGTCGCTCGGACTGGCGGTGCACGCCGGTCACGGCCTCACGACGAACAACGTAGGTCCCGTGGCGGCGATTCCGGAGATCGAAGAGCTCAACATCGGGCACCATGTCGTCTCGCGCGCCATCTTCGTGGGACTCGACGCGGCGATCCGCGAGCTGCGCGCCGCGATGGACGCGGCGCGGCGCCGGCCCTAACTTCGACTCGGTCTCCCGTGTCACCACTGTTCACCAGCCTGGAGCGGGCATGACGGCCCCCACCCCCGTCGGGTACCTCGACTTCTTCATCCTCGAAGCCAGCGATTACGTCGAGCAGCTCGACACGCTGCTCGACGCCGGAGGCGCGTCGGGTCCGGATCCCGATGGGCTGCAGCGCGTGGCGCGTGCACTGCGCGGAAGCGCGACGATGGCCAAGCTGCTCTCCTTCGCGGAGGTTGCGGCGGGGGTCGAGCGGGTGGGGCGTGCGCTGCGCGAGGGTGCCCTGCACTGGGACGCCGGGCTGAGCGGCGTGGTGGTGGCGGCGGTGGACGACTGCAAGCTCCTGCTCCGTAATGTACGCACCTGGAGCGACGCGGAAGACACTCGCGCGCGCGCACGTGTCTCCGAGCTGACGCAATACGCGGCGGTGCGCAGTCCGACGCCGCTTGCGTCGCCGAGCGTGCTGGGACACGACAGCTACCTCACGACCGAAGCGTCAAACATCGGCGCGGGCCTCGAGCTGCTCGCGACGCGGCCGAGCGATCGCGACGCGGCAGCGAATGTCCTGCGTCGCGTGCGTGCGCTTCGCGGCATCGCGAGCGTGAAGGATCATCCGGCGCTCGCCGATGTCCTCGAAGCAGCCGAGCAGGCGGCACATCCGCTCGAGCTCGGCGAGCCCTCGCTCAGCGCCGAGCGCATCGCCCTCCTCGCCGCTGCCGCGACGGTGCTGCGCGGCGTGGCATCCGCGATCCGCGGCGGCGGTTCCGACGCGCCCGCGGCTGACGTCGCGCGCTTTGCCGCAGCGCTCGATGCGCTGCAGGAGCGAGAGACCAGCGCCGAGCGCGTCGTTCCCATCTCCGAGCTGTTCTACGACGATGGCGGCGCAACGATCGTGAACGCTGCGACGAACCCTCCGACCACGCCGTCCGAGCGGTTCCGCCTGGAGGCGGTGAGCCAGGGCGAGCACCTCCGGCGCCTCGTGTCCGATGCGCGCGCCGCCCGCGACGACCTCGCGCGCGAGCGCGTCCGTCGCGGGCTGCGTCAGGCGCTGCGCTCGTTGCGTCAGGCGGCGGAGAGCTTCGGCGAGAAGGACGTCGCGGACCTGGTCGCGTCGCACGACAGCGCGGTCGTCCAGCTCGACGCACGGGCACTGGAGTCGCTCGACGAGGTTGCGACGCTGCTCGCGCAGCAGGGATCGTCGTCGGCATCGATCGGCGAGCGCCTGAGTGCGCTCAGGACGCCGCGCACGCCCGTGATGACGCCGATCATGCCATCCTCGGCCATTGCGCCGCCGTCGGATGCGCCGCAGGAGCGGGTGATTCCGGCCGTCGCGGAACTCGCCGCGGCGGTGCGGACGACTGCCGCCTCGCAGGCAACGTCGGCCGCGTCGCGGCTCGGCGCTCTGCTCGACGCGGGCATCAGGAATCTCGGCTCGCTCGGGCAAACGCCGCTCAGCGTTCCCGCGGTGATCGCCGAACAGCCTCCCGTGCCCATCGACGTGCTGCTGTATCGCGGGCGGGCGGCCATTGAACGATGTGTACAGATTCGCGACGAGGTGAGAGGCGGCGGCGGAACGCTGGATGCCGATGCGCTCGACGAGCTCTTCGACCTGCTCGACCTCGCGCTCACGGACTGACCTGACATGAAATTCGGCTGGCGCAGTGCACTCGGCATCGCTCTGAGCGCCGTTCTTCTCTATCTCGCGTTCAAGGACATCGAGTTCGCAAAGGTCGTCGCGAACGTGCGCAAGGCGAATGTCGGATTGCTCGCGCTCTCCGCGGTCACGGCGACGTTCATCTTTCCACTGCGCGCGCGCCGCTGGCGGCCGATTCTCGATCCGGTCGCGCCGGATCTTCCCTTCGACGTGCTGTGGCGGCCGACGGCGATCGGAATGATGATCAACAACGTGGTGCCTGCGCGCGCCGGCGAGATCGCGCGCGCGTACGCCTTGTCGCGATTCGCGCCGAAGGTGCCCTTCCCCGCCGCCTTCGCGTCGCTGGCCGTCGACCGTTTGTTCGACGCCGTCGTGCTCCTGATGTTGATGTTCGGTGCCATGCTCGATCCCGCCTTTCCAGCGGGCGCGCAAGTGTTTGGCGTGTCGATGACGAGCATCGCCATCAAGGGGATCGCCTTCGTCGTCCTCGTCCTCGGCGCGATGTACGCGATGGTGCTCTCTCCGTCACGCGTGCTCGCGCTGTACGAAGTCGTCGCGCGCCGCATCGCGCCGAAGCTCGAGGCCAAGGGACGCGTCGCGCTCGTCGCGCTCACTCATGGACTGAGTGTCCTTCGCACGCCGGGCCGCTTCGCCGCGGTCTTCGGGTGGACGCTCGTACACTGGCTGCTCAATGCCTTCGCCTTCTGGATCGCCTTCCGGGCGGTCGGCATCACCGCGCCGTACAGTGCCGCGCTCTTCCTGCAGGGCGTCATCGCCATTGGCGTCGCCGCTCCGCAGGCACCGGGGTTCTTCGGCGTGTTCGAGCTGTTCGGCAAGGAAGGTCTCCGCCTCTATGGCGTGAGCCCGGATGCCGCGGTCACGTGGGCCATCGGATTTCACTTTCTGTCCTTCGTGCCCATCACGCTCATCGGCGCCTGGTACTTCATTCGCGCCGGACTCTCTTTTGGCGAGATCGGCAGCGTGGAGACCGACGGTCCGGCGAGCACTGGCGCGCTGCCCCCTGCGTCGCCACCCGCGTGAACGGCCGCGTGAACGGCCGCGTGAGCGGCCGCGGCCTCCCGGGCGCAGCGCGCGGCGCACGCGCAGTCGAGATCGCGGCGCAGGCGAAGGTCAATCTCCGGCTGCGCATTCTCGCCCGCGAGACCACGGGATACCATCAGCTCGAGACCCTGTTTCTCCGCCTCGCGCTGGCGGATACGGTGCGCGTACGTCGCACCAGTGTCGCCCGCACCCTTGATGTCGTTGGCGACGGGGACCTCACCGCGCTCGGCGCACCAGAGCGCAATCTCGCCTGGCACGCCGCGGATGCGTACTTCGACGCAACCGGAATGAAGGGCGGATTCGCCCTCGAGATCACGAAGCGAATTCCTGTGGGCGGAGGACTCGGCGGGGGGAGTGCCGACGCAGGCGCCGTGCTCCGCGCGCTCGACGCGATGGCGGACGAGCCGCTCGGTGCGCCGGCCCTGCTGACGCTCGCCGCGCAGCTCGGCGCCGACGTGCCCTTCCTCGCGAGCGACCACGCCTATGCGCTCGCGTGGGGACGTGGAGAGCGGATGCTGGCGCTCGCGCCTCCCCCTTCGCGTGCCGCGCTGCTCATCGTGCCAGGATTCGGCGTCAACACGGGCGCCGCCTATGGATGGCTCGCCGAGTCGCGCGACGCGGCGGATGTCGCGGGAGGCGGCGAGACGATCGCGCTCGACCCCGAAGCGCTCTCGGCGTGGGACAGCCTCGCGCCGCTCGCCGAGAATGACTTCGAGCGCGTCGTGGCGGGGCGGCATCCCGAGATCGCGGAGCATGTCGCCGCGCTGCGGTCGCTCGGGTGCATCGTGGCGATGATGAGCGGATCGGGCTCGACCGTGTTCGGCGTTGGCGAGTCGTCGGCCTTCGAGTTCGTCGCGGCGAATGCGGCGCATGCCGTGCCCGGCGACGAGGCGCGCTACATTCGGACGCGTACGGCGTCGCGAGTTGAGCCGCTCTCGGTGATCGAGTAGGTTTGTGGGCTCGTGGATTCTGCTGCCCCTTCGTCCAATGGCAGGACAGCGGCCTTTGGAGCCGCGAATCTTGGTTCGAATCCAAGAGGGGCAACTGCAGTTCGCAGGAATTGACTAAGTCGCTGCTCTACCTTATCTTACAAGGCTCTGCATGGACGGGCTCACCGCACCCGCTCGCGGGTTCAAGCTGTTGTCGGGGACGGGGAACCGGCCACTGGCAGAGGAGATCGCGAAGCATCTGGGGATAGGGTTGTGCAAGCTGACCTGCACCCGGTTCGCTGACGGCGAGATTTTCGTCCGCATCGATGAGAACGTCCGCGGCAACGACGTCTTCATCGTGCAGAGTACCAACCCGCCCGCCGAGAACATCATGGAGCTTCTGCTCCTGATCGACGCGGCGAAGCGGGCGAGCGCGGCACGGGTCACGGTCGTGATGCCGTATTACGGGTATGCGCGGCAGGACAGGAAAGACCAGCCGCGGGTAGCAATCGGGGCGAAGCTCCTGGCGAACATGATCGTGGGAGCGGGCGCCGACCGGGTGTTGGGAATCGATTTTCATCAACACCAACTGCAGGGGTTCTTCGACATCCCCGTCGATCATCTCTACGCGATACCGGTGCTGACGGCGCACTTCAAGAAGAAGCAGTTGAAGGACACGGTCATCGTGGCTCCCGACGTGGGCTCGGCCAAGATGGCGCGCGGATTCGCGAAACGGCTCGATGCATCGCTCGCGATCATCGACAAGCGTCGGCCCCGTGCGAACGTGAGCGAGGTGGTGAACGTGGTCGGAGAGGTGGAAGGACGCGATTGCATTCTCGCCGACGACATGATCGATACGGCTGGTACGATTTCGGAAGCGGCGCACGCTCTGATGCGGTTGGGCGCGAACTCGGTGTACGCCTGCGCGACGCATGCGCTGCTGAGCGGGCCGGCCATACAGCGGCTGACGGATGCACCGATCGTCGAGGTCGCGGTGACCGACACGATTCTGCTGCCGCCGGAGCGGCGGTTCGATCGGCTGACGATTCTGTCGGTGGGCGAGTTGTTGAGCAAGGCGATTCGGTACACGCACGCGGAGCAGTCGGTGAGCTCGTTGTTCGAATGACTTTCTGTTTCGGTACAAGGTTCAGAGTCGAAGGTCGAAGGTAGAAAGTAGAAAGTACGTCTCCGCGATTACGCCAACTTCCTTGGCACCGGCATGGTAGGGCGGACGCAGCCGCCTGAGAGTAGCACCGGCATCGCGGTTCGCTGCAGTCGAAGCACGCACGATCAGGACTACATCAATGGCATCCGCATCTCTCAGCGCTGAAACGCGCACTGATTCCGGCAAGGGCGTCGCCCGCAAGCTCCGCGCGGCCGGCCGCGTCCCCGGCGTCGTATACGGTCACGGTCGCGAGACGCAGTCGCTCTCCCTCGTAGCGCGCGACCTCGACAAGCTGCTGTCGTCGATCGCCGTCAGCAGCACGATCGTCGAGCTCGGACTCGGCGGCGCGACCACGAGGACCCTCATTCGTGAGATCCAGCGCCACCCGTTCAAGAAGATGATCATGCACATCGACTTTCAGGAGCTCGTCGCCGGCGAGAAGATCATGGTGGACCTTCCGCTCGTGTTCGTCGGTGTTCCCGAGGGCGTCCGCCTCAGCGGCGCGCTGCTCGAGCAGATCCTGCACACCATCGAAGTGCGCGTCGATCCGGCGAGCATCCCGAACCACATCGACGTCGACGTCACGCATCTTGCGATGGGTCACTCGCTCCACGTCCGCGACCTCAAGCTCCCCGAGGGCATCGAGGTTTTGTCGGACGAGGATGCAACGATCTGCGCCGTGATCGCGCCGCGCGCCGTCGTCGAGGCCGTAGTCGAAGTCGCCGAGCCCGGCGTCGTCGAGCCCGAGCTGATCCGCAAGGCGAAAGAAGACGAAGACGTGAAGTAAGATTCGCGCGTTCCTCGCAGCACTCACGCGACGGCTCCTCCCTTCCGGGGCGGAGCCGTCGTTGCGTTCAGACGACGAGACGACACCAATGAAGGTGATTCTGGGCCTCGGAAATCCGGGGAAAGAGTACGAGCACACCCGCCACAACGTGGGCTGGTGGCTCGTGGACTATCTCGCCGACCGCTGGCATTTCGACGGCTGGAAGAAGGACGGCCAGGCGAAGGTCGCGCAGGGGCATCTCACCGGCGTGAAGGAAACCGTGCGTCTCGTGAAGCCGCAGACGTACATGAATCTCTCCGGGGGCGTGCTCGTGCAGTACGCGCGGCGTCCCTTCTGGTCGGCGGCAACCGACCTGCTCGTGGTGGTGGACGACGTGGCGATTCCGTCAGGAACCTGGCGTATCCGCGCCGAGGGGGGAGCGGGAGGCCACAACGGGCTCAAGTCGATTCGGCAGGCACTGGGGACGCCGCAGTATGCTCGCCTGCGGATCGGGGTTGGCGATCCCGAGCGGACGTCGGGTGGACCGCTGACGGATTTCGTGCTCGGGGCGGTAGGGAAGCGGGACGCTGAGGCGATTCGCGCGCTGTTTCCGGTGATGGCCGAGGCAGTTGAGGAGTTCGTGCGCTCGGGGATCAAGGGCGCCTTGGATGTGCAGTCGCGGAGCGCACCGGGCAAGAGCAACTGATCAGGAGGGGTCAGGCTTCAGGTGCTCAGGCGTCCGCTCAAGCCGACAGGGGATCAGGGGGTGTGGCATCATGAATCGCGATGGACAACCGATGCGCCTTCTGCCAGGCGATTAGCTTCCGAAAGTCTCGCATCCCTCATCGTCGTTTCTCCGCCATTTCAGCGTCACCCCTTTCTCGCACTTCTCGTCGTTTCCATGCTCAGACTCGGCATCGTCGGCCTTCCGAACGTCGGCAAGTCCACCCTCTTCAACGCCCTCACCAGCGCCGGCGTCCTCGCCGCGAACTATCCGTTCGCGACGAAAGATCCGAACATCGGCCGCGTGAATGTGCCCGATGACCGCCTTGCCGCGCTGGCAAAGGTCGTCGCGCCGCAGCGCATCGTTCCCGCGGCCGTGGAGTTCGTCGACATCGCCGGCCTCGTCGAGGGCGCGAGCAAGGGTGAAGGACTCGGCAATCAGTTTCTCGCCAACATTCGCGAGACCGATGCGATCGTCCATGTCGTCCGCTGCTTCGACGACGACGACATCCTGCACGTCATGGGCTCCGTCGATCCGGTGCGCGATCGCGAGGTCATCGAGTTCGAGCTCGCGCTCGCCGATCTCGCCACCGTCGAGAAGCGGCTCGATCGCGTGAGGCGCTCGGCCAAGACGGGTGACAAGGAAGCACTCGCCGAGCTGCCCACGCTCGAGCGGGCGCACGAGTTTCTCAAGGAGGGCAAAGGGCTGTGGGAGGCGAAGCTCGACGCCGGTCAGCGTGCGCTCCTCAAGCCACTCTCGCTGATGACGGCGAAGCCAATCCTGTATGCCGCGAACGTCACCGACGCGGAGCTCTCAGGCGAGGAAGGCCCGCACCTCACGGCGCTGCGCAAGGCGATCGAGGAGAGCGGCGAGCTGGCCGAGATCGTTCCCTTCTCCGCGAAGATCGAGAGCGAGCTCGCCGAGTTGCCGCCCGAAGATCGTCAGGAGTTTCTCGCCACGCTCGGACTCGAGCGCGCGGGGCTCGATCGCCTGATCAAGGGTGGCTACCACCTGCTCGGCCTGCAGACGTACTTCACAGCGGGGGAGCCGGAAGTGCGCGCGTGGACGATTCATCGCGGCGACACCGCTCCGCAGGCGGCGGGCGTGATTCACACCGACTTCGAGCGGGGCTTCATCAAGGCTGAGACGGCAGGCTATGACGATTTCATCCGCAACGATGGATGGAAGGGCGTGAAAGACAAGGGGCTGATGCGGCAGGAAGGAAAGGAGTACGTCGTGAAGGACGGCGACGTGCTCCTCTTTCGCTTCAACGTCTGATTCGGTCGGAGCTGATTGCGATCTGAGCGCGGCTCACCGGTGGCCGAACATCCTGTACTGCCAGATGTCGAAGGCGGCTTGAATCGTGACGAGCACGCCGAGCGTCACGGGGTGAACCGCCCACCGCGGCGCACTCGGCGACCGGCGAAGAATCACCCAGGCGAGCGTCATCAT
This sequence comes from Gemmatimonadaceae bacterium, assembly GCA_036508915.1. GTDB lineage: Bacteria > Gemmatimonadota > Gemmatimonadetes > Gemmatimonadales > Gemmatimonadaceae > AG11. Next base: position 9,195 of record DATCGM010000054.1, read on the forward strand.
GGCCGACTCGATTGCGAAGTCGACGGCCTGGAATCGATAGAGGTTGAAACCCTCCGACGGCCCGCCGAACCAGAACGGCTTGAAGCCGGTCGCGAAATCGAACACGACGTGCAGGAGCACCATCGCTCCCGCGAGCAACGCGGTGACGCGGCGATGCCAGATGCCCCACGCCAGCGCCGCCATCGCAACCGTGAGCACGAGAACGGCGGGAAAGGCGTGCGTGTACATCTCGCATGGTGTACGACACGCCCGTCCCTTCGGTAGCACGAAATCGGCGAGGTCGGGCAGCATCGTGGCGACGACCAGGGCCACGAGCTCCGCTCGAGGCCAACGTGCCCGCGCCGCGTACGCGAGGCTCACATGTCCCGTTACCACGCGGGCAAGTCCATTGTCATGGATGCCAAAACTAGCGAGCCGCGAGCGCGGCGGGCGGCGGGGTGTGGGTAGGTCAGTAGCACTCCCCTTCACCTGAGCCCCTCCCCGGACTATCTTCAAGGGCTGCTACAAGCCGGGACTGCTCACGCCATTGTGGGCTCCGGAAAATACATTTCCCCTCCTCCCGCTTCGGCAAACCAGCGGGGGGCTGGATTTCCGTCCAAAGGGAGGATTGCCAGGATATGCCACGTCCATACGAGGCGGTCTACATCTTCGACTCCACGCTCGAAGACAGTGCCGTCACCGAGAAGCTTGACCGCTTCCACACACTCCTCGGTACGTCCGGGGAGATGAAGGTCGATCACTGGGGACGCCGCCAGCTCGCGTACCCGATCGGTCACCGCGAAAACGGCTACTACGCCGTTGCGCGCTTCGAGGCCGAGTCGGCCGGCATTCCCGAGTACGAGCGCGCGCTCAAGCTCGACGAGAGTGTCATCCGCTACCTGCTCACCATCTTCGAGAATGCAGTCGGCGCCCCGCCGATGACCGAAGAGGAGCTCGCCCTCGCAAAGAAGCGTGGCGACGACGACGACGAGGACGAGGAGTAGACCATGCGACGCCCATCGAAGGCTTGCCCGTTCTGCGAGACTCGCGTCCGCTTCGTGGATTACAAGGACGAGCGCACGCTCGGCCGCTTCATCACCGATCACGGAAAGATCCTGCCCAGCCGCTTGAGCGGCGTGTGCGCGCGGCATCAGCGTCAGCTGAGCACCGCGATCAAGCGCGCTCGCTACCTGGCGCTGCTTCCGTACACGCGGGGTCTGCAGGGATAACATGCAGGACGCCGCGCCCCCGGCGCCGTCCGAGCGCGGGTGGGGGAAGCTCCTCCTCGCGCTCGCGGCGTTTCTCTTCATTCCATGGATGCCACCGCTGCGTGCGCTGCTGCCGGTGGAGGAGACGCTGTTGCTCCTCCTCCCGGCGCTCGCGGCGTGCTGTCTGGTGGGCTGGTGGGCCGGGGGACGGTTCGCACTCGCGGTGATCTGGGTTGGACTCGCGGGATGGGCGCTTGCCCAGCCCGCAGTGCCGGGGTCGTTCTACAACCTCGTGCGCGGGTGGAGTCTGCTGCTCGCGGGAGCGTTCGGTCTGGTCTGCCTGTTCGGAGCTCAGCGCCCGTTCTTCTCGCGCGCGCTCACGACGCTCTCGCTCGCCCTCGTGCTCGTGCTCATGATGAGCGCGCGCGGCCCGCTTACGCCCACGCGGGCACAGCAGGCAGTCGAGGTCGAGTTCGCTCGGCGCAACACGGAGTCGATGGCGATGCTTCGCTCGTTCATGAAGGAGCATCCGGATGTCGTTCAGGCGATGCCGCAGATGGGATCGCTGCCGGACGAGTTCGATCAGCAGTTGAAGCTCATGGCGCAAACGGGAGTGGGACTCTTTCCCTCCCTGTTGCTCCTCGAGTCGCTGGTGGCCCTCGCGCTCGCGTGGGCGACGTTCCACCGTCTCTCGCGGATGCGTCTCGGCGCGCCGCTGGGGCATCTGAAGGATTTTCGCTTCAACGACCAGCTCGTCTGGGGGTTGATCGCCGGCCTTGCGATCGTGTTCGTGCCGGCGCTCGATTTCCTCGGAGGAACGGGTCGCAACCTGCTCGTCTTTTTCGGCGCGCTCTACGCGATACGCGGGTTCGGAGTGCTCTCCTGGTTTTTGGCGCCAGGAGCGCTCGCCGTCGTGCTGCTCGTGGGGTTCGCCATGTTGTGGTGGCCGGTGCTGAATGCGGTCGCCGTGCTCGGGTTCATGCTCCTGGCGCTCGCCGCCTTCGGGCTCGGCCTGGGTGACACTTGGGCCGACTGGCGCCGCCGTGCGCGCCCTACCACGTAACTAGAGGGTTCTATCATGGAAATCATTCTTCGGCGGACGGTCGAGAACCTCGGACATCCCGGGGACGTCGTCACGGTCAAGAACGGCTATGCACGCAACTTCCTCCTGCCCCGCGGCTTCGCGTTCGAGGCAACGCCGGGCAACCTCAAGCGCATCGGCGCGGAGCGGAGGGGCCTCGAGGTGGCAGAGAACGAGCGTCGCGACAGCGCGGGAGATCTCGCCAAGAAGCTCGAGGAGGTGCAGCTCACCTTCTCGGCGCGTGTTGGCGAGGAAGGCAAGCTGTTCGGGTCGGTGACGTCGGCCGACATCGCGGAGCAGCTCGCCACACAGGGCTTCAACATCGACAAGCGTCTCATCGACCTTCACGACCCGATCAAGGCGCTCGGGGTCTATCGCGTTCCGGTCAAGCTGCATGCGGATGTGAAGCCCGAGATCAGAGTGTGGGTGATCAAGCAGTAAACGCTTTTCGCCGCGTTTTACCACGTATTCTGTACGTTGTATTACACGGTACTGAGATCGAAGGGAGGCCACTGGGAGCTGTAGACCCATCCCGGTGGCTCAGCCTTCATGGTCGCCAACGTTCAACGTTGTAATGATTCGTCCTGTCGGCACTGCGGGTCTATGGATCCCAGTGGCCGGTATGCCATTCGTCGTACCTGAGTACAACGTACGAGATGCGAGCAGTTAACGCCGTGAAGTGATCAGATGCCAGCTTCCAAAAAATCATCGCAGAAGTCGAACACCTTGGAGCTCGCGCAGCGCGCCGCGGCCATTCTGCTCGACCGCAAGGCGAACGACGTCGTGCTCTTGAGCCTGAAGGGGGTTTCCGACATGACGGACTACTTCCTCATCGCCAGCGGCACCTCCGACACGCACGTTCGTGCGCTCGGCAATGCCGTGCTGGAAGACATGAAGAAGGAAACGGGGCAGATGGCGAACCATTCCGAAGGTCTGGCTCAGGGCCGGTGGGTGCTGCTCGACTACTTTGATTTTGTGGTGCACGTGTTTCACCCGACATTGCGCAACTTCTATCAGATCGAGCGTCTGTGGGCCGATGCGCAGGTCGTGCCGGTCACCGCGGGCGTCGGGCGCTGACGGGACCAGCGTTCGCCTACACCACCCCTCGGCGGAGGGAGCTCTTGTGACCGTGCGAACGACGCTGCTGACGTTAGCGCTCGCGCTCGCGGCCTGTGGTCGTGGAGACCGGCAGGATACGCCTTCCACGCAGGCGACCGCGTCGGCGACCGCACCACGCGGGCCGGACCATCTCGTGCTGCGCGTTCCGCGCACTGGCGGAGAGGCACGCGTGTACGCCTACCCGCGGCTCGACACGGTGATGTGGAGCGCATCCGCGGCGCCCGCCCTCTCTCGCGTGCTGGCCTTCGACGACGAGGCGGGCAGCATCGCCTTCGTCGACGCGAAGGGCGCGCCGGCGCGTATCGACTTCCGGCAGGGCGTCGCGAGCACCGTGACCAAGGCGAAGCTCACCGGCCTCGCGTCGTGGGACGGGTCGAACATCTACGGCATCGCCGCCGATGGGTCGGTTGAGCGCTACGGACCGAATAGCCCGTGGAAATGGCGGCCGAAGCTGCCGGCTCGCGCTGTCTTCCCGCAGCCCGATGCAACGCTGCTCGTGCTCGCGCAGCGCGCCGAAGGCAGCGTCGTGTGGCGGTTGCGCCCTCCCGCCACGCGCATCGTGGATTCGGTGGCGCTCGGCAAGGTGAACCGAACGCTGCGCACGCAGGTGGGTGACCGGCTCTACCTGGGCTCCGGGCGCGAGCTCATGGGGGTGCGCACACGCACGATGCAGCGCACGGCAAGCATCGAGTTCAGTGACGAGATCGAATCGCTCGAGGCGACGCCAAGCGGCGACCGCGTGTTCGTCATCACGCGCGGTGGGACGACCATCGACGTCGTGGACCGCTTTCGCGAGGTGATCAGCGGGCACATCGAGATCGGTCGCCACGTGACGGACATGCGCGTGGATCCGCTCGGCCGATACCTGCTGGCGCGTCCGGAAGGACGTGACAGCGCGCTCGTGATTGCGGTCGGGACCAATCGTGTGATTGGCGCGGTCGCGACGACGTGGCGTGAGGACCTCCCGTTCGTGGCGCCGGACGGTGGCATTGCACTCGCGCAGGAGCCGGACGTCGTCGTCGTAGATGGCGAGACGCTCCGCTCCAAGGTGCGCGTGCGCGGAGGAGCGGCGGACTACTGGTATGCGTTCCGGTGGACGGGCTTCCGTCCGCGCGACGCGCGGCTCGATCGCCCGGTGGAATTCGGCGGTGCAGCCACAGACAGCTCCGCTGCACCCGGCGTTTCCACGGTACCCAAGCCCGATTCGGCCGCAGCCCGGCCACCTGCCCGCGATACCACCGCGCGTCGTGCCACGGGCTTCACCGTCTCGTTCGCGGCACTGCTCGTGCCCGAGAAAGCCCGCGAGCTGGCTGCCACGATTCGCGTTGGCAACGAGAACGCGCGTGTCGTCACAGCCATGCGCGATGGCGCGACGATCTATCGCGTCGTGATGGGTCCGTATTCAACGCGTGACGAGGCCGAGCGCGTGGGACGGGACTCGAAGCAGTCCTACTGGGTATACGAGGGAGGTCCGTGACCCTTCCGCTCGACTGGTCGGAGCGGGGACGCGAGATCAGCGCGATGCTGGACTCTTGTCACGCCGTCGTCATTGTCGGGAGTGATGCGTCGGCGACCGCCGAGGTCGCCTTGGGTGCGGCCCGAGCCCAAGCCTGGTATCGCCGCGTCGCGGTGGGCGATCTGTTCGGCGAAGCGCCGCCGGTGCAAGCACTCGTGACGAGCGATGACCCGCATGGCATCGTTGACAGCTTTCTGTTCGGCGTCTCGCTGAACCGGATCGCACAACTGGTACCGGACGCCGGAGAGCTATTCATCCTGCCGAGCGGCGCGGTGCCGATCGACTACGACGAACTGCTTGCGCTGCCACGCTGGCGCCGACTCGCCGCGGGCTTTCGCGAGGTGGGAGCACTGCTCCTTCTGATCGTGCCGGCGGATGCGGCTCGGCTGCGCGACCTGGTGGATGCGACGGACGGCGCCGTGATTGTCGGCGACGTGGTGCCGGCTGACCTCGCGGTGGCCCAATCACTCGCCTGGCTGCGCTCGAGGCGGAGCGGCCCGACCGCCCTCGCTGGTGCGGCGCCACTGGCGGTGGTGGAGGCTGCGCGAGCCAAGCCGCGCCGCGACCGGCGCCGCATGATCGCGGGTGTGGCGGGGATCCTGCTCGCCGCGGGCCTCGCGGGTGCGGCGCTCTGGTTTGCGTATCGGCCATTCGCCTCTGCACGACCGCCGCGGCGCGGAGTAACGCCCGCCGCGTCACCGTTGGCGAGCCGATTGCAGACCGATAGCACTTCCCTCGCACACACCGACAGCGTGCGCCTCGACAGCGCCGCCCGCACGGCGAGTGCGGCGCTCGCGGCCGATTCCTTTCCCCTCCAGGCTCCGGCCAACGCGACGGATTCAGCCGCGGCGTCGGCATGGGCCGTCCGACTCGAGCAGACGAACACGAAGTCGGGCGCTATCTTGGATCTTCGCGGACGATTCGAGACGGTGCCAGCGGGGACATATGGCTTCGACTTGCGCACGCGGTTCTTTCTGCTCGTCGCCGGCGCGTATCCCACGCGCGTCGGAGCGGAGTCGCTGCTCGTGCAGCTCCGCGCACATCGGATTCTCGCTCCCGGACTCGGGAGCGTGACATCACTGCCCTTTGCTTTTCTGGTGCAGCCAGACGTTCCCGTGGCGGACGTTCCGTCGCGCCTCGCGCGCTTCGCGGCGCGCGGACAACCTGTCTACGCGCTTCGCCAGCCGAACGGCGCGGCGCATCTTTATTTCGGCGCCTACGAGAGCCCGCAACAAGCGGCCCTCGCCGTGCCCACAGTCCGTGAGGCTGGATTGACGCCGACGCTGGTCTATCGAATCGGGAGAGTGTTCTAGTGCGGTTGACCAAGCTCGAGCTGCACGGTTTCAAATCCTTCGCCGACGCCACGCAGCTCGTCTTCGAGCCCGGCGTCACGGCGATCGTGGGTCCCAACGGGTGTGGAAAGTCCAACGTCTCCGACGCCGTGCGCTGGGTGCTCGGCGAGCAGCGTGCGCGCCTGATGCGCGGCGCCAGGATGGACGAAGTCATCTTTCAGGGATCGTCCGCGCGGCGTGCCGTGAACGTCGCCGAAGTGTCGCTGCACTTCTCGAATGACGAGGGGATTCTTCCCGTGCCCTTCAAGGAAGTGGTCATCACGCGGCGGCTCTCGCGCTCGGGTGACAGCGACTACTTCCTCAATCGCGCGCCCTGCCGGCTGCGCGACATCTCGGACATGCTGCGTGGCACCGGCCTGGGTGCCGGCACCGGCGTCGTGATCGAGAGCAGGATGATCGACGCCCTGCTCTCCGATCGGCCCGACGAGCGGCGGGAGCTGTTCGAGGAAGCGGCTGGCGTCGGGCTCTATCGTGATCGCCGCCGCACGACGGAGCGGCGCCTCGAAGAGACGATGGGCGACCTCCAGAGACTCGATGATCTCATCAATGAGGTGTCCAGTCAAGTGAGGAGTCTGACCCGTCAGCGCCGACGCGCCGAGCGACACAGCGAGATCATGGTGCGCCGTTTCACGGTGGAGCTTTCACTCGCCGCGCGATCGATGGACGCGTGGCGCGAAGAGCTCGCGCGCCTCGAGATTCGCGTCGCCGAACTGCGCGAGCAGCTTCCGGCCGCGGAAGCAGGGACGGCCGAGGCCGAACTGGCGCGAGAGATGGCCCATGGCGCTCGCGCCGCATCAGAGGCGCAGCGCAACGAGCTCTCGCGTCTCGTCGGTGCACAGCGCGAGCAGGTGCAGCGCATTCGTGGCGAGATGGCGGTGGCCGAAGAGCGTCAGCGCAACGCGACCACGCGCCGCCAGCGCGCCGAAGCGGAAGCAACCGCTGGCGAGCAGACCGGCACGCAGATCGCCGCGGAGCGGGAGATCGCCGCCGGGGAGCGTGCACGGGTCGAGGAGGAGTTGACGCAGGCCGACGCCGAGCTGGCCCAGCATCAGGAGGCCGAGAACGAAGTGCGTCGTCTCGTTGCCGACGCGCGCGCCGCCGTGGAGAGCGCGGAGCGTCATCTCCGCGAGACACAGGACCGCGCGCGCCGGCTGGAGCACGAACGCGAGCGCGCCCTGCGCGAGCTCGACGAGGTCACGCAACGCACCGAGGCGCTCGCCCTCGAGCGCGCACAGCTCGAGGACGCGCTCGCGCTGTCGTTGCGCGAGCAGGAGGAGTCGCAAGCCGATGTGGACGCCGCGCAGGCGATGGCGACGGAATCTGCCGGTGAGCTGGAGACGGCTCGCGCGACCGATCGCGAAGCGCGTGAGCGTGAGTCGCTCGCGCGCGCGGAGCTCTTCCGCGCCGACGAAGCGCTGACCGCGCTGCAGGGGCGCGTCAATGCGCTCGAGCAGCTCGAGCGCGATCGTGTCGGACTGGCTCCGGCCGCATCGAGCCTGCTGAAGGAGCGTGAGCAGTTCGGCGAGGGTGCCATTCTCGGTCCTCTGTCCGACTTCATCGGCGCCGACCAGGGCTCCGCGCTGCTCGTCGAGAAGTTCCTCGGGAACTCGGTGCACGCGGTTCTCGTGCGCGACAGCGCCGCCGCCGATGCGGTGCGTGCATGGCACTCGGTGGCGAATCCGGGTCCCCTGCTCCTTCTGCCGCTCGACGCGATGACGGAAGAGGTGGCCGGTGAGCCGCTCCCGGACGCGCTCGCGCACCTCGTGAACGCTGCCGCCCCCGCTCGTGCGTGGGTGCGCAATCTGCTCGGCCATGTGCATTCGGTTGACGGCGGCAATGCCTTCGTCGACGCGCGGGGCGCGGTGTGGCTCCCTGGCAGCACGGCCGGCCCCGGGCCGCTTCGCCGCCGCGCGGAGCTCGCCGAGCTGCGCACCGAGCTGACGAATCTCGAGCGCGCTCGGCAGGAAGCGTCGCAGACCGCCGACGAGATGCGAGAGGCGCTCTCGCTCAGCGAGCGTCGCGTGGTGGAGGCGACGGAAGCTGCTTCGCTCGCGCAACAACAGGCGCGTGCCACGGTTGAGAAGCATGCGGAGCTCGGGCGCCGCGTCGTTCGCGCGACCAGGGAAGCACAGGACGCTGCCGCGCTGTCCGATCGTCTGGATGCTCGGCGCGCTGAGCTTGGGCTACGTGGCAGTGCGCTCGACGCGGATGCGGCGACTCTCGCCGCGGAGTCAACGGCGCACGAGCAGGTGATCGCGGATGCCCGGCAGCGCGCGTCCGAAGCAGAGCTCGGGCAGGATGAGGCACGCGAGCTGCGCACGAAGTGGCAGGTCGAGCAGGCGCAGGCCCGTGCCCGCGTCCAGATGGCGGTGGACCGCGAGCGCCGCCTCTCGCAGGAGGTCGCCACCGCATCGCAGCGGCTCGCGCAGCTTCGCATCGAGCTCAGCGAGCTCGCGCAGTCGGACAGCGCGCTCGCCGAGCAGATGGCGGCATGGACGCTCGATCTCGAGACGCGCGAGGCCACGCTCACCGATGGTGAGACCAGCCTGTCCGACGCCGAGACGGCGGTTCGGATGGCTGACGAAACGCTCACGGCGATCGAAACGGTGCTGAGCGAAGTTCGCCGCCGCTCGAGTGCCGTCAGCGACGAGCTCCATCATGCGGAACTCCGCTTCACCGAGCTCTCCGGCCGCCGGCTGGCGATTCGCGAGCGTCTCGAGACGGAGTGGAAGCGTCCGCTCGATGAGATGATCGCCGAGGTGCCGCCGGTGGACCTGGATGACGAGGCGTTGAAGGCAGAGGCCGACGATCTCCGTCGCCAGCTCGATCAGCTCGGTCCGGTCAATGTGCTCGCGATCGAAGAGCATGACGAAACCGTGAAGCGGCACGACTTCCTCGTAGCGCAGCGCACGGACCTCTTCGAGGCTCGGGCGTCTCTCTTGCAAGCCATCAAGGAGATCGACGCGACGGCGCGCGAGCTGTTCATGGCGACCTTCGAGCAGGTGCGTGTGAATTTCCGCGAGATCTTCATGTCGCTCTTCGGCGGCGGCGAATGCGATCTACGCCTGGAAGATCGAGACGCCCCATTGGACTGCGACATCGAGATTCATGCGTCCCCTCGTGGCAAGAAAACGCAGCGGATCAACCTGCTGTCGAGCGGAGAGCGCGCGCTCGTCGCGCTCTCGCTGCTCTTCGGCATCTTCCTCACGAAGCCGAGCCCGTTCTGTCTGCTCGACGAAGTGGACGCGCCGCTCGACGACGCCAACGTCGGCCGTTTCGTCAAGATGCTGACGCAGTTCAAGGACCGGACACAGTTCATCGTCATCACGCACAACCCACGCACGACGACGGAAGCCGGCGACGCCGTCTATGGGGTGACGATGCAGGAGCCTGGCGTGTCGTCGCTCGTCAGCGTGCGGATGAAGGGTCCGTCGACCGAAGGGGTATCCACGTCTCCGGCCGCCGAGGCACCTGTGGCGGAGGAAGAAGCCGCCGTCTCGTGAGGCGCCTGCCCGTCGCCGTATCGGCGGCACCGCAGATTCTCTTTCTCGGACGCTGATGCGTCTCACCACACTCGGCACGGGAACGATCGCCCTCTCGCCCGAGCGCGTCTGCGCCGGGCATCTCGTCGAGGCGGGCGCGGTGCGTCTCCTCCTCGACTGCGGCAGCGGCGTGTCGCATCGCCTCGCCGAGAAGAGCGTCGCGTGGCGGGAGATCACGCACGTCGCCTTCACGCACTTTCATCTCGACCATATCTCCGACTTCGCGACGTTGGTCTTCGCGTGGAAGTACGGTGATCTGCCGGGACGCAGCGCCCCGCTCATGGTGATCGGACCGGAAGGCACGGCAGCGCTGCTCGGGCGACTCGCCGATGCATTCGGCGACTGGCTGCGCGCCCCTGGCTTCGAGATCGCAGTGATCGAGATCGCGGCCGGCGCGACGCTGGACCTCGGCGACGGCGTGCTGCTCGCGGCGATGAAAGTTCCCCATACGGCGGAAAGTGTGGCATATTCCATCTCGCGTGGCGGGCGTCGCATCGTCTACACCGGCGACACGGGGTACGACCCCATGTTCGGCGAGTGGGCGCGAGGCGCCGACGTGCTGCTGTGCGAGTGCTCCCTTCCCACGGAGATGGCGATCGCAGAGCATCTCACGCCGGAGCAATGCGGTGCGTTGGCCGCGGCAGCGCTGCCAAAGCATCTGGTGCTCACGCATTTCTACCCGCCAGTCGAGCGCACAGACGTGCGCGCGGCCGTCGCGGCTCACTATGCCGGTCCTATCTCGCTCTCGAGCGATGGGGCCATGTATGATATCGAGGAAGGCTGATGCTGGTTGTCATGATGAATGACGCGACGGAGGCACAGGTCGCGCGTGTCGTTGAAGTCATCACCGAGATGGGATACGAGGGGCGCCCCATGCCGGGCGCGCAGCGTACGACCGTCGGCCTGGTCGGCAACGACGGCCGCGTCGACGGCTCGCGTTTCGAATCACTCGACGGCGTGGCGGAGATCATCCACGTTTCGCGTCCGTACAAGCAGGTGTCGCGCGAGTGGCGCCAGGAAAACACGCTCGTCACGATCGCGCCCGGCGTCGTCTTCGGCGGCAAGGACATCCCGATCATCGCGGGTCCCTGCTCGGTCGAGAACGAGCACCAGATCGTGCTCGCCGCGCAGCAGGTGCGCGAGGCGGGCGCGAGCGCGTTGCGTGGCGGTGCGTTCAAGCCGCGCAGCTCGCCATACTCCTTCCAGGGTCTGGGCAAGAAGGGACTCGAGCTGCTCGCCCTCGCGCGACGAGAGACCGGACTACCGATCGTCACGGAAGCACTCGACGCAGAAGGCGCACATCTCGTGGCCGAGGTGGCCGACTGCATTCAGATCGGTGCGCGCAACATGCAGAACTACTCGCTGTTGCGGACGATCGGCCGACTCGGCAAGCCGGTGCTTCTCAAGCGCGGCATGTCGGCGACGATCGTCGATCTGCTGCTGAGCGCGGAGTATCTCCTCGCCGAAGGGAACACGCAGGTGATCCTCTGCGAACGCGGCATCCGCAGCTTCGATCCGTCGACGCGCAATCTGTTCGACCTCACGGCAATCCCGCTCGTGCAGAAGCTGTCGCATCTGCCGATGATCGCCGATCCGAGTCACGGCACCGGGCTCCGCGACAAGGTGATCCCGATGGGTCGCGCCGCGATCGCGGCCGGCGCCGACGGACTGCTGGTGGAGATGCATCCGAACCCCGACCAGGCGCTGTCCGACGGGGGACAGTCGCTCTATCCCGATCAGTTCGCGCGGCTCGTGCGCGAGGCACGCGCCATCGCCGACGCGATCGGGCGCTCGATCACCGCCGTACCCGGAACCGCTCCCGCCGTCCGCGGGTAGAACGTGGCGAGATGCGCGATCACGCGCGTCGACACCGTGGAGCAGGAATGATTCGACGTGGAATGACGGCGCTCGGACTTGCCGCCGCACTACTGATGACAGCGACCTCGGGCGCGGCGCGGCCCGTGCGTCATGCGACGCTACAGGGCGATCTCCTCGATCGCGCCGTAGCGGCGTGGGCGAAGGTAAAGACCGCGCGCGGGACCTTCGAGCAGACGATCACGAATCCGCTCACCGGGCGCACGATGACCGCGACGGGC
>DATCGM010000055.1:0-3190 GCA_036508915.1 Gemmatimonadaceae bacterium
TGTACGACCCGACTCTCGCATCGCGTCGCGCGGTCGAGGACGCGCAGGTCTCGGAGGCGCAGTCGCGCCTTCGCGCATCGCTTTTCAGCCTGCGGCAGAACGTGAACGATCTGTTCTTCGCCTCGCTGCGCGCGCAGTCGCAGATTGCCGAGATGGAGACGACGATCACGGATCTCGAAGCGCAGCTTCGGGTCGCCGAGGCTCGCGTACGTGAAGGCTCGGCGCTGACGAGCGAGGAGCTGGCGATTCGCGCCGAGCTGTTGCGGCGGCGTCAGACAATCGCGGAACTTGGTGCGTCGCATCGCGCTTCCGTGGATGTGCTCGCCGATCTCACCGGCCAGTCGCTCGACACCCTGTCCGTGCTCGGTATGCCGGAGCTCGGCGCCGAGGTGGCGCGGGTGCGCAGCACGCTGGTGGCGTTGCGCGCGCGCCCGGAATACGAGCAGTTCGCGCGCTCACGCGATCTGCTTCAGCGACAGGATGAAGCGCGTGCGGCACAGGACAGGCCGCGCGTGTCGGCGTTCGGTCGCGCCGGCTACGGACGACCCGGGCTCAATCCCTTGAGCGACAAGTTCGACGGGTATTGGCTCGCAGGTGTTCAGCTTCAGTGGACGCCCTGGAATTGGGGCGCGACCGATCGGGATCGCGAAGTGCTCTCCCTTCAGCGACAGATCGTAACGGCGGACGAGCAGCAGTTCACGGAGTCGCTGCGGCGTGGCGTTGCGCAGGATCTCGCCACGATCGACCGGCTCGGTGGCGTGGTGTCGAGCGACGACGAGATCGTCGCGCTCCGTGAGCGCATTGCGACGGAGATGCGCGTGCGATTCACCGAAGGCGTCGTGACGTCAGCGGAATACGTGGACAAACAGACTGACGTTCTCAGTGCGCGCATCAGCCGCGCGCTCCATCGCGTCGAGCTTGCTCAGGCTCGTGCGCGCTTTCTCACTACGCTTGGCATCGAGGTCCGCTGATGTTCATATATAAAGAAGAGCGTGACTTTGGAAACGGCCTGATTGGACGGAAACGGCCGGATTATTTTTTGGGGTTTATCAGGCTTCTCCCATTGCATCGGGCTTTTTCTCAATTCACGCTTTTGTTGTTGGTTGCGACAGCGATGGCCGCGTGCACCAATCAGAAAGCGCCGGACGCCTACGGCAACTTCGAGGCGAACGAAGTCGTCGTCTCGTCGCAGGCGAGCGGTCAACTGCGCTGGTTCACGCCCGTAGAGGGCGCAAAGCTCGCCACCGGTGCCGTCGTCGGTCTCGTCGATACGACACAGCTCGATCTCGAGCGCGCGCAGAGCATCGCGCAGCGTGTGGCGACGGAAGCGCGCGTCGTCGCAGCCGGTGGGCAGATCGGCGTGTACGAGGCGCAGCTCGCGGTTGCCCGACGCACGCTCGACCGCACGCGCCGGTTGTTCGACCAGAAGGCGGCGACGGCACAGCAGCTCGATCAGGCGGAGCGGGATTATCGCACGCTCGTCGCGCAGATACAGGCAGCTCGGGCGCAACGGCAGAGCGTGGCGAAGGAAGTCGTATCGAACTCCGCGCACGTGGCGCAGATCCACGACCGTATCAACAAGAGCCAGATCGCCAATCCGGAAGCAGGTACGGTGCTCGCCACGTACGCCAAGGCAGGTGAAGTAGTGCAACCTGGCCAGCCACTGTACAGAATCGCGAACCTCGACACGCTCATCCTGCGCGCGTACGTGGTCGAAGGGCAGCTCGCGTCGCTGAAGTTGGGTCAGCACGTGCAGGTGCATGTCGATCAGGGCGATGGCACACTGCTCACCATGACTGGAATCGTGGGCTGGGTCGCGTCAAAAGCCGAATTCACGCCGACGCCCGTTCAGACACGCGACGAGCGAACCGATCTCGTGTACGCGGTGAAGGTGTATGTGGCGAACCCGCGTGGGGTGCTGAAGATCGGCATGCCCGCCGATCTGGATCTCGCCGCCGCACCAAAGGGAACGTGAGCAACGCGGTCGAGGTACGTGCTGTCACGAAGCGTTTCGACAAAGTCGTGGCGCTGGACGATCTCTCGTTCGACGTGGCGCAAGGCGAGCTGTTCGGTCTTGTCGGTCCGGATGGCGCTGGCAAGTCGACGCTCTTTCGCATCCTCACGACGCTGGTGCTTCCAGATTCTGGTAGCGCAACGGTACTTGGCTTCGACGTCGCACGCGACCTTTGGGATATCCGTTCTCGCGTGGGATACATGCCTGGCGGATTCTCGTTATATCCCGATTTGAGTGTCGCCGAGAATCTCGAGTTCTTCGCGGCAGTGTTCGGGACGACGGTTGAAGAGGGGTACGAGTTGATTGCGCCGGTCTACAAACAGATCGAGCCCTTTCGCGACCGGCGCGCCGATGCGCTGTCTGGCGGCATGAAGCAGAAGCTCGCGCTGTCATGCGCGCTCGTGCATCGGCCGGAGATCCTTCTGCTCGACGAGCCGACGACCGGTGTGGATGCCGTCTCGCGCCGCGAGTTCTGGGGTCAGCTCGCTGCATTGAAAGCATCGGGTTTGACGATCGTCGTCTCGACGCCGTACATGGATGAGGCGATGCGCTGCGACCGCGTGGCGCTCATGCATGGCGGACGCATACTCGATATTGATTTGCCGGGAGCGATCGGGGCGCGGTTCGAGCGTCCGCTGTTCGCCGTGTATGGTGAGAATCGGTATGCGATGCTTCAGGCGCTGCGTGAGTATCCGCATGCGCGGTCGGTGTACCTCTTTGGCGACTCGCTTCACTACACGGATGATCGCGAGGTGCCTTCCGTAGTCGAGGAACTGACCGCCTACCTTGGTGCGAAAGGCCACCCCGACTCCCGCGTCGAGCCCATCGCCGCCAGTATCGAAGACAGCTTCATGGCCCTGATGGGCTCCGCTGCATGAACCCCAATGCCCTCGCGATCTCGGCGCATGGGTTGACGTGCCGGTTCGGCTCGTTCGTCGCTGTCGATCACATCACCTTCGACGTCGGCGCCGGCGAGGTATTCGGCTTCCTCGGCGCGAACGGCGCTGGAAAGACGACGGCGATCAAGATGCTCATCGGCCTGCTCGCGCCGAGCGATGGGGAAGCGCGCGTCGCGGGCTTCGATGTCGGGACCGAGCGCGCGCAGATTCGGCGCAATATCGGCTACATGAGCCAGCGCTTCTCGCTCTACAACGATCTCACCGTGCGCGAGAACAT
>DATCGM010000056.1:0-4561 GCA_036508915.1 Gemmatimonadaceae bacterium
GACCCATCTCGTGAAAGCCACGCATCCACCAGCTCATGTACGAGCCGTAGTTTCCCATGAGTGGAGCGGGCAGCGCTCCCGCATGAGAAACACTCCAGAGCTGCCAGGGCAGCAGGACCGCAAGAGCGCCAGCCGCGAACACGGCGGTGTCGCGCCACCGGCGTTGTGCAAGAAGCGGCAGCGCGATCGCGGGGAGCAGCACGATGCCATGCGATCGCACCAGCGTCGTCACACCGACGAGCAGGCCGAGCCCACCGGCGAGCCGCGTCGACACAGCGCCCGACACGAGTCGCTCGGCGAGGATGAGCGCGGCGAGCAGAGCCACGAGAAACAGTGGCTCGGACAGCACCATCGTCACCAGGACGAGCAGCGGCACGCTCACCGCCGTCACGATGCCGGCGCCCAGCCCCCACCGCTCGCTCTCGAGTCGCTCGCGCACGAGCTGCGCGACGAGCACCGCACTCGCCGAGAGACAGATCGCGTTCAGCGCCTTGAACGCAACGAGATTCCCTGGAAAGCCCGGCGCAACGCGCCAGACCAGCGAGAGCAGCGCGGGGTAACCCGGCGGAAAGTGGGATGCGACTGGCGCGCCCGGCAGATTCAGATAGCGAAAGCCCTGCCCCGTGGCGAGCGATCGGGCGAGGATGACATACATCGCGTCGTCGTGGAAGACGCCGACATGAAAGCGATCGATCACCGAGATGCCAACGACCAGTCCGAGCGCGCCGACGACGGCGAGCGCGGCGATCCACTGCCGGTTCACGGGACGACCTCGTACACCACGCCGGTCGAGAGCGACTCGATGGGGCGCAATCCAGGGTGACGTCCCGCCAGCGCGTTCGCCGATTGGACCATCGGCGATGCGAGCAGGATGACGTAGCGCGACGGGACCGCGGCGAGCATCGCGGCCAGACGCGCCGCGTTTTCGGCGGGCTGCGGCTGCACAAGATATTCACGCGCCGTGGACGAGATCGGTGGCGCCGCCTGCCGACCTGAATAAAGCGCGACCACCTGCTCTCCTTCACTCAGCACGACGTCATGCTCGTCGGTGTGCGCGCGCACCCACGCGACCACGGGTGCGATCTGCGCGCTGGCCTGACGAGCCGGCACGCGCCAGGCGCGCATGGCGTACCCGTGAAGCTCGGTGCGCAGAAAGGCGAGCGCGAGCAAGGCAGCGCCGATCGCGACCGCAACTCGCCACCTTCGCGCGAGGCTCCACGACGCACGCACTCCTTCCATGACGAGGAGTGCGATGAGCGGCCACACCGCCCACATGTATCTCCAGGGCGTGTATGGAAACACGAGCACGACGCCCAGATAGAGCGCGAGAAAGACGATCGTCACGGGTGCACGCCGCGCGAACGACCAGGCGCCCACGGCCATCGCGCCGAGTGCGATCGCGAGTGTGAGTTGATGCACCGGCACAGGAAAACCAGACGCGAGCCGATCCTGGAGCAGCAGCCAGCACTCGGCGCCATTCACTCGCATCGTGGCGAGCACGAAGCTCGGGCCACCATGGCGCACGCCAGCGGCGAACCAGCCGAGATACGAGCCGTATGCGCCCTCGAGCGGCGGCGAGACGTGTGGCGTTGCCCAATGAGTCCAGAGCAGCCACGGAAGCTGCACGAGCGTCGCAGCGGCACCGAGTGCGATCGCGTCACGCCAGCGCCTGCGCACCGCGAGCACGAGCAACAGGGCGAGCAGCAGCGCCAGCGCGTGCGTCCGCACCAGCATCAGCGCTCCGATGAGCGCGCCGGCTCCGAGCGTGCGAGCGCGGTCCGCAGAATCCGCGACGCGCTCACTCAGGATGAGCGCCGGCCAGAGCAGCGCGAGGAAGAGAGGTTCGGAAAGCAGAGCGCCAGCGAGCGCCAGCACCGGCAACGCGAGCGTGGCGGCGAGCGCCCCTGCCGCGGCGTACGCGGGCTTCCATGCGAGACGCATCGTGGCAAAGCGCCACCATCCGAACGCTGCCACGCCGACAAGCAGCGCGTTCAGGCCGAGCAGGAAAGAAACGTTCTCCGGAAAGGACGGCGCGATTCGCCACGCCGCCGCGAGAAACAAGGGGTAGAGTGGCGGATAGTGCGTGGCCGCGGGCAAGCCGGGGAGATGGCTGTAATGAAATCCCTGTCCCGTCGCGATCGAGCGCGCGAGCAAGGCGTAGATCCCGTCGTCGTGAAAGACGCCGACGACATACGGCACCGTCGCCCAGCGAGCGATGGCTACCGCGATGACGATCACCAGGGCGGGCAGCACCCACCCGGTTCGTGCGCGCACCGGCGTCGCAGCGATCGCGACAGCCGTCATGCCTCCACGCCGTATCGCGAGAGCTTGCGGTAAAGCGTCGAGGGATCGATGCCAAGCGCCTCAGCGGCGCGGCTCTTGTTCCCTCCTTCGCTCTGCAGCACCCACATGATGTAGGCCCGCTCCACTGCTTCCATCGTCGGGTTCGCGGGGGCGCGATCCGCCACCAGTGGCTCGCTCACGCGCTGCGTTACGCGCTCGGGGAGCGCCGAGGGATCGATCTCCTCACCCGGGGTGAGGATGACGGCTCGCTCGAGCGCATTCTCCAGCTCGCGCACGTTTCCCGGCCAGGTATAGCTCACGAGCGCTTCCAGTGTTGTCGTGGAGAGCGCCTTCCGCTTTTCCTTCCGCAGCTCCGCATTGCGTTCGAGGAAAGACTCGGCGAGAAGCGGAATGTCGTCGGCGCGCTGGCGAAGTGTGGGAAGATGCAGCGCGATGACATTGAGGCGGTAGTAGAGATCCGTGCGAAACGATCCACGGCGTATCTCCTCCTCCAGGTCGCGATTGGTCGCGGCGATCAGTCGTACGTCGATGGGCTGCGGGTCCGTGCCGCCCACAGGAATCACTTCGCGCTGCTGGAGCACGCGCAGCAGCTTGACCTGTGTCGCCGGCGTCGTCTCTCCGATCTCGTCGAGGAAGAACGTGCCCTTCGCCGCCGCGGTGAACAGTCCGCTCTTGTCCTTGATGGCGCCGGTGAACGAGCCCTTCACGTGACCAAACAGTTCGCTCTCGAGCAGGCTTTCCGGCAGCGCGCCGCAGTTGATGGACGCGAAGCTGCGATCGGAGCGCGCGGAGAGATCGTGGATGTAGCGCGCGATGACCTCCTTGCCGGTGCCCGACTCGCCCTGAATGAGCACGGTGGACTCGGTGGGCGCGACCGTCTCGGCAAGGCGCAGCACCTCGAGCCAGCTCTGGCTGTTGCCCACGGGGCGCGAGCCGCTCGGTCCTTCGCGACGCTTGATCTCCTGCTTGAGCGATCTGTTCTCGACGCGCAGCTCGCGATGCTCCGCCGCGCGCGTGAGAATGGCCAGCAGCTCGTCGTTGCGAAATGGCTTCTGGATGTAATAGAAGGCGCCCTCGTTCACGGCCTGCATCGCCGACTCCAATGTCGCCTGCGCCGTCATCAGGATGACCGGCGTGTCGGAGTCCTGCTGCCGCGCCGCGGCGAGAATCTCGACGCCTCCCACGCCGGGCATGCGGACATCCGTCAGCACGATGTCGGGCTGAACGGAGGCGAGCTGCTCGAGTCCTGCCCGTCCGCCTCGCGCGGTGTAGGTGTTGAAGCCGGCGTTGCGCAGAAGAATGCCGAGCGATTCGAGAATGCCCTGCTCATCGTCGACGACGAGCACGGAGGGGATGCGATTGGCGCTCACGTGAAAACGGGTGTGTGTGAGGAGATCGGCGTCTGCTCGCTCCGCAGTGGGCGGGGCAGGCACGGCAGGATGATGGTGAAGCGCGTGCCCGCCGGACCGCTGTCCAGCAGGACGAGGCCACGGTGCGCGTCGATGGCCCGCTGGACGACGGCGAGCCCGAGTCCGCTGCCATCGGGCTTGGTAGTGAAGAAGGGATCGAAAAGACGGTCGCGGATGCCGGGCGGAATGCCCGGGCCGGAATCGCTCACGCTGATCGCCACCGCTCCGTGTGGAAAGCTGCTCTCCGAGCCAATTTGCTCGGGTGTCGGTGCCGAAACGTCCAGGCGTACCTCGCCGTTCGGAGGGGACGCCTGAATGGCGTTGAGCAGCAGGTTGAACACGGCGCGATGGAGCAGGTCGTCGTCACCTTCGATGACGAACTGCCCTGGATCGATGTGCGCGACGATTGCGACGCCCTGATCGCGATCCGGATGCGACAGCGCCAGGCGCACCGTACCGGTGACCAGTGTGGCCAGATCGAGCGGTTCGAGACGCGCCACGCGCACACGGGCGAAGTCGAGAAATTCGGAGAGGAGCCGGCTCAACCGATCCGATTCGCGCATCACGAGATGCGCGAGCGTGCGCTCGTCCGCACCGGAGAATGGCGATCGCGAAAGCTGCTCGACCGCGCTGCGAATCGAGGCGAGCGGATTCCTGATCTCGTGTGCCAGCGAAGCCGAAAGCTCCGCGATGCCCTCGAGCCGCTCGGCGCGCAGACGCAGCGTGTCGAGGCGCTTCTGGTCGGAGATGTCCTGGAAAATCGCAGTGGCGGTCCGGTCGGTGCGCAGTCCGTCGCCGTCGGTGTACGTCGTCGTCACGCCGATGGGAAAGCGCTTCTCCACTGTCGC
>DATCGM010000057.1:0-12040 GCA_036508915.1 Gemmatimonadaceae bacterium
TTGGCACGATCCGCCCTGACAACAGGCGAGTATGACGTCGCGCTCTCGTACGCCGGCGAGTCGTGGTCGTTGGCGCACAATCCACTGTGTGCGGACGTTGCGTGCCTGGCCGCGTCCGCTGGTGGCCACTCCGGCGATCTCGCGCGCTGGCAGCGCCGTGGAGGGGCGCGGTACTCGCGGTCGACGGCGGACTCCGCGCCCTAGCTAGCTATCCCCAATGCCGAGCGCTCGGCGCCCTGAGTGGTGCACAGCCCTCGGCCGGCGGTGCATTGGTAACCCGCCGCGGTGCAGGGCCACCGCCCGCCCGTTCGTTGCCTTGGGCTTGCGGTCCCCTCGATTCGACCGTCCGAGCACCGAGACCGCCGTGTCGTGCACCCACGCACCCGACCGGGGCATGGTCCCCCCCAAACCGTGCCTGCCGTCCGCGGAGCTGTGCACAGGCGACGAGCAGCCGTGCATTCCCAGACACGGCCTGTGTCACGACACCATGTGGCCGTGCAGTCCGGACGCAGAGCCGTGCAGGCCGGCAGCTGAGCCGTGCAGTGGCGCCGAGTAGCCGTGCATGCCGACCGTGGACCCGTTCGTCGCCAACCCCTCCCTGTGCCCGCTCCGCCTCGTCCCGTGCACGGGCTCCCCGCACTCGTCCACACCAGACCGTGAGCCGTGCATGCCATGTGTGGACCCGGGCACGCGCTCCGCGACACGGAACGCGCCGTGCGGGCGCCCGTACCGAGCCCACGCGCAGCGGTGCCCCCACGTCGGGGACCCGTGCACGGCACGACGCCACCATGAATCGCCGCAAGGGGCCTCGAAACCGAATGCACACCACTCCGTATGAGATGTCATTGACCGGCGTGGCTGCACCGCCCTGACGACAGCGTCCCGCCCTTACCCCACCCCACCTGGAGGACCCCATGGCCGCGACCACGGCAGGCGACTCGAGATGATGAGATGATGTGAACGCGTGGCGAGGTGACGTGGCCGCGTGAGGAGCTGACGTGAACGCGTGATGAGCTGACCTGCGTGCGTGATGAGCTGACGTGACCGCGTGATGAGCTGACCTGCGTGCGCGACGAGCTGACCTGACATACTGCGGCAACGCATCCGACACGCCGCACGCCGCACCTGCACCACCGGCGATCTGACCTGCGCCAACGAAGCGATCACCACACCGCCGCGTGCCGTCGAACTGAAACACCGCTGAGCTGATCGCACCGTCCGATCAGATGATCCGACACGCCGGTGAGATGACCTACACCAGCGACGGCGTGATCTGCTCGTCCGGATGTCTCACTCGACACGCCTGATGATGTCACCGGCAACGTCGCAGCGCGAACCCGTAACGCCGCTGAGGAAAGCCGAATCACCGCGGAGGGAACTGGCACTGTCGGCGCGGCAATCCGAAACGCCGTTTAGGCCACGCGTTACCCGCCCACGCGACCAAAACATCTCGCGAGCGGCACCCGAAGCGCACGCCGAAGCCACCTGAAACACCAGAGCGCTCACGTGTAACGCAGACGAGGCGATCGATCACGGCGCAGCGCCCACGCGTAACACTTTGCCGGGGAATGTACCGGCCCATTGTCCCACTCGCTCTTCAGGAGCACGGAGACAACCACAGAGGGCAGCCTGTTGCAATCACTCCACGGAGTACCGGCATTCCTGAAGGAGCATGCCGCCACGCTCGCCGCTGTCGCCAACACCGGTGCACGAGAGAAGCTCACCCACCAATCGCCGTCTCCACAATCCCTTCCGCCTTCCGAGCCGCGGTTCGCGCTCGCCCAACCTGCCGCGTCGCCTCTTCACTCAATGCGGTTCCGCGCGACTTGTCACCAAGCGCCGCCACATTGATGCGAACATTGTACGCCGCACCAACGCACCCCGCCGCCGCCAACAATGCGGCAACGCCGGCATCGCTCGCCGCGTTCGTGTTTCCACGCTCCGCCACGGAAAGCGCGAGCTCCGCAACGTCCGCGCAGGCGCGCGCGGTCTCGAGCGGCACCTCGGCCGCGTGGATCAACGCGTCATCGACACGTGCGGCCTTCACCCTCTGCTGCTCGTCCGTGTCAGCCGGCAGCTTATACGCCGCGTAAACGATCGCGTACGCCGCAGCGTCTCGCGCAACGAGTGCGCTGAGCGCAGTGCCGAGGGCGGCGGCCCGCACGGCGATGTCGCGCATCTCGGCGTCTACCGACGCGTACTTCTTCCGGCCGACGGTGAGTCCGGCGACCATCTGCGCGAGAGCGGCGGCGAGTGCGCCGGCATGCGCGGTCACGCTGCCACCACCCGGTGTGGGGCTTGGCGACGCGACGGAGCCCACGAAGCCGCTCAACGACTCGCCGCCCGAAATCGCCTCGCGCACCTTGTGCTCGAGCACGAGCTCGGTGGAGAAGTCGCGCAGTTGCACGTGTCGCGCGGCGGCGGCGAAGAGCGCGCGCTCCGGCACGAGGCCGACGATCTCGCTCCACGTGGGCGAGACGCCGTGCGCTTCCGCTTCCATCTTCACCATGTCGAATACGCGGTGCAGCGGCGTCTTCTCCGTGTCCACGAGATTCATGGATACCTGCGCCTGCCCGTCCACCTCGAAGCCCATCGCCTTCACATAGCGCAGACCGCCGGACGAGCCGCGCAGCGCCTTCGCGACTTCCTTCGCGACTGGCATGTTCGACGCGGGGCCGAGGTAGACGTTGTATGCGACGAGAAAGGGACGCGCACCGATCGCGACGGCGCCGGCCGTTGGATGCACCTTCGACGGACCGAAGTCGGGGGTTCGCTGCGGCGTCGTGCCGATTTCGTCGCGAATGCCCTCGAACTCGCCGCGCCGCACGTCAGCGAGATTCTCCCGATCGGGGCGGGTAGCGGCGCGCTCGTACAGGAACACTGGAATCTGCAACTCGCGCCCGACCCGCTCACCAAGCTGCCGAGCGAGCGCGATGCAGTCTTCCATCGTCGCGCCGTCGAGCGGAATGAAGGGGACGACGTCCGTGGCGCCCATGCGCGGATGCTCGCCGGAGTGCGTTGTGAGATCTATTCGGCGTGCGGCTTCCCTGATGCCGGCGAAGGCCGCGTCGGCCACGACGTCGATCGGGGCGACGAAGGTGATGACGCAGCGATTGTGGCTCGCGTCGGCGCTCGCGTCGAGCACATGCGCGCCGGCCACGCCGGCGATCGCGTCACGGATGGCGGCGACGATTTCGGGGCGACGGCCCTCAGAGAAGTTCGGAACGCATTCGATGAGTTTCATGAGCGGCTAGTCGGCGGTCGGGGATGGTGCAGGTCCTTCGCTGCGCTCAGGACGACAGCAGGATGACAGGACAACGTTACGTGTGGAGCGTCTTCAGCATCCAAGCGTGCATCGACGGATTGGCTGCTAATATCGAGGTCTCGGCAACGGGACAGGGCGCGCCGTCGAGCGTGGTCACCACGCCGCCCGCCTCGCCCACCATCAGCACCCCTGCGGCGAGATCCCAAGGCAGAAGCCGAAGCTCGAAAAAGGCATCGTAACGCCCACAGGCGACGTCCGCGAGGTCGAGCGCGGCAGCGCCATTGCGGCGAAGACCCGACGTCGCACGCATGATCGCCGGCAGCATCGGGATGTATCGATGGATCTCCTCGTCGCTAGAGAAGGGAAACCCCGTCGCGATGAGCGAGCGAGAGGGCTCCGTCGTCGCGCTGACGTGCATCGCTTCGCCGGCTCGGCGCGCTCCGCCGCCGAGCGTCGCCGTGAACAGCTCGCCGGTCGCCGCATTGATGATCGCTCCAGCGACGACGACGCCGTCGATGAGGGCAGCGATCGAGACCGCATACCACGGGACGCCGTGCAGAAAATTCGTCGTGCCGTCCAGAGGATCGGCGACGAAAACGAGGCCAGTCGCGGAGTTGGCGTCCGGCGAGCCCTCTTCGGCGAGGAGCGTTGCGTCCGGATGCCGTGAAGCGATCACCTCGGCGAGGGCCGCCTCGCTCGCCCGGTCCACGTCGCTCACGAAGTCGAAGGTGCTCTTCGATTCCCACTTCAGCGACGACCGGCGGGCCGCGCCGTCGCGAATGACGTCGGCGGAGCGCACGACCGCCGTCACGCAGGTGGCGAGGAGTGCGCGACGATCGGCGTGGCTTGCCCCTCGGTGCGCCTGGACCGAGTCGTCGCGATTTCCTTGCCCACTCTCGGACGCGTTCATTACGTTCTCCAGATGGCACGCATCTTCAGTGGGATCCAACCGTCCGGAGAGCTCCACATCGGGAACTATCTCGGTGCGGTGAAGAATTGGGTGGCCCTGCAGGGCACGGCGGAATCGTTTTTCTGCATCGTGGACTATCACGCGATCGTCGTCCCATACGAGCCGAACGATCTGCGCACGCGCCGCCGAGAGATGGCGCTCGGCCTGCTTGCCGCGGGACTTGATCCGGAGCGCTGCAGCGTGTTCGTGCAGTCCGACGTGCCGGAACATACTGAGCTCGCGTGGATCTTCAACACCGTCACGCCGCTCGGCGAGCTCGAGCGACAGACGCAGTTCAAGGACAAGTCGCAGCGACAGGAGAGCGTCAGCGCCGGGCTGCTCAACTATCCAATCCTCCAGGCCGCCGACATTCTGCTCTATCTGGCAGACACGGTGCCTGTCGGTGAGGACCAGGTGCAGCACCTCGAGCTGTCGCGCGTGATTGCGCGCAGGTGGAACACGCAGTTCGCCCCGGCCGGCGATTTCTTCCCCGAACCGAAGCCGCTGCTCACGCCGATGCGGCGCATCATGGGGCTCGACGGCAACTCCAAGATGTCCAAGTCCATGGGCAACACGATCGGCCTGCTCGAGAGTAAGGAGGAGATCTGGGCGAAGCTTCGTCCGGCGATGACCGACCCGAAACGGGTCAAGAGGACCGATCCGGGAACGCCCGAGGTGTGCAACATCTACCACCTCCATGAGGCATTCAGCCCTGCGGCAACGGTCGAGCATGTGGCGACGCAGTGCCGCACGGCAGGCTGGGGCTGCATCGACTGCAAGAAGGTGCTCCTCGAATCGATGGAGGCGGAGCTCGTTCCGATCCGCTCGCGGGCCGCAGAGTTGCGCGCGAATCCCGCCAGGCTGGACGCCGCTCTCGCGGCGGGCGCGGCGAAGTGCCGGACAGTGGCCAAGGAGACGATGCGCGGCGTGCGAGACAGAATGGGATTCACGTGAACGCCCACACGGCGGCACCCATCGCTGGCGCATACCGGGTAGCAGCCTCATGTTATAGACGCCAGTGCTCGTCCCACGTCCGCCAAGTCCGCAGCTCCGCATGCCTCTTGCACTCGTGGCTCGCACTCACACAGCGAGCGATACATGGGGATCGAAGGACGAAAGGGCGTCGTGACGCTGATCTGCCTCACCTGCGGCAAGGAAAAGTATTTCACTCAAGCAGTGCCGGCGGCGGCAACCTGCGATCAATGCGGGGGCACCGTATTCCGGACGTTCGCAACCCCTACCGAGCCCGATGACGCGGCAATCGACGCACTCGAAGCGCAAGCGCGGAGCATGGCGTATGGCGATAGCTCGCCGGACACCACGCGAGATGACGTGCGCGACCTCGATCTGCTCTGAGCCGCCGGCGGGCGGGAGCCCGCCATTCTGACGTCTCCAGCGCCGGACATGAACGTTCCACAGATGATGGAAGTCGTACGCGTATTGCGCCTCGACCTCCTCGTCAAGCTCGGGCTCGCTGTCCTCCTCGGCGGGATCATCGGCTTCGAGCGTGAGCTGTCCGGCAAACCCGCTGGCCTGCGCACCAATATTCTCATCTGCATCGGCGCCGCGCTGCTGATGGACGTCTCCATACGGATCGGCATCGCCGATGGACGACGGATCGGCGACCCGGGGCGCATCGCGGCTCAGATCGTCAGCGGGGTTGGCTTCCTCGGCGCCGGCACCATCATGCAGGCGCGGGGAATGGTCACCGGGCTCACCTCGGCGGCGACGATCTGGGTCGTCGCCGCGATCGGGATGGCGGTGGGCGCTGGATTCTACGTCGAGGGAATGGAGGCGGGCCTCCTCGTCACCTTCGTGCTCGCCGGACTCGGCAGCCTGGAGCACTGGGTGCGACGCGCCAGACGCACGGCGAGCGCCACCATTCGCGCCCGCGTGGATATGTCGGCCGAGGATATACGCACAGTGCTCCACGCTCACGGCATCAACGTCGAATCGCAGCGTATCTTCGATCATCCTGAAGACCGCACCTTCGAGCTCAAGCTCTCGGGTCCGGCGAGGCAATTCGAGATCGCGACCGCGTCGCTGCTCGGGCGCGAGGACATCTACGGGGTGCACGTTGACTGAACTTCGCCGGCTCGTGATCGATCTTGCGGCCAGCTCCCGGAACTGGGCGTTGACGCCAGACGGGCAGGCTCGCTTGCGACGCGAGACGCCGCCGGGATGGGAGGTCGCGATCGTGAAGGCGGCGACCAGCTCGGATGGCGACGGGCCGCAGGGTGGCAGTGATGAGTCGAAGCGCCTCATCGCCAATGCCGAGGCCTACTTTGGATTCGGGATCACGGCAGATCTATTCGGTGCCGCGCGTCGCCTGCGCTGGGTTCACTCCGCGGCGGCTGGCGTGGGCAACGCGCTCACGTCCGGCATCGCCGATTCGGACGTCCTGCTGACGAACTCGGCGGGCATTCACGGCCCGCCGATCGGTGAGTTTGTGGTCGCCGGCATCCTGCATTTCATGCGCGGGCTGGACGTCGCCATCGCGCAGCAGCAGCGCGGTGAGTGGAACAAGGCTTTCTTCGTCGCCGACGACTCGCCCATCCGCGAGGTGGACGGTTCGCGTATCCTCATTGTGGGGACCGGTGGACTGGGCGGCGAGGTCGCGCGACGACTCTCGAGTCTCGGTGCCACGTGCATCGGTATTCGCCGGCGTCCCGAGCTCGGTGCTCCGCCTGGCTTCGCGTCGGTGGCGGGAATGAGCGAGCTCGACGCCGAGCTGCCGCGCGCGGACGTGCTGGTGCTGGCGGCTCCGCTGACGCCTGATACCTCGGAGCTGATGACGCGGGCGCGGCTGGAACTCCTGCCGCGCCACGCGATCGTCGTCAACGTCGCTCGCGGCGCGCTGCTCGATGAGGAGGCACTGGCCGATCTCCTCGAGGCGAACCGATTGCGCGGCGCGGTGCTCGACGTCTTCCGGCAAGAGCCACTGGCGACGACCAGCCGGCTATGGCAGCTTCGGTCAGCCCTCGTCGCTCCACACGTTTCGCCCGTATCGCCGGGCCGCTTCTGGCCCCGGCAGCTCGATCTCTTTCTCGATAATTGGCGCCGTTACGTGGCGGGCGAACCGCTGCGCAACCTCGTCGACAAGAAGGCAGGTTACTGATTCATGGAACGCATCATCAAAGCCGCTGTCGATCGCGGCGCGTCGGATGTGCACATCAAGGCGGGTGACGTCTTTCGCGCCCGCATCCATGGCAAGCTGGTGCCGCTCACGAAGCAGGCGCTGACGCCCGATCAGACACGCACCATCGCCCTGCACCTCATGACCAACGAGGACGACAAGGCGCGCATCGACAAACTCATGGACTATGACTGCTCGTGGGCCTCGCCAGGCATCGGACGATTTCGCGTCAACATCCTGAAGCAGCGCTCGAGCTTCATGGTGGTGATGCGGGTCATTCCCTTCGAGGTGCCGACGTTCGAGAAGCTCCGTCTGCCGCCGGCCCTCGCGCGCGTGGCCGAAGCGGAGCGCGGCATGGTGCTCGTCACGGGTGTGACCGGATCGGGCAAGTCGAGCACGATGGCGGCGATGGTGAACTACATCAACCAGCACGAGAACCGCCACATTCTCACCCTCGAGAACCCGATCGAGTTTCTGCACACCGACATCCAGAGCGCGATCACTCAGCGCGAGATCGGACAGGACACGACGGATTTCAAGATGGGTCTGCGCCAGGCGCTGCGTCAGGATCCCGACGTCGTGATGATCGGTGAGATGCGTGACGCGGAGACGATCGACACCGCGATAAAGGCAGCCGAGACCGGTCATCTGCTCATCTCCACGCTGCACACGCCGGATGCGCAGAGCACGATTCTGCGCATCATGGCGATGTTCCCGCCCGAGGAGCAGGACGTCGTGCGCATTCGTCTCAGCGAGACGCTCACATCGGTGGTGTCGCAGCGTCTGCTGCCGCGTGCCGATGGCAACGGGCGCGCCGTGGCCGCGGAGATTCTCATCGTCACGCCGGCCGTGCGCGACATGATCGCCGACGGCAAGCGCATCGGAGAGATTCGCGACTACATCGCAGATGGCCGCGACCAGTACGGCATGCAGACGTTCGATCAGCATCTCGCCGACCTGGTGCAGAGCGGAGAGGTCACCTTCGACACCGCCATGGCCGCGACGACGAACCCTTCAGACTTCGAGCTCAAGATGCGGATGTTCCGGCGTGTGTCGACGACCGTCACGGCGGCGCAGGTCGCGGCGGCGGAAAAGACGCCTGCGCCAGCGTCACCCGATTCGCTGCCAACGGGAATGGACGGCATCACGTCCGGCGGCTTCGACTTCGTGAATCAATGATTGCACTCCGCGGAATTCTCGCGCCGGCTGTCACGCCGTTCGGCGAGAATGGCGACGTCGACCTCGATGCCTTCGCGCAAAACGTTCGTGCGCATCTCGATGCGGGGGTGTGCGGCATCGTCGTCACCGGCTCCACTGGCGAAGCCGCACTGCTCGACGACGCGGAGCGCAACGCGCTCGTCGAGCGCGCGCGCCGGGAGATCGGGGGTGACCGCACGCTTCTGGTCGGGACGGGCTCCGAGTCCACGCGCGCCACGGTCGCGCGCACACGATGGGCGGCCGAACGCGGCGCGGACGGCGTGCTCGTCGTCGCACCGCACTACTACGGCGACGCGATGACGCCCGACGCGCTCCTCGCGCACTATCGGCGAATCGCGGACGAGAGCCCGATACCGGTACTGCTCTACACAATTCCAAAGTACATGCACTTCGCGCTGCCGCCCGAGGCCGTCGCGACACTCGCAGGGCACGAGAACATCGTCGGCATGAAAGACAGCTCCGGCGACGCGACGCTCTTCGCGCGCTATCTCGAATCGCAGAGCGAGCAGTTCCGCGTCCTCACGGGAAGCGGCGTTCTCTTCGGGGAAGCACTGCGCATGGGCGCATACGGCGGGATTATCGCCGTCAGTCTCTTCGCGCCCGAGCTCTCGCTCGACGTGTGGCGCGCTCGCGAACGCGGCGATGCCGAGGCGGCCGTGCGCGCACAGGAGGTGCTGACGCCGCTCGCCGGGAAGATCGTCGGGGGGATGGGCGTCGCCGGAGTGAAGGCGGCGCTGGACCGCGTTGGCCTCGCGGGCGGCGCGCCGAGGCCGCCGCTGCGACCGCTCGGACCCCCGGCGCGTGCGCTGCTCGAGGAGCTGCTTCGCGCGGCGGGGCTGGCGCAATGAACGTGCTGCTGCTCGCTGCGGTGCTCGCGCTCGGCCTCGTCATGATTCCCTTCGGCATGCCCGGCACGTGGATACTCGCCGGCGCCGCGCTGGGCTATTCGCTGCTCGTCCCGAACTCGATCGGCCTGTTCACAGTGGTGCTTGTCACCATCCTCGCCATCATCGGCGAGGTGATCGAGTGGACGCTCACCGCGAAGTACACGCGCAAGTACGGCGGATCACGCCGCGCGAGCTGGGGCGCGGTGATCGGCGCAATGGTGGGCGCCATCCTCGGTGTGCCGGTTCCGATCGTCGGTTCGGTGATCGGCGCGTTCGTCGGTGCATTCGTCGGCGCGTTCGTGTTCGAGGTGTCTGGCGGGAGTGGTGGCGGGACAGCGACGCGCGTGGCCACGGGGGCGTTGATCGGGCGCGTGCTAGCGTCGGCGGTGAAGGTCGGGATCGGGGTTGGGATGGCGGCGTGGATTCTGTTCGCGGCCATGATATAAGGGACATGCGGCGAACGGTGTCGTATCTTTGATGAAGCGCTGAGCCCTGCGCGTTCAACAACCAGGAGCTCATCATGCGCCGCCGTCTGGCCTTCCTCGCCATCGCTCTCAGTGTGACCGCCCGATGACAATCGCCGCGACGTGCAGCACGGGGCCCGTGAAGGTCCCGACGGAGGCGGAAGACTCCGCTCGTCAGAATCGCAATCGGGGTCAAGGGGGACGCGTCGGCCGTCGGCCGGGCATGGGTGGACGCGGGGGACGGAGACCGCCAGAAAATTGACTTCGCCTCGTCGCCCGATAGATTTGAACAACGCCCCGCGCACCAGCGGGGCGTTTTTTGTTGACCGTCGCCAAACCGCTCGGGAGCACCATGTTCGGTCCGGAATCGCACGTCGTCGTCGTGGTGGGAGCGCAGTGGGGTGACGAGGGGAAGGGGAAGCTCGTCGACGTGCTCGCCGAGCGTGCCGACTGGGTCGTGCGCTATCAGGGCGGGGCCAATGCCGGGCACACTGTCGATCTCGGGGATCGCAGCTTCGTCCTGCATCAGATCCCGAGCGGGATTCTCCATCCGGGCGTACGCTGTGCGATCGGCAACGGCGTCGTGCTCGACCCCGACACCTTGTTCGAGGAGATCGATGGACTTGTCAAAGCCGGCATCGACGTCGAGGGACGACTGTACGTGAGCGAGCGCGCTCATCTCGTTCTGCCGTATCACAAGCTGGTAGACGGCGAGAGCGCGTCGAGCAAGGCCATCGGCACGACGGGCCGCGGCATCGGACCCGCGTATGAGGACAAGATCGCGCGCCGCGGTGTGCGCGTCCTCGACCTTCGCCATCCGGAGCGCCTGCGTGAAGTCGTCGCGAAGGGTGCGGAGAACGCGCAGCGGCGTCTCGTCGCCTACGACTCCGAGACGACGATCGACGTCGACGCCGTCGTCGCGCAGCTCGAGCGGCTCGCGCTGCGCCTGCTGCCACTCGCGGAAGACGTCGGGCTCATGGTGCATCGCGCGGTGAAGGCGAAGGCCGCCGTGCTGCTCGAGGGCGCGCAGGGCTCGCTGCTCGACATCGATCACGGCACCTACCCGTACGTCACGTCGAGCAATACGACGGCGGGCGGCGCATCCGTCGGCGTGGGCATCGGGCCGAGTGCGATCGACCGGGTGCTCGGCGTGGTGAAGGCGTACACGACGCGCGTCGGCAACGGGCCGCTGCCCACGGAGTTCGCCGAGCCGCTGCAGAGCGAAGTGCGCAAGCTCGGCAACGAGTTCGGTGCGACGACGGGGCGCGCGCGCCGCTGTGGATGGTTCGACGCGATCGTGGTGAAGTACGCCACGCGCGTGAACGGGCTCAGCGACCTGGCCGTGACGAAGCTCGACGTGCTCGACACGCTGCCTGAGCTAAAGATCTGCACGGGCTATGAGGTGGATGGCGAGATGCACGAGGAGTTTCCGAGCGATCTCCTCGCGCTCGAGAAGGTGATTCCGCGCTACGAGACGTTCGCGGGGTGGAGGCGGTCGACCGCCGATGCGCGCGCGCTGGGCGATCTGCCGAGCCAGGCGAGGGCCTATCTCGATCGGATGGAGATGCTTTGCGAGGCACCCATTACGTATGTGAGCGTGGGGACTCGGCGGGATCAGATCATTGGGTTGCAAGAGCAGTTCTGAGTTGAACGGCTTGGCACTGCTCCAACATCCAGCGGATCACTCCGTGTGCATCCAAGCGCCCCAATGGCCCACCAGGCTGCATACGGCATCCGCGCACCGCTCCTTTACTCTTCTGATCTGGTGCAGGGACGAATCTTGATTGCCTTGATGGCGTACATGGATAGACAATCACTCCGGCTCAATCAAACAAAATGTCAGTCCCTGCTCTCAGGCATAGGTTGCGAGTAAAGGATGGATGCCAGCGTGGTCGAACACGCATGGCGGGGCATTGGGAGGTTTGGATGCTGAGGATCGATCCGCTGGATGTGGGAGCAGTGCCCAAGCAGTTGACTCACAACTCCCCAAGAACCGTCGAGAATGCTTGACCTCCTGATCGTCGGCGCCGGACCGTGCGGCCTCGCGGCGGCGATATCGGCGCAGCGGGCTGGACTCTCGGCGCGCGTGCTCGACGCCGGCACCGTCGTGAGCACGATCAC
>DATCGM010000058.1:0-14706 GCA_036508915.1 Gemmatimonadaceae bacterium
AATTTCTCGAGCCCCGACGTCCTCATCGGTCCCGCGCTGAAAACAGGAAAACTCACGCTCATCACGAACGCGATGGCGCGTGAAGTCACCGTCGGCAAGGACGGGCTCGCGACGGGCGTCTCGTACGTCGACAAGCGAACCAGCACCGAGAAGCACGTCAAGGCGAAAGTCGTCGTGCTCGCGGCGAGCGCCTGCGAATCAGCACGACTGATGATGAACTCCAAGTCACCGAAATTTCCGCACGGGTTGGGCAATTCATCCGGCTGGGTAGGTAAAGGACTCACCGACACCACGGGCACCGACGTCTCCGGATTCATTCCGGCTCTGGTGGACCACGTGCCGCATAACGAAGACGGCGTCGGCGGCATGCACGTGTACATGCCCTGGTGGCTCGACAACAAGAAGCTCGACTTCCCTCGCGGCTACCATATTGAAGTGTGGGGCGGACTTGGCGCGCCGGGCTACGGCTTCATGGGCGGCATCGCGCGCTATCCTGGCGGTGGCGGTTACGGCAAGTCGCTCAAGGACGACTACCGAAAATACTACGGTGCGACGATCGGCTTCTCGGGTCGTGGCGAGATGATTCCCAACGCCGATTGCTACTGCGAGATCGATCCGACGATGGTGGATCAGTGGGGCATTCCCGTCCTGCGATTTCACTGGAAGTGGACGGACCACGAGTACAACCAGTCGAAGCACATGCAGGAGACGTTCAGATCGCTCATCGCCGAGATGGGCGGACAGGTGTTCAACCCGATGCCGACGAAGGAGCAGGGTTACGGACTCTCCACGGGCGGCTCGATCATTCACGAGCTGGGCTGCGTGCAGATGGGCGCCAACGAGAAGACCTCCGTGCTCAACGCGAACTGCCAGGCGCACGACTGCAAGAATCTCTTTGTCGCCGACGGCGGGCCATTCGTGACGCAGGCCGACAAGAACCCCACGTGGACGATCCTCGCGCTCGCCTGGCGCACGGCGGACTACATCGCGCAGCAACGCAAAGCGGGTGCACTATGAGCGACCTCAATCGCCGCGACGCGCTCAAGGTGCTCGGCATCGTTCCGCTCGCCGGCATGCTCGACTGGTCGGCGCCGAGTGTGGAGCGCACGACGCGCATGGTTGCCGCGCTGCACGCCGGGGAATCAGCGGGAGAAACGGCAGCGTACATGCCGAAATTCTTCACGCCTCATGAATGGCGCACGGTGCGCGTGCTTGCCGATATCGTCATTCCGAAAGACGAGCGCTCGGGCAACGCCACCGACGCGAAGGCGCCCGAGTTCATGGACTTCATGCTTGTCGACAAGGAGACCTCTGAAGCGTCGAAGGTCTCGATGCGTGGCGGGCTCGCTTGGCTCGACGCCGAGATGCGCAAGCGATTCGGCACGGATTTCGTCGCCAGCTCCGATGCCAATCGTCGTGCGGTGCTCGACGACATCGCGTATCCCAAAAAGGTCTCGCCCGAGCTGCGGAGAGGATCACAGTGGTTCGATCGTTTTCGGAACAACGTCGGGAGTGCGTTCTTCTCCAGCGCGATGGGCTGGCTGGACTTGAAATACCTGGGGAATGTGTTCGATCCGGATTGGAGTGGGTGCCCCAAGCCGGCCACTGACAAGCTCGGAGTTTCGTATGAGGAGTTCGATGCCAGTCTGGCGAGATCGCGCAAACTCTAAAGCAACTGAAGTACACATGTACGTTGGTACCCGTTCCTTCAGATAGTGAAATGACGACAACCCGTCTGGGCGTAGGATTCATCGGCTCTGGCTTCAACGCGAAGTTCCACATGCTCGGCTGGAAGGGCGTCCGCGACGCCGACGTACTCGGCGTCTGGAGCCCGAACGCAAAGAACGCGACAGCGGCAGCACGCTACGCAAACGATCTCGACGTCGGCGCAGCGAAGGCCTACAAGAGCATTGGCGACATGGTCGCCGATCCGGCGATCGATGCGATCTGGCTCACGGGTCCCAACCAGGCGCGCATTGAGAACGTCGAAGAGATCGTCGATGCCATCCATCGGGGTACGGGTTCGTTGGTAGGGATAGCATGCGAGAAGCCACTCGCGCGCAACGTGGCCGAGGCGAAGGAGGTCGCGCGGCTCGTGAAGAGCGTGGGGCTGATGCACGGCTACCTCGAGAACCAGGTCTTCGCGCCGCAGATCGAGACCGGCCGCGCACTGATCTGGGCGCGCGGCGCGGCGACGACGGGACGTCCATATCTCGCCCGCGCCGCCGAGGAGCACAGCGGGCCGCACATGCCCTGGTTCTGGCAGGGCGCGCTCCAGGGTGGTGGCGTTCTCAACGACATGATGTGCCACTCGGCGCTTGTCGTTCGACACCTGCTCACGAAGCCTGGTGAGCCGCTCGCGACCGTGCGTCCGAAGCGCATCACCGCGCACATCGCGTCGCTCAAGTGGTCGCGGCCCGAGTACGTGAAGAAGCTCGCGAAAGCGCAGCGCGGCGTGGACTATTCCAAGACGCCGAGCGAAGACTTCGCCAGCATGCTGCTCGAGTTCGAGACGGATGACGGATACACGGTACTCGGCGAAGCTTCCACGTCGTGGAGCTTTATCGGCGCCGGGCTGCGTCTCTCCGCCGAGCTGCTTGGCCCGGAGTACTCGATGGCGTGGAACTCACTCGATGCGGGGCTGAAGGTGTTCTTCAGCCGCGAAGTGAAAGGGCGCGCCGGCGAGGATCTCGTCGAGAAACAGAACGCCGAAATGGGGCAGATGCCCGTCGTGGCGAATGAAGCCGTCGCGTATGGCTACGAAGCGGAGGACCGCCATTTCGTGCGCTGCTTCCTCGGCAAGGAGAAGCCGCTGCTCACCTTCGACGATGGACTCGAGGTGGTGCAGATACTCATGACCGCGTACAAGAGCGCCGAAGAGGGACGCACCCTCGACTTCCCGCCGCGCGGCCTGGACAAGTTCAAGCCAGCCGTGGCGCGCGGCGAATGGAAGCCACCGAAGCAGGGGCGCGGTCACAGCGCGTGACCGTTCTCGTTGAAGCGTGCGTCGACGCAATCGATGCGGCGCTGGAAGCCGAGCGCGGTGGAGCAGGCCGCATCGAGCTGTGCGGCGAGCTGCTGCAGGGCGGAGTGACGCCGAGCGCCGGATTGATTGGCGCCGTGTGGGAACGCGTCGAGATCCCGGTGTTCGTGCTGATCAGGCCCCGCACGGGAGACTTTCTCTATGACGCTGACGAGCTCGATGTGATGCTCCGCGACATCGAGATGGCGCGGTCACTCGACGTTGACGGCGTCGTGATCGGTGCGCTCACCCGTGATGGTGACGTCGATATTGGCACGGTGCACACGCTCATCGAAGCCGCGAAAAGCATGGACGTGACCTTCCATCGCGCGTTCGACTTCGTGCGGGATCAGGATGTCGCGCTGGAGGCGCTGATCGAGCTCGGAGTGGATCGGGTGCTGACCTCTGGTGGCGGCGCGACGGCGCTCAAGGGTGCGCCGGTTCTTGCTCGGCTGGTCAAACAGGCGGGCACGGACATCACGATCCTTGCCGGCGGATCGATCACGGCGTCGAATGTCGCCGACGTGGTGCGCGAATCAGGCGTGAGCGAGGTTCACGTGCGCGCGGCGGCGCGCGTGGACAGCGCGATGGTGCACCGGCGCTCGGACGTTACGCTGGCGCGTCCGGCAGCGGTCGGCGACTACGAGCGAGTGATGACGCGTGCAGCGGGGCTGCGAGAGATCATCGCGGCGATGGCCGCGATCTGATTGCGTGTGCCGCCCCGCGTCTGGGCACACGGTTCAGAAGATGAACATCCCGATGGCGGCCGCGAACATTACGGCGGTCGTCAACCCAACCACGATCTGCCCCAATCGTGAGCTCGGTTGATCGTTCATCAGCTGTCGATCCGACGCCGCGATCAATATGCCGACCAGCAGGAACGGGGCGAGCACGCCGTTGATCACCGCCGTCCAGTAGAGTGCCGACACTGGATTTACTCTGGCGAAGTTGAGTCCCACCCCGATCGCCACCGAGCAAATGAACGCCGCATAGAAGCCTGGGGCCCGATTGTACGGCTCGTCCATGCCATGCCGCCAACCGAAGATTTCCGCGAACGCGTAGGCGCCAGACCCGGCAAGCGTCGGAATGGCGAGCGCGCCCACCCCGAGCAAGCCCACGGTGTAGAGGAGCGACGCGAAGCGACCGGCGAGCGGTCTGAGCGCTTCGGCCACCTCGCGCGATGTCTCCAGCTTCGTCATCCCCGCGCGATGCAGCGTAAGCGCCGTCGCGAGAATGATGAAGAACATTGCCGCGTTGGAGAAGAACGTCCCGACGGTGATGTCAATCCCTCTCCTCGTGATCTCGTACGGCTTCGCGCCGACGCGATCCTCCACACGACGCTGGCCGAGAGATTTTTTTTCCTCGACTTCTTGCGACGCCTGCCAGAAGAAGAGGTACGGCGAGATCGTCGTGCCGAGGATGGCGACCAGCGTTGCCCAGGCGCCGCCGACCTTTGGCATGCTGGGGACGAAGGTATCATGCGCGACGATCGACCAAGTGGGCCCCACGTACAGCGCGGTGATGGCGTACGCGACGAGTGTAAGCGCAAGCCACTTGAGCCCTCTCGCGAGAGTCGTGTACCGCAGGCGAATCGTCGCGGTGGCGATACCCACGCCGAGCACGATGACCCAGATGCGCGAGTTCACGCCGGTCAACAGCTCGGCGGCGTCCGCCATGCCGGTCAGGTCCGCGCCGACGTTGATCGTATTCGCGATGAACAGCGAGATCGCGGCGATAAGCAGCACGGGGCGCGGGAACTTGTGCCGAAGTGCACCGGCGATACCCTGGCCGGTGACCATCCCGATCCGAGCACACATCGTCTGGACCGCAAGCATCAACGGCCAGGTGAAGAGCGCAGTCCACAGGAGTGCCGTGCCAAATTGCGCACCCGCGACCGAATAGGTCGCGATCCCGGATGGGTCGTCGTCCGCCGCACCGGTGACGATACCCGGTCCGAGACTCTTCCAGAACGCACGAACGCCGACCGGGTGGGGCGCTTCGCGGGCCGCCTGCCGACGCTGTACTTCGCGGACATCGACCTTGTTTTGGTCCGTCATCGTGTTCGATCTCGAGATGTTCTGGGGTTAATGAACGAAACTCCGGTGCGGGCAGCGCGAGACCCTCATCGTGGGGCAACGCTCTCCTTTAATGTCGCACTGCGTTGCGATTGGCGCTCGCGGCACGTGATCTTCGAGAATCTCCGCCATCAACCCTATTGAGCGCCCCTCGGCAGGCGGCGAGCTGAGGCGATAGTAGAACGAAGCTTGAACGATACTGGCCTATAGTATGTGCACATGTCTCTCACCATAACGCGGATGTCGTACCGATGACGCAGCCGCGCTTTCCCCGCCTCGTGGGCTGGTTTGCCCCCCGCGCAGCCCCCCGCGCCCCCGACGATGCTGCGCCCGCGCCCCGCTGGGTCGACGCCGGGCTGCTCCTCGCGCTTGCCGCGACTGCATACGGAGTGATGCGGGTCGCGGCGGAGTGGCGCGCGCCTGCTGGCGGGCACGCTCGTCATGTCCGCGATCGTCATCGCCGGAAATCGGTTGGTCTGGCGCCGCCTCTACGTGCTCGCCGAGTCGCGGTTCCGGCTCGAGTAGTCCTGCACGCCTTCACTCTGCACGCTCAACAAATCCGATGGCTCTCCCCACGACAGACCCGCCGACCCCAGGTTCCGTGCTGCTCTCCGCACGGGGCGTCCGGAAAGTGTACGGCGACGATCGCACCCCTGTGCTCGTCGATGTGTCCGTCGACCTTCGCGATGGAGAGTTCGTCGCGCTCCTTGGCCCCTCGGGATCGGGAAAGTCGACGCTGCTGCGCATCATGGCGGGGCTCATGGCGCCGTCCGAGGGGCAAGTGCTGGTGCACGGGTCGCCGCTCCGGGGTCCCAATCCCGACGTCGCCATCGTCTTCCAGAGCTTTGCGCTCTTTCCGTGGCTCACCGTGCTACAGAATGTCGAACTCGGACTCCTGACGACGGGCGCCACGGAGGAGGTACGCCAGCGCCGCGCGGTCAAGGCGATCGACCTGATCGGTCTCGACGGCTTCGAGGAGGCGTTTCCGAAAGAGCTGTCGGGCGGGATGAAGCAGCGTGTCGGCTTCGCACGGGCGCTCGTCGTGGAACCTGAGGTCTTGTTCATGGATGAGCCCTTCTCGGCGCTCGACGTGCTCACGGGGGAGAACCTGCGCGGCGAGTTGCAGGAGCTGTGGAGCGAGCGCACGATTCCCACGCGCGCCGTTCTCATGGTGACGCACAACATCGACGAGGCCGTCTCGCTGGCCGACCGCATCCTCGTCTTCGGTGCGAATCCCGGGCACGTGCGGGTGGAGCTCAGCGGTCTTCCCGCGATGGAGCGGCGACGGAAAGGACCGGCGCGGGCACACTTGGTGGATACGATCTACCACATCATGACCAACCCCGACGAGGACGCCACACTGCTCGTGGAGCAGCGGAGCGCCCGCACGGGGACGCGCAGCGTCGCAACACCGACGCGCGAACGGGTCGCGCGCCGGTACCAGACCCTTCCGGACGTCGGGATTGACGACCTGACGGGCTTCGTGCAGTACCTGTCCGGCGTCGGTGGCACCGCGAACCTGTACGAGCTGTCGCGCGACCTCCAGATGCGAGCGGACGACCTCCTCGCCCTGGTAGAGGCGACCGATCTGCTCGGCCTCGCCGACATGCAGGAGCGGCAGGCGTTTCTTACTCCGATTGGCCAGTAATTTTCCGAGGTGCAGCTCGACGAGGAGAAGACGATCTTCCGGCGCGTGGCTATCGAGCATATCTCCCTGCTCCGGCACATCGTGCGAGAGCTCGAGGACGCGCCGACGCATACCATCGAGGCCGAAGGTGTGCTCGACGACCTCGAGCACTCGTTCAGCGGTGGCGAGGCGCGCCGACAGTTCGAGACCGCCATCGATTGGGGGCGATACGCCGAGCTGTTCACCTACGACGACAACGCAGGCGAGCTGCGGTTAGACGAGGAACATCGCGTGGACCTGAGACTCGGTGGGGCCGAGCCGGCGAAATGAGACGGATGAATTCAACATGGGCGGCGGACTGGCGGACGCGACTCAGGGTCGCCTGCGCGCGCGCCGCACATGGCGGGCCGTTTCAAGTTTCTATTCGCACGGGTTTTAAGAAGCCAATCGCTCCGCAGTGCGCCGACTACCTGGTTGCCGCATATTGCCTCAGTGCGCCGCGCCAACTCCGAAGCGAGAATCTGTTCAGAGAGAGTTGCTGATGGCACCGGACATGGCGGCAAGGACCGCGGCCGCCGACTACGTGACGGAGACAAGAGAGTGACCAGCGACACCTCCGAAAAAG
Source organism: Gemmatimonadaceae bacterium (assembly GCA_036508915.1). Taxonomy (GTDB): domain Bacteria; phylum Gemmatimonadota; class Gemmatimonadetes; order Gemmatimonadales; family Gemmatimonadaceae; genus AG11. Next base: position 7,350 of record DATCGM010000058.1, read on the forward strand.
GCCTTGAATCCCTCATCGTCCGCGCGATGACCGGCCGCACAGATCTCATCGACCCGCCCCACGTCCCAACCGAAACCTCCACACCCGTAGCCGGCGGAACCGGCTGGCTCCTCGGTGACGCGAAGCACTACGACCGCGGCGCATGTGTCGATCTCGTCCATCTTCGCGGCTTCATCATGGCCACGCAGCCGAAGCTTGCGGACGCTTTCTCGCTCGAGACCGACGGTCCCACACGACGCCAGTTCCTTGTGCGCCTCGAAAAGGAGATCGGCAAACGCGGCGTGATCGACGTCTTGCGAAAGGGCGTCGATCACGGACCGCATCATCTCCAGCTCTTCTACAACACGCCGTCATCCGGCAACGCGAAAGCTGCCGAGCTGTACGCCCGCAACCGCTTCAGCGTGATGCGGCAGTTCGCCTACAGCCGCGACGAGACGCGGCGCGCACTCGACCTCGGCCTGTTCATCAACGGCCTGCCCATCGCGACCTTCGAGCTCAAGAACAGCCTCAGTAAGCAGACCGTCGAAGATGCCGTCGAGCAGTATCGCCGCGATCGTGACCCGCGCGAACCACTCTTCGCGTTCGGACGCTGCGTCGTTCACTTCGCCGTGGACGACAGCGACGTGCGATTCTGCACGCATCTCGTCGGGAAGGACTCGTGGTTCCTACCCTTCAACCAGGGCTACAACGACGGCGCGGGCAATCCTCCAAACCCGAACGGCCTCAAGACTGCATTTCTCTGGGAACGAGCGCTCACGCCCGTTGGACTCACGGACATACTCGAGAACTACGCGCAGATCGTCGAGGAGGTGGACCGGAGGACGCGCAAGAAGAAGCTGAAGCAGGTCTTCCCGCGCTATCACCAGCTCGACGTCGTGCGGAAGCTACTCGCAAATGTGCAGTCGGTCGGCGCGGGCAAGCGCTATCTCATTCAGCACTCGGCAGGCAGCGGAAAGTCGAACTCGATTGCGTGGCTGGCACACCAGCTCATCGCAGTGAGGAAAGACGGCAAGGAGATGTTCGACTCGATCATCGTCGTCACCGACCGGCGCATCCTCGACGAACAGATCCAGAAAACCATCAAGCAGTTCGCACAGGTCGGAGCGATCGTGGGCGCGGTCAATAGTCGCGGCAGCGACTCGAAGACTAAGGAGCTCTCGAAGTATCTGGAGTCCGGCAAGAAGATCATCATCAGCACGGTCCAGACTTTCCCGTTCCTCTTAAAGGAGATTGGCGACGCTCACCGAGGGCGGCGATTCGCGATCGTCATCGACGAAGCGCATTCCAGTCATGGCGGCAAGACTGCCTCGGCGATGAGCGGTGTGCTGGCGGAGGTCGCGGAAGATCCGGAAGACGTAGTGAACGCGGAGCTCGAGCGGCGGATGGTCGGCCGCAAGATGCTGACGAACGCCAGTTATTTCGCCTTCACCGCCACGCCGAAGAACAAGACGCTGGAGATCTTCGGCGAAGCTCTGCCGCCCGATGCGGCAGGCAAGATCGGACACCGGCCGTTTCATGGCTACACAATGAAGCAGGCGGTGCAGGAAGGGTTCATTCTCGACGTGCTGAAGAGCTACACGCCGGTGAATAGCTACTACAAGCTGGTTAAGACGGTGGAGAGTGATCCTGAGTTCGACGTCAACAAAGTGCAGAAGAAGCTTCGCCGCTACGTCGAGAGTCACGACACCGCGATCCGCCTGAAAGCCGAGATCATGGTGGATCACTTCCACGAGCACGTCATCGCGGTTGGGAAGATCAAGGGCCAGGCGCGAGCCATGGTCGTTACAAGCGGCATCGAGCGGACGGTGCAGTACTTCCGCGCGTTTCAAGGCTACCTGCAGGATCGCAAGAGCCCGTATCGAGCCATCGTTGCATTCTCGGGTGAGCACGACTTCGGTGCCGGCAAAGTGAGCGAAGCATCGCTCAACGGATTCCCCAGCTCGGAGATCGCGGATCGCATTCAGGAGGACCCGTACCGCTTCCTCATCTGCGCTGACAAGTTCCAGGCCGGCTACGACGAGCCGCTGCTGCACACGATGTACGTCGACAAAGGACTGTCCGGGATCAAGGCCGTGCAGACGTTGTCGCGTCTGAATCGCGCGCACCCGGACAAGCACGACGTGTTCGTGCTCGACTTTCAGAACGACACGGACGGCATCATCGCGTCATTCGCTGACTACTACCGCACAACGGTGCTCAGCGAAGAGACGGACCCGAACAAGCTGCACGATCTCAAGACGTCACTCGACGGCTGCCAGGTGTACTCGCCGGAACAGATCGAGCAGTTGGTCGCGCTATTCCTGAGCGGCGCCGAGCGTGACACGCTCGATCCGATTCTCGACGAATGCGTCGCAACGTACATCGGGCGCCTCGATGAGAACGGTCAGGTGGACTTCAAGGGGAAGGCCAAAGTGTTCACGCGGACGTACGACTTCCTCGCGTCGATACTGCCGTACTCAAACCCGTCGTGGGAGAAGCTGTCGATCCTGCTGAACCTGCTCATCCCGAAGCTGCCCGCTCCGAAAGAGGAGGATCTCGCCGTGGGCATCCTCGAGTCCATCGACATGGACAGCTATCGCGTCGAAAAGCAGGCCGTTCAGAAGCTCGCACTTCCGGACGCCCGCGTCGCCGACTATACCACACGAATCATTGCTAAGTGAAGAGTAATGGGGCTAGCGAAGCTAGCCGCGAAAGAGCCAACTCACCTTCGCGAAGAACCCATCGCACCAAGCTGACCCATGCGTGGCACGTCGGCGTGATCGAATCAATGCGCCAATTATGCCTTTCGCGCTTTGTCGTCCTCGAGGGAGCGAAGCGACTGAAGGACCTGCACCTAAGCTGATAAGTGCAGGTCCTTCGCTAACGCTCAGGACGACAAATACTACGCCGCCAATGCGCGCGGCTTTGGCTTGAACAGCGCCGCAAAGATCAACAACACCCCGATCGCGCCAATCGCCGGCACGAGCCAGATCGCCGTCCAGTCGTGCGTGACGGCGCCACCGGCCACCGCCGCGTGCGAGTTCGCGTCCACCACCACGCCCGACAGCCACGATCCAATCGCCTGGCCGGCGCCGAGCGTCACCAGCGCGATGAAGCCCTGCGCGGCGGCGCGAATGCGGACGTCCGCCTTCTGATCGACGTAAATCTGGCCGGTGACGAAGAAGAAGTCGTAGCACACGCCGTGCAGCAGGATGCCGAGATAGAGCATCCACATTCCGGGACCGGCGTTGCCGTACGCGAAGAGCAGATAGCGCGCCGTCCACGCGGCCATGCCGATGAGCAGCATGCGCTTCACGCCGAGCCGTATGAGAAACCATGGCATGAGCAGCATGAAGCCGATCTCCGACATCTGGCCGAGCGACATCTTGGCCGCGGCGCCAGCCACCCCGATCTCGTTCAGGAACGGGTTCGTGAAGGCGTAGTAGAACTGGAGCGGAATGCAGAGCAGGAAGGAGCCGAGCACGAACACGGCGAACGAGCGGTCCTTCAACAGCTCCAGCGCATCGAGTCCGAGTACGTCGCGCACCGAGAGCGCTTTGCCTGCCGCGGAAGGCGGCGTGTGCGGAAGGGTGAGGCAATACACCGCCATCAGCACCGAGGCCACCGCGCCGAGGCGTAGCGGCATGGCGGTAGCGTCGGCGCCAAGGCGTCCGATGATCTGCTGCACGGCAATGAATCCAATCGTGCCGAGGACGCGGATGCGTGGAAACTCGCGCCCGGACTCACGCATGTTGGCGAACGAGATGGAGTTCGTCAGCGCGAGCGTCGGCATGAAGCAGAGCGTGTACGCGAGGAAGATAAAGGCGAAGCGGGAGAAGGTCGTCTGTGTGGTCGCGAAGTACAGCAGCGCGGCCCCGACCAGATGCAGCGCGGCGAGCATTCGCTCCGTCGCGAAGAACCGGTCGGCGATCATTCCGACGATGAACGGCGAGATGATGGCCGCGATCGCCGGCATCATGTACGCGACTCCGACCTCCTTCCCGTTCGCATGAAGGACGTTGCCGAGGAAGGTGCCGAGCGTGACGAGCCACGAGCCGTAGATGAAGTACTGAATGAACATCATCGCAGACAGCCGCGTGCGAATGGCGCTCATGGACGACGCGGATCGAGGATGACCATCGATTCCTCTCGGTTAGTTCAAAGACAGGGCGGCTCGATGTGCTTCGGGCCATCGTCGTCGTGAAGCATGCGCATCGCCGGTGTGTCGAGGTCGTCGAACTGGCCGGCGCGCGCCGACCACACATACGCTATCACCGCAATCAGCACGATGAGCAGCGCCAGCGGCACTACGATGAAAATCACGCTCATGCCGCAGCCTCCATCGATGCACCCATCGTCGCGCGCTCACTCTCGTTCGACGCGACGCTCGGTGCCGGCGGGTCGAAGGTCTTGCCGAGCCAACTGCCGAGCACCACGGTCAGCGAACTGGCGGGCATCATGATTGCAGCTATGAGCGGAGTGATCACGCCCGCCATCGCGAGCGCGATGCCGAGCAGATTGTATGCGAGGGAGAATACGATGTTGCGGTGGATGACACGCATCGTGCGGCTCGCCCCTTCAACCAGACGGACGAGCGGCTCGAGTCCCGGCGTGGTAAGATGCACGTCGGCGGTAACGAGCGATGCTTCGGCGCCGCCATGAACACCGACGCCAACGTCGGCTGCCGCGATCGCCGCCGCGTCGTTGACGCCGTCGCCCACCATGACGATCGCCCCGCGCTCGGTGCGCAGCCGCCCATGCATCATGGCACGCGCCTCGTGGATGTACGCGAGCTTCTGCTCAGGCGTCGCTCCGCCGATTGCCTCGTCGGGAGCGAAGCCGAGTTGTGCACCGACAGCGGCGGCGACCGCAGGGTCATCACCAGAGAGCAGCGTGGTTCGCCACCCGCGCGCGCGCAAGGCGTCGAGCGACGCGCGTGCATCGTCGCGCACCTTGTCGCCCAACCCCGCGGCGGCAACAACTCGGCCATCCACGGCCACGTGCACCGGCGTGAGCGTTGGGTCAGTGAGCCGCGCGATGAATGCGTCGTCCGCGCGCGCGCGCGCCGCGACAAACAATGGCGACCCAACCACCACGTCGTGACTGGCAACGGTCCCGGTGATCCCGCCGCCCGCGTGATGCGTCACCTCATCGGCCTCCGGCACACTGAGCGATGGCCACGCGCGACGGAATCCGTCGGCCAGCGGATGCGACGAGCCAACTTCGAGCGCGAGCACCAGCGGTTGAACCCACGCCTCGCCGAGCCACTCGACGAGGGCGGTGCGTCCCTCCGTCACTGTGCCCGTCTTGTCGATCACAAGAGTGCCGGTGCGTGAGAGCAATTCAAGGGCGTCGCCACCCTTGAGGAAGATCCCTGCGCGCGCGGCGCGACCAACGGCGATCGTCACAGCAAGCGGCGTCGCCAGCGCCAGCGCACAGGGACAGGTCACGATCAGCAATGCGATCGCGTTGTCCCACGCTCGCGCCGGATCGCGTGGATACCAGATGACGAAGGTGATTGCCGCGAGCACGAGCACCGCGGCGACGAACCAGCCCGCCATCCGGTTTGCGAACGCAACGATAGGCGCTCGGCGCCGCACGCTCTCCTCCACCTGGCGTAGCAGCTTCGCGAGACGGCTCGTCTCGCCGGCCACGTCCACGCGGACGCGAACCGGTGCGGAGATGTTGAGCGTCCCAGCGAACACCGCGTCGCCGCTCGTGGCCGACACGGGGCGCGACTCGCCGGTGAGCAGCGAGGCGTTCACGCTCGTGCGCCCGCTCGTCACGACGCCGTCGGCGGGGAAGCTCTCGCCGGCGCGCACGTGTACCTCCATGCCGGGCAGTAGTGCGACCGCGGGTACTTCGCGCTCCGTGCCGTCATGTTCCACGACATGCGCCGTCGAGGGAGCGAGGGAGTACAGCAACTCGGCAGCGTCCGTCGCGGCGCGCTGCCCGCGCTGCTGAAGGAAGCGGCCAGCGAGCAGCAGAAAGATCAGTATCGTGACGCCGTCAAAGTAGATCGGGCCGCTATCGGTGATCGTGTTGATCGCTCCGCGCAGCGCGCCGGCGCCCAGAGCGATTGCAATGGGCAGATCCATGTGCAGCGCGCGCGCGCGCAGTGCGCCCCAAGCCCCCACGAAAAAGACGCGGCCCGGACCTACGATGGCAGGAATGGTGAGCCCGAGGCAGACCCATCGGAACAACTGTTCGTACGAACCTTCCATGCCCGAGAAAGCGCCTGCGTAGAGGGCGAGCGAGGCGAGCATCACGTTGCCCGCGATCGCGCCCGCCACCCCGATGCGTGAGAGCATCGCGCGATCCTCGCGCCGCCGCATGGAATCGCGCGCCACGCCTCGGAATGGATGCGGCGCATAGCCAATCCGGTCGAGTGCGCGCGCCACGGCGGACAGCGGCACCTCGGCACTGTTCCACTCGATGCGCGCCAGTGAGCGGCGCACGTCGAGTTCGGCGCGCGCCACGCCGGGCACGAGAAGTGGCACTCGCTCGACGAGCCAAACACACGACGCGCAGTGGACGCCTTCGAGATAGAGCTCCGTCGCGCTCAATCCGCCTGCTGCGGCGCGCACGTACAACTCGGCGAACGCGGGATGATCGAACTCGTCATAGCTGCGGCCGGTGGAATGCACCGGCGTCGCGCGCTTGTCGCGAAAGGCCTTGTATTCGGCTAACCCGTTCGCCGAGAGAAACTCGCACGCGATGCGGCAGCCCTGACAGCAGAATTGCTCGCTCGCATCCGGTTGCACGAACGCAGGCGGGACACTGAGCCCGCAGTGCGTGCATGCGATACCGATCGCCGGCGCGCGAGAGACACTCACGGTGCTCCGTGCATGACGTGCGTCACGTGCGCCGCGCCGCCGCCGATGCGTCCGACGATGGCAAGAAAGCCAAGCACCATGATGGCCGCGCCGCTCACGATTGGCATGCGCCCGCCGAACGCACCCATGAGACGACGCGCGCCCACGCCGACGGCCAGCATCACGGGAAGTGTGCCGAGCCAGAAGACGAACATCACCATCGCACCGCCGGATGCCGATCCGGTTGCTGCCGCGGTGACGACGAATGCATACAGCCATCCGCATGGCAGGAGCGTCGTGGCGAGCCCTGTCGCGGCGGCACGAATCACGGGAGGTTGTTCACGCAGACGCAGCAGCACACTGCCCATCGCGCGGCGCCATGCATCGGGCACCGTGAGCGCACGCACGCGCACGCCCAGCGCGACGAGCACCGAGTAGCCACCCCAGATGATCATCAGCAGGCCGGCAGCGATCGCCGCGGTACGCTGCATGCCGGCGAACGTGCCAGCGGTGTTCAGTGCATGTCCGAGCGCGCCACCAGCAACTCCAAGCGATACATACGA
>DATCGM010000059.1:0-4544 GCA_036508915.1 Gemmatimonadaceae bacterium
GCGCCGGTTTCTCGCTCGACCTCACGGGTACTCCGGTGGCACTCGCGGACCTGCGATGGCTCGATCCGAAGCTTTCCACGACTGGTGGAGGGAAGCTGCGCTACCGGATGCGCTTGCACGGCGACACGGCGGAGTACGCGATCAACGATGCCGATCTCCAGTACGGCAATGCGTCGCTCGCCGGCAACGCATCGATAGCTCGCGTGAAGAGTACGGGCCAGCCGGCGGAGCTCCTCGTTCGCGGCGCCGATCTCACCGTTGCGCACCTGAGCACCGCGGCAATTCACGAGCTCGCGCCGTCGCTGAAGCTCGCGCGCACTGGCACGCTCGACGGCCACGTGGTTGTGAGTGGCGCACCCAGCTCCATGCTCGTCGACGCCGACGTTCGGTTCGACGACGCGAGCGCTGGACGCAGCCACGTGCTTGCACACGGTGGTATCGGGCTCACCGGCGGCGTGCGTGCTCGAGACCTCAGGGTTCAGTTGCTGCCATTGCAGGTTGCGACACTCAGCGGCGCCGGGCTGAAAATTCCAGTCGGCGGCGCGCTGAGCGGCGATGCCGTCGTGAACGGAACGCAGCGTGACGGATGGTCCGTGCGCGGAGATCTCACGCACGTCGAGCGCGATGCCCGCTCGCACGTCATCGGGAGCGGACGCTATCAGACGGCGGGAAAGCGCGTTGTCGCCGATGCGACGCTGCAACCGCTGTCGTTGGTGACAGCCGGCAAGTTCGCACCATCCGCGCAGCTACGCGGTAGCGTTACCGGCAGAGTGCACGCGGAAGGAACGACGCGTGAGCTGCACGTCAGTGGCGTGTTGCACTCACAGAGCGGCGGGAGTATCGACGGCCGCGGCACGGTTGCACTCGCCGGCTCTCGCACGCGCTACGACGTCTCTGTCGCGCTCGATGCGCTCAACACGAACGCCTTCTCGCGCCGCGCACCGGTCACCCGGCTCACGGGCATCGTTTCAGCGCGCGGAGCGGGAACGTCGCCTGCGACGGCGAACGCCGTATTCTCCGCCAATCTCGCGCACTCGCGCTACGACACGTTCACTGTCGAGCGTGTGCTCGCACGCGGATCGGTTGCGAATAGTCTGCTTCATGTCGATACGCTGGACGCCGCCGAGCGCGGCATCAAAGCTTTCGCACGCGGGACGTTCGGGCTCACGAGCGCCCAGACGGGCAAGCTCGAGTTCACGCTCATCGTCGATTCGCTCGCTTCGCTCCGCCGATTCATTGGAACCACTGATACGGCGTTGATCAACGTTGCATCCGGCCGCCAAGGTGCGTTACTGGCCGCAGCGCGCGCGGACTCGGCGCGGCGTGCGGAAGCCGTACGTATCGAGCAGCTCGCACTCGGGCTTCCGACCGGCGTCTCGCTGATCGCTGATACGCTGCCGTCCATTCGACGCGATTCGCTCGCCGGCTCATTGGTCGCATTCGGGCTGCTCAATGGCAATGTGAAGGAGCTGGGCATTGACGCAGCCGTTCGTGGTTCAGGACTCGTCGTGCGCGGCAATTCCGTGCGTCGCCTGAGTGGACAAGCCTATTCGAAAAACGTTCGCGATCGCTCAAAGCCGCTCACGTTCAGTGTCGATGCGGATACGGTGCAGGTCAGCGGTCTCGGATTCGAGCAGGTGCACGCGGCGGGAAGCTGGCAGGATGGCCGTGTCGTCTCCGACCTTCGCATTCGGCAGGACTCGCTCGTCTCGTACGCCGCGCTCGGCAGCTACGCCAGTCCCGACAAGGGTGTGCACGAAGTACAACTCGATTCTCTGCGCATGCGGTTCGATACGCTGGTGTGGCGGCTCGCACATCCGGGCGGCGCACGCTTCGCGAATGGCGCCATCAACGTGGACTCGATCGACCTGCGGAGCTCCGCCGGTGGACGCCTGTATGCGAACGGCGCCGTTCCGAAGGACGGCACAATGCGACTGGACGTCGTCGCCGAGGCGGTTCGTGTTTCAACCGTGCTTCGGGCATTGCAGCGAGACGCGGACGCGGACGGCGTTCTCGGCGCCTCGCTGCATTTGACGGGAACGCGCGCCGATCCCGCGATCAATGGGCGCGCTACTCTGCGCGATGCGATGTACAAGGGTACTCGGGCACCTGATGCCGACGTCGATCTCAGGTATCTCGCGCAGCGCCTGGCGCTCGATGCCGCGGCTCGTGACAGCACGGGACGGCGCGTTCTCGCGGCCACCGCTTCTCTGCCGCTCGATCTCTCGCTCGCCGGCGTGATCGGTTCGCGAAAGGTGGAAGGGGCGCTGATCGCCGACGTCGTCTTCGACAGCATTACGCTTGCCGGGTTGCCAATGAGCACGCGAGCTCTCGAGGACGTTCGCGGCATGCTCACCGCCGATGCGCACGTTCGGGGAAGCTGGAAGACTCCGCGCTACAGCGGCCGCGCTGCACTCCGCGATGGTGCACTGACGGTCGTCTCTACTGGAATGCGCCTCGAGGGAGCCGTCGCGGACCTTCATCTCGTGGGCGATTCACTCCTGCTCGATTCGCTGGTCGCACGTGCGCGCGGCACGCTGCGCGCCAGTGGCTCGGTCCATCTCGCCGACTGGGCGCACCCCTTTGTACGTCTCTCGGCATTAGGGCAGAACGTGCGCGTCATGGACCAAACGCGCGGCCTCGTCGATGCAGACGCTGACATCGTCGCACTCGGCCCGCTCGATGCGCTGCGCATCACTGGACGTGGCGAGATGAAAGGAGGGTTTCTCGCGCTCAAGCAGTTTCGCAAGGATCTGCTTCGCGTAAAGGCGCCCGGTGACCTCAGCTACTTCGCGGTGTTCGATACCTCCGCGAATCCAAACGACGCCCTGCGAGTGAAACAGGAGCTCGCGCACCCACGTCGTATTGCGATCATCGCCGATCTCTCACTCGTTGTCGATCGCGGCACCTACTATCGCAACCGCCCCGACGCGAACATCGAGTTCTATACGGGCGACGGCGAGGTAGTCCACGCACACATCGACCAGCGTTCGAGCGACCAGTGGGCTGTCGGCTTCGTGCGCATCGGCAAGGGCGTTGCGTTCTTCCGCACGATTGCCTTCGTCCCCACACGCGGGTCTCTCACCTTCGGACCGCACACCAACGATGCGGGTATCGTACAGCAGGTCGGCGAGCGCACCGTGTGGGAGCCCGGCCGAGGACTCTTTCCGATGCAATTCCTCACTGGCGGAACATCGAAGGCGCCACAGGTTGGACTCGAGAGCGGAACATTGTTCCCGATTCGCGGTCGAGAGCTGAACAGCTATCTCACGCTCGGTCGTTTGTCGACGTCGCTACTGCAGCAGTCCGGCTCGTCACTCTCTGGGAGTGAAGGTTGGAGCGGGCAGCTCGGCGGTGAAACCGGTGCGCTCGCACATCGCCAGCAGGGCGCAACGGCACTCGGCGTCGTGCTGCACGACATCGGCACCGGCGCCACGAAAGAGTACGGCCTCGACGCGTTCAGCGTCTCGCCCACCGATGTGCCGACGGAGCTGGTGTTCGGCAAGACCGGCGGAGTTCGCGGCGCATTGATCGAGGCCGGGCGCTACGTCACCACCGATCGCTATATCGCCGGCCAGCTCCACTTCAGGAGCGGAATTCCCGGCATCCGCATGGCGCAGAAGTTCGGCACCATCTACCAGCTCGACATTGGACTCGAGCCGCGGTTCCTGTTTCGCGCACCCGAGGAGCTTGGGATCACACATCCCACGGCGCGCAGCGGAGCGTTCGGGGCGTTTCTCACTCGGCTCTGGGATTTTTGAGCTCGTTCCCCGCGGCGGGCGCATTGTCGCGCCCGCCGCCCATTCGCGTCAGTTGCCGACGTGCAACTACGGCTTCTTCGGCGCTTCCTTGATCTCCTTCCCCACGTCGGTGGCTTTTGCGTGTGCTTTGCTCTTCACGCGATTCTTCTCCGCCTTCGTATTGCTCGCCGCCTTCTTCGACGTGTTGCTGATGTCACGCGCCACCTTGTTCACGCCGCCCGGATGGGCGTTGGTCGAGCCGTGGATGCCTGTCGTCTTTTTGAGCACCGTCTTCGTCCCGTTGCCCGCGTCCTGAAGCGCACCATGCGTCGTGCTGGCGTCGCGCTTTACCTCAGCCTTGGTATCGCGCCCGGCCTTCTTGACAGTGTTGCTCACATCGTGGGCAACCTTATTGAGGCCGCCCGGCTTGTGTTTGCTCGTGTCTTGCGCCCGCGCCGGCAGCGCGGCGAAGAGTGCGAGCGCCGCAACTGCGGCGAAGCGAACTTGGTGTTTCATTTTGAGCGTCTCCTGCGAGGGTGATTTCTCTCATGAAATGCAAGAGACGGACTCGAACACACCGTCGAGCTCGCTCACACCACAGCGGGTAGCAAACTCACCGACGCGGAAAGCAAAAGAGCGCACCGCAAAAGCGATGCGCTCCCTGAGAGGCGCCGGTCGGAATCGAACCGACGAGTAGCAGATTTGCAGTCTGCCGCCTTACCACTTGGCCACGGCGCCGTATCCTCAAAGGTAACCGCGCGTCGCACCGTACCTCAACCCACAACGCCGCCAACGCACTCCGGC
>DATCGM010000060.1:0-6996 GCA_036508915.1 Gemmatimonadaceae bacterium
GCCTCCGAGAAGTCGAGCTCCGGCCGCGCCTGACGAAGCGGCACCGGCTCGTTGCGCAGCCGCGCGATCATCATCTCCTGCTGCGTCCGCCCGGTGAAGGGCAGCTTTCCGGTGAGCATCTCGTACGTCATCAGGCCGAGCGAGTACACGTCGGTGCGCGGGTCCAGTGGCTTGCCGCGCAACTGCTCCGGACTCATGAACTCCGGCGTTCCGAGGATGATGCCGGTGGCGGTGAGCTTCTGGAGCTCGGCGTCCGCGCGCCGCTCCTTTGCCAGACCGAAGTCCATGACGACGGCGCGCTCGCTGCCATCCTCGGACTTGCAGATCATGATGTTCTCCGGCTTCAGATCGCGGTGCACGATCTTCAGGTCGTGCGCGACGTGCAGACCGGCGGCGATCTCCGTGACGAACTTCGCGACCTCCGCGAGCGACAGCGTCCCCTTGCGATTGTTTCGATCGCTCAGGATCTCGCCCTCCACGAAGGGCATCACGACGTACACCAGCCCGTCCTGCGTCTCGCCCATCCGGATGATGTGGCAGACGTTCGGATGCGCCAGGCGCATGCCGAGGCTTGCCTCGCGCTTCAGGCGCTGCATGGCGTTCTGATCGTTCGAGAGCGCCTGTGACAGCACCTTGATGGCGTAGCGCTCCTTTGTCGCGGTATCAGTCGCGAGATAGACGAACGACATCCCGCCCTCGCCGACCTTGCGCACGATGCGGTAGCGCCCGTCGAGCACCTGATCGACGAGATTCATCGGGCTCGCTGGCGCGGGCGGCTCGGCGCGCCCGTGTGCCGTTCCGCGCGCTGGAGTCGGTGCCGAGTATGGCGCGCCGGGAGCGGGAGTACCAGCAGCGGGAGCACCAGGCATCGCGATCAGCTTGGAGCCGTCCTTCGTGCAGAAGCGTGCATCGTCGGCGTACTGCGTGCCGCAGGCGGGACAGCGAATCATATCTGCTCGTCGGAGAAAAGTTGCACGAGACCGTCCCACTCGATGTTGCCACCACTCAGCACGGCAACGGTCTTTCCTGCGGGCGTGACGATACCCTCCATCAGCGCCGCGAGGGTGATCGCGCCACTCGGTTCGGTGACGAGCTTCATCCGGTCGAGCAGCAGGCGCATCGCGCGACGCAGGGCTCCGTCATCGACCTGCACCACGTCGTCCACGTACGCCTCGTGATGTGCGAAGGTGATGGCGCCAACTTCCACCGCCAGCAGACCGTCGGCGAGACCATGCGTGGAGGGAATGCGCACAGGCCGCCCCGCCTCACGCGCCTTCGAGAGCTTTGGCGCATTCGACGGCTCGACACCGATGACTCTCGCGTTCGGTGCACGCAGCTTGATCGCGGCAGACACACCGGCGCTGAGTCCGCCGCCGCCGACGGGCACGAGCACCGTGCCGACGTCCGCGAGATCCTCGACGATCTCGAGTCCCGCTGTTCCCTGTCCGGCGATGATCCACTCATGGTCGTACGGCGGTACCATCGTGAACCCCTCGGCTTCCACCAACTCCACGGCACGCTCGTAGCGATCCTGCGTCGTCGTTCCCGCGAGCTCGACGCGCGCGCCGAGTCGCTCGGCGCCGCCGCGCTTGGCCTGCGTGACCGTCGTCGGCATGACGACGACCGCCTTGCAGCCGAAGAGCCTGGCGGCGAGGGCGACAGCCTGTGCGTGATTGCCGGACGAGGGCGCGATCACGCCGCGTGCACGCTCTTCTGGTGTGAGTTGCGCAAGGAAGTTGTACGCCCCGCGAAACTTGAAGGCGCCTCCGCGCTGCAGCATCTCCGGCTTGATCCAGATTTCGGCGCCGAGCTGCTCCGACAGGGAGTCGACGGGAAGAAGCGGCGTGCGCACGGCGACCGGCGCGATGCGCGCCGCGGCCGCCGTGAGGTCGTTTAATGAGATGAGTTCTGTCACTGGCCTCTGGTCAAGCGAAGATACGGTTGCGGCCACCGCTCTTCGCCTTGTAGAGCGACCGGTCGGCCTCCTGCAGCAGCATCTCGGATGAGATGGGATCTGTGCCGCGCGCGAGCGCGACGCCAACGGAAATCGTGATGCGAGTCGGCGCGGTGGCCGCACCGAATTCGAAGTCGTCTACCTTGCGGCGGAGGCGCTCGGCGAACGTCAGCGCCCCCTGCCATCCAGTATCGGGCAGCACGATCGCGAACTCGTCACCGCCCTGACGCGCAACGGCATCAGTGTCGCGCGCGGTGGCCTTCATGATGCCGGCGAGCTCCTGGAGCACGATGTCGCCGAAGGGATGGCCGCGCGTGTCGTTGATCTGCTTGAAGTGATCGAGGTCGATCGCGAGCACGGCCACAGTCGAGGTGCGCCGCTTTGCCTGGCGCCACTCGGTGCGCAGCCGCGTCTCCAGCGCGCGACGATTGAGGCAGCCGGTGAGCGGATCCGTGCCGATCTGTTCGGCGAGCCGTGAGCGCATCGCCTCGAAGCTGCGCGCGAGCAGGGTGAGATCGTCCGGACGCTTGTCCACGCCGAGTGCAAAGGACGGCGTGAGATCGCCCTCTTCGACGAGCTTGCAGAAGAGTCGCAGCCGGTTCATGCGCGCGCGGAAGTTTCCATACGCCGTAACGAGTACCGCGCTCACGAGGCCGAAGACTCCCAGGCTGTAGAGCGCGTGCGGCAGCGATGGATCGGGCAGGACCGTCGAATTCGGAACGACGCGCGTCGTCCAGAGATAGGCGAGCGAGGCCAGGAGCGCGGCGTAGCTGCCGAGCCGCCGACCGAAGTAGAAGACGGCGAGCTGCACAACGAGCGTTGCGCCAATCAGGATGCGTCCCATCTCGGCCGGCGTGCCGCTCAGCCAGACCAGCGCGGACAGGGCGGCGATGTCGGCCGTGACGAGCAACGCGGGCAACCGATGTTCGTGGACGACCGCTGCGCGGCGAATGATCTCGGCGGTGATCGCGACGCAAAGAACGTACGCCAGCGACGTGAGCACGATGGGAAGCAGCAGCACCGTGCGCGCGCCATCGCCGAACGCCAGCGCGAGGGTGACGACCGCGAGCAGTGCGACGTAGCGCACCCACCGCTGCCAGAGCAGCGCCTCGCGCACGAGCACTTCGCGGTCGTGACGAAGCGCCTCCACGAGCTCCGGCGTCGTCGAGGGAAGCTCGAGCGTCGTGCCGGTCAGGGTGGTGGTCAGAAGCGATTCGTCGTGCTCGGCAGGCCTGCTCACGTGCTCGATGCCACAGGGTTTCAAGGAGTCCGCTAAGGTAGCGCCGAGCGGGGATGACAGGAAGACAGGACCAGTCTGTCTTCCTGTCGTCCTGTCGTCCTGTCTTCTAGCTCTCCGTCTCCTCGCCGCCGAGGTCGAGCTCGCCCTCGCCCTCCCCTTCCTCGCCCTCTTCCTCCGGAACGACCCGCGCCACCGCCATCACGAGGTCCTTCTCGTCGAGGTTGACGAGCTTGACCCCCTGCGTGTTGCGGCCGGCGACGCGAATGCCCTTGACGGGCATGCGGATCAGGATGCCATGCTTCGTCATCAGCATCAGCTCGTCTTCCGGCAGGACTTCCATGATCGAGACCGCATCGCCCGTCTTCTCGGTGCGATGGATTGTGATGATGCCCTTGCCGCCGCGCTTCTGGACGCGGTAGTCGTCGATCGGGGAGCACTTGCCGATTCCCTTCTCGGCCACGACGAGCAGCGTCGCCTCGCGCTTGATGACCACCATGCCGATGACTACATCGCGGGGTCCGAGCTGGATGCCTTTCACGCCGGTCGTGTCGCGGCTCGTCTCGCGCACGTTCTGCTCGTGGAAGCGGATCGAGAGGCCGTGCCGGGTCGCGAGCACGATGTCGTTCGTGCCGCTCGTGATCTGCACGTCCATCAACTCGTCGCCGTCCTCGATCTTGATGGCCTTGATGCCATTGGAGCGAGGATTCGCGTACGCCGAGAGCGCCGTCTTCTTGACCGTACCCTTCTTGGTGGAGAAGAGGAGGAACTGGTCGTCGCGGAACTCGCGCACCGGCACGATGGACTGGACCGTCGTGTCCGGCGTGACGTTGATCAGGTTGACGACCGGCTTGCCCTTCGCCGCGCGGCCGGCCTGCGGAATTTCGTGCACCCGGAGCCAGAAGCAGCGTCCGTCGTCGGTGAAGACGAGCAGATATTCGTGCGTGCTGGCGATGAAGAGGTGCTCGATGAAATCTTCGTCCTTCACCGACTGGCCGCTCAGCCCACGGCCGCCGCGGCGCTGCTTCTTGTACGTCGAGACAGAGGTACGCTTGATGTAGCCGGTGTGCGAGATGGTGACAACCATCTCCTCATCGGCGATCAGGTCCTCGATCGTGAACTCGCCTTCGTCGCTCGTGATCTCGCTGCGCCGGTTGTCGCCGTACTTGGCGGAGATGGCCAGCAGCTCCGTCTTGAGCAGCGTCATACGTTTTTCCTTCGAGGCCAGCAGCGCACGCATCTCCGCGATGAACGCCTGCACTTCCTTGAGCTCAGCCTCGAGCTTCTCGATCTCCAGGCCGGTGAGCTTGGCGAGACGCATGTTCAGGATCGCTTCCGTCTGCCGGTCGCTCAGCTTGAAGCGCGCCTTGAGCTGCTCATTCGCCTGGGGCGTGTCCGCCGCCGCGCGAATGATCTTGATCACCTCGTCGATGTTGTCGACGGCGATCTTGAGTCCTTCCAGGATGTGCTCGCGCTCCAGCGCCTTGTCGAGCTCGAACTGCGCGCGCCGCACGATGACCTCGTGACGGTGCGTGATGTAGTGCTCGAGCACTTCCTTGAGCGGCATGATCTTCGGCACGAGCCGGCGCGTAAACGGATCCGGCACGAGCGCGAGCATGATGACGCCGAAGGTCGTCTGGAGCTGCGTGTGCTTGTAGAGCTGGTTGAGGACGACGCGGGGAATCGCGTCGCGCTTGAGCTCGATCACCATGCGCAGTCCGTCGCGATCGCTCTCGTTCCGCAGGTCGCTGATCCCCTCGAGCTTCTTGTCGCGCACCAGCTCGGCGATGTTCTCGAGCAGCTTGGCGCTGTTCACCTGATAGGGAATCTCGGTGACGACGATCTGCGACTTGTTCGAGCTCTCCTTCTCCTCGATCACCGCGCGCGCGCGAATGACGATGCGCCCGCGACCGGTCTCCTGATAATCCTTGATTCCCTCGCGACCGTAGATGTAGCCGGCCGTCGGAAAGTCGGGACCCTTGATGAACTTCCGGACCTCCGACTTGTCCATGCCGGGGTTGTCGATCAGATGGATGAGCGCGGCGATCGTCTCGCGCAGATTGTGCGGCGGGATGTTCGTTGCCATGCCGACCGCGATGCCCGACGACCCGTTGACGACGAGGTTCGGAATGCCGGCCGGCATGACGGCCGGCTCCGTGAGCCGGTCGTCGAAGTTGGGAACGAAGTCGACGGTGTTCTTGTCGATGTCCGAGAGCAGCTCCATCGCAATGGGCGCGAGCTTCGCCTCGGTATACCGGTACGCCGCCGCCGGATCGCCTTCGATGGAGCCGAAGTTTCCCTGCCCGTCGATGAGCGGATAGCGGAGCGAGAAGTGCTGCACCATGCGGACGAGCGCGTCGTACACGCTCTGGTCGCCGTGCGGATGATACTTGCCGAGCACGTCGCCGACGACGGTTGCGCACTTCTTGTACGGCCGGCCGGGCACGAGGCCGAGCTGATCCATCGCGTACAGCACGCGACGGTGCACCGGCTTGAGTCCGTCGCGCACATCGGGGAGGGCGCGAGAGACGATGACGCTCATCGAATAATTGATGAACGACTCGCGGATCTCGTCGTCAATGAGGCGCGGGAGAATGCGCTCGCGGATGTTCGGAGCAGTCATTTAGAACGGCGTTTGGAGGCGCGAAGCAGGCGGGGAGTACAGACTGCGTAACCTAGCGCTTTTGCAGGGGGAAATCAAGCTTTGGTATTATCCATAAGTCTTTGATTCATAACGTGTTAGGAGATCGAGCCGGTGGCGCTTCGCGCCGCCTCTCCGGGCGCGCTTTTTCGGGGCGTTTTCGGGCCGCTCCTCATCGGTGCGCGAGTTTCGATCCACGCTCGTGTGCGAGCGAGCGACGTTGGTTTGCGAGGGCCACGCCTCGGCCCTATTGGGACGTAACTGAGTTGGTGGAAGCAGAAGAGCTGTCGTCCCGAGCGGAGCGAGGGACCTGCACCTCGAGGCGCAACCGCAGGTGCAGGTCCTTTCTGACGAACGCGTCAAGGACACTCACGATCTTCCGTCCCCTCGTGAGTACGCCCTTCAGGCTGGTCGTTGCTCCCTTCCGCTTGCCGTGCGTGAGCGAGCGGTCGCTCAGTGATTGCACCATCTGAACGACGACACTCTTGAGCTGCGGGACGAAGTCCGCCGGCAAACCGGCGGCGATGAACGTGGCCGTGAACGGAATGGCCGCATCCGCCATTCCGTTGGCGAGGCCCGCCAGCCGTTCGGTGGTCGGCTTGCCCTGGGGCATGAGGGTCTGCAGAAATGGGGTTGAGTGACCCTCATACTTTCTTAACCAGTTTTCCACATGGGTTTCGCAATAGGCAAATTTTGCCCAGATGGCCGGCGGCGGGTGGTCGGCTTCAAGCGTTGACGTCTTGTGGGCGGACCATTCGCGCCGGCGCTCAGACGCCGCCTCTCAAGAACGGTCCGCCCCCATCCCCCTTGGCGGCCCGCTCGTTTTGGGAAGCCCGGGAGCTTGCGCGCGAAGACGGGAGGGACTGGTGTGCGTTTCCGGCGCTCGGGCGAAAAATTGCCGCATCGTCGCGGTCCGTTGCATCAACGTCGCGGTCCGTTGCATCATCGTCGCGGTCCGTTCCCCGATCGTCGCGGTCTGTTCCATGATCGTCGCGGTCTGTTCCATGATCGTCACGGTTCGTTCCATGTTCGGCGCGGTTCGTTCCATGATCGTCGCGGTCCGTTCCATCATCGTCGCGGTCCGTTCCATGTTCGTCGCGGTCCGTTCCATGTTCGGCGCGGTCCGTTCCATGTTCGGCGCGGTCCGTTCCATGTTCGTCGCGG
>DATCGM010000061.1:0-11275 GCA_036508915.1 Gemmatimonadaceae bacterium
GCTTCAACCCCTTCCGTCCCCTCCGCTGGAGTTCTCCTGACCCCTCGCCCGCGTCTCGCACACCGTCGCATCATCTTCCGCGCACTCGGCTGGGCGCTTGCGGGCCTGCCATTGCTCGTCGTCGCCTGCCGAGAGAGCCTCTCGGGCTTTGGCGCGGGACTGCATGCGCGCGCGACGGCGGATCAGTTTTTCGGCGCGCTCGCGGACCGGCATGTGGAAGTGGTGCGGAATCCGAAATACGAGTATGCTCACGTGCAATTGGCGCGCGGTGCGCTCTCACCGTCCCAGGTGTTCGACGACACGGCGGCGTGGACCGGGGCATCGGGGGCCGTGCGCATTCTCGAGACCGTCGCCTCGCACGTGGACGACAAGTACGTGATGAACTCGCGGCATGGGGTGCCTGCTCCCGCCAAGCCTGCGGACGGGCGACACGTCACGACACTCAGTCGGCTCTCGGAAAATCAGTATCGCTGGGACACTGCGGTCGACTTCGCACTCGGCAACGCGCGCCCGAACGACATCGCGCTCGTCATCTCGCGACTGCTCGCGGCCGGCGAGGGGCTGGGTGAGCGCGAGGCCCGTGCCGATCTGGCCAGGAGCGTGCCGCGAACGGCCGCGGTGCTTGGCAACGTCTTCTCGCTCGACTCGTTGCGGCCCACGCCGCTGCAGGATGGCACGACCGCCGTCACGCTCGGAATCTCGGTGCACTCGGAGCAGCTCAAGCAGAGATTCCCCGCGTTTGGCGACTACGTGCATCGCTACGTCGATCCGATGCGTCTTCGCTTCGTGCTCACCGATGCCGCGGGCGTTCCCTACCTCGAGGCGCAGGGGAAGGATCGCTTTCTCACGATCCGGCTGCGCACGCGGGCGGGACACCTCGTGCCGCTTAGTGGACCGCCAAAACCGATGCCCGACTCGCTCGTCATCATCGCCGACCTGACGGTGAAGATGAAGATGTTCAACGTCGGCTTTCACGACCTCACGATGGATTTCGTGAACTCGGCGCGCAGTGATAATGAGCGGGATTGGATCGTCATGGCGCGAAAGGAGCCGCAGTGGAATCTGCCGCTCATCGCGGCCCGGCTGATTCGCGCTCCGCTGCGCTATCCCTTCGCGGGAGAGGGCGCGCTCTTCCGTCTGGGACTCCGCGCTGGTGAAGGCGATCAGCCCACGGTGCTCGTGCGACAGGGCCGACTCGGGGTGCAGGAAAGCGCGATCCTCAAATTCGTCAACTCGCTCACCAGCAGCGCGATGGACGACTTCGGCGCGCGCGTGGAGCACGAGGAAAACCAGTGGTTGCGCGAGGTTTTTCTCGGCCTTCGCGACGACGCCCGCGGGGTGCTGACGCCGTAAAGCAAAACGCCGCGATCCTGAAGAGGATCGCGGCGCTCATCTGTGGTGCAGCCGACCGGCCGAACCGGAAGAGCTTGCCACGCTCGCTGTCATTGGAACTCTGCGTCCTACCGAACAGCGGCGGGCAAAATATCAAGTTGGCGAAATCCGAGCCAACTGTACTCATCATTAATGGAGCTGAGGGGGATCGAACCCCTGACCTCGCCGTTGCGAACGGCGCGCTCTCCCAGCTGAGCTACAGCCCCGCAGTATCGCGGGCTCGGGGCAGCGACCCGCCGCGAACTTGGGTTTATCAGACAGGAACGGCCCCGCAACCGTGCGGGGCCGGTATCACTGGATCAAAGCTAACCAGACGTCCCCCACTGTCAACAGGACGAGGGGCTGGCGAGCGCGTCACATCCGCCGACCGGCGCCCAACAACGTGGCGTTGTTCGTCGGGAAACGCTGAGCAGGTTGGAGAAAGACCCATTGTAGCTTTCGTCATGCTTCCCACTCCCGCCGAGATCCTCGCCGCCGCACATCGCCTGCGCGGCGTCATCGAGCGCACGCCGCTCGTTCGCTCAGGCGCTCTCAGCGCCATCGCGGGAGCTGACGTCTATCTCAAGTGCGAGAATCTTCAGCGGACGGGGTCGTTCAAGCTGCGCGGCGCATACAATGTGCTCGCCACGCTGCCGGCCGAATCTCGCGCACGCGGCATCGTGGCGTCGTCAGCGGGGAATCACGGGCTCGGAGTCGCGCACTCGGCGCGACTGCTCGGCATGCGCGCGCGGATCTTCGTTCCCGCCAGCGCGCCGGCGGTGAAGCGGGACGGAATTCTCGCGCTCGGCGCGGAGGTCGATCAGACGCAGCCGCACTACGACGAGGCGCATGACGCCGCCGTGGCCTATGCGGACGCGAACGGCATGACGTTCGTGAATCCGTGCGCCGGCGAGCTGCTCCTCGCAGGGCAGGGCACGGTGGGGCTCGAGATTCTCGAGGAGCTGCCCGACGTGCGAACCATCGTCGTTCCGGTCGGCGGCGGTGGCCTGGTGGGCGGAATCGGGGCGTTGATTCGCGCCATTGCGCCTGGGGTGCGAATCGTCGGTGCGCAGAGCGATCTCACGAATGCGATGGCCGCATCGCTCGACGCAGGCTATCGCGTGGAGATCGACGTGCCGCCGACGCTTGCCGACGGGCTCGCGGGTCAGATCGACGACGAGGGGCTGGCGATTGGAAAGTTCGCGATCGACGAGATGCGAGTCGTGAGTGAAGCGCAGATCGGCGAGGCGATCGCGTGGCTCGCGCGCGCGCACGACCTGAGAGTCGAGGGATCCGGTGCGGTCGCGGTGGCTTCGTTGCTCTCGGCGCGGGCTGGTGGATTGGCCGGGCCGATCGCAGTGGTGATATCCGGGGGCAACATCGATGAGGAGCGCTGGGGCTCCATCGTATCGGCAGATCGAGCCGGATAGGCGTTTTCGACGGCGTTGTCCGGAGACACCGCGGATCAACGCAGATCTACAGAATCCTCGCGGATACTGCTGCGCCCTGTAAGATATTCCCCGGCGAACTCCTGCTGCGTTTCTCGAATTCTCAGCCTTCGCGACGACATGGCCAAGGTCCAAACCAAGAGGCAAAGCTTGGCACTTCAGATCCGCGAGGATTCGCAGGATCTGCGCTGATCCGCGTTCCCAACGAGCAACGCCGTTCGCTTCCGCAGATGGCGATCACTGCCGGCATCCCTCGCCTTTGTCACCCGAACATCCGACCGCGCCCGCCTCTCCAGCACGCCGCGGATCCGCGCCCGCCGTCACCGCCTTATCGCCGAATGTGATCACCGCCGCGTAGCCCATCCGCAGCTCGCCGGGCAGGGATATCCGCTGAAACGAGTGACCGAGGGCGGTGAGCTCTCGCATCACCGAGGGTGAGAAGCCGTCCTCGATCTGAATCAGAAATTCGCTGCGCGTCTCGCCGCGCCGCTGGCCCATGAGGAAGCGCGGAAGCTCGATGGCACGTTGCGCGTCGAGATGCTGGTCGAGCACACCGATGACCGCCGAATACACTGCGGATGTGATCCACGAATTTCCAGCGGCTGCGGCAGCGAGCACCGGGCGACGCGACGCACCCTCGCCGCGAAACGCGATCGTCGGCGCGAGGGTGCTGCCGTGACGCGCGTTCGGCAGGCGGGCGCCATACTCGTCGGGATCGCTGCCGTAGGAATTGAGCTTGTCGTTGTAGAGAAAGCCCAATCCAGGCGAGACGTAGAAGTTGCCGCCCCACGTGCCCAACGTCTGCGTGACGCTCACGACGTTTCCATCCACGTCGGCCACGGCGAACGCCGTCGTGCCTGTCTTGTGGCAGAAGCGCTCGGCAGAAAATGCGTCGTGATCGGAGCACTCCGATTCCGCTTCATCGCCAGCCGCGAGCGACGACACGCGAATGCCCGGTTTGGCGCAGGGAAGGCTGTCGCCGCGAATATCGTTCGGCGAGAGGACGCGATGGGGATCGAAGCAGCGCCAGCGCGCGCGTGCCGAGTCCTTGCTGAGATATGCGTCGAGCCGTACGGGCCAGAGGCCTGGGTCGGCGATACGCCCTCGCCCGCCGGGCACGAGCTTCCACGACTCGAGCATCGCGTGCAGAGTTGCGGCGTCTTCGGTGTACGGACGCGTGGTGCTCTGCTGCTCGAGGAGATTGAGCTGCGACACGAGGGTCGCGCCGCCCGATACGGGCGGCGCGCTCGAGTACAGTGTGTATCCGCGATACGTTCCCGCGACCGGCTCGCGCTCGGCGGCATAGTAGCGCGCCATGTCGGTCGTGCGCATCGCGTTGCCCTGTCCGCGCAGATCGGCGACGATGCGCCGAGCGATGGAGCCCCTGTAGAACGACGACGTGCCACTGTCGGCGATCGTGCGCAGGGTGCGCGCGAGATCGGCATTCCTAAGGGTGTCGCCCGCCTTGAGCGGCTCTCCCTTGACGAAGAAAAGCGCCCGGCTCGCCGGATACTTGAGAAAGTGCTCGCGCTCCGTGGCGAGCGTCGTGGCCAGCCCTTCGCTGACGACGTAGCCCTGCTCCGCGGCGCGAATGGCGGGCGCGATGACCTCGGCCCACGTGACCTTGTGGCTGCCGTACTTCCTCCACGCGAGCTCCATCCCCGCGAGAGTGCCGGGGACGTTGACGAGAATCGGACCATCGGGTGGACTGGTGCCGCGCCGAATCAGGGCGCCATTGGCGAGCGTCGCTTCTTCCGGCGCGCGCGTCATGAACTCGATGAGCGTGGGCCGCTCCATGGGCTTGAGACTCACGATCATCTGTCCGTACCCACCGAGCCCGCTCGCGTCGGGCTCAACGACGCCGAGCGCGAATGACACGGCGACGGCGGCATCGACGACGTTGCCGCCCTTGCGCAGCATCTCGAGCCCCGCGGCGGTTGCCACCGGATGCGCGCTCGACACGGCCGACCGGCCCGTGGCTGCGTCGCGCAGCGGCGGACGCTCGCGCAGGAGGTCGTGAATCACCTGCTCCAGCGCGGCGTCGGAGGTGGACGCGAGGGCGCGCTCGTCGTACGCCGTGCGCAGCGCCTCCCAGCGTGCGTGACGCGCCGGGGCATCGCGGTAGTAGAGCGTGTCCATGCGCGCCCAGAACGCGGCGAATGCATCCGCGTTTCGCTGGCGACGGTCGGGTGCCGGCAGCGCGGACGATGCGAGCCCTGCATCGGGAGAGACCGGGGCATCGATGAACCAGAGGCGTCCGGTGGTGCCGAAGTCGTCTCGTCGTTCGCGGTCGCCGACGCGATCCGGGTCGCCATTGTAGCCGACGTCAGGGCCAGGCAGCTCAACCAGCGCGAGGGTGCGGCCGTCGGGCGACCACGCCGGCTCGGCGCGCTGTGCGCTGATGAAATTGATGTAGCGGGCATCGGGGGTGGTGACCCACACGCCGGCGCGCCCATTGCGCGTGCCGAAGGCGATGCGATCTCCGCGTGGCGACCAGGTCGGATGCTCGGCGTCGCGATCCTCGACGACGACGCGATCGGAGTCGCCTGCGACCCAGCGCACACGCAGCCGGGTTCTGTCCTCGCGAACCGCCCCATAGGCGACGCGATTTGCGTCCGGCGACCATGCGGGCCAGTGCTCCGCGCCATTCTCGCCCTTGGTGAGGCGCCGCTCGACGCCCGCCGGAGTACGGAGCCAGATCTTCGACGCAGCGCCTCGCCCGCGAGCAAAGACGATGGAGCCGTCCTTCGCGACCGATGCCTCGCCCTCCGGCTCGGGTGAGCTCGTGATGCGCTCGGGTGCGCTCGTCGCTCCCGAGGCGCCGACGTTGACGCGATAGAGGTCGCCGCCGCCGGTGGCGTCGGACGTGTAGACGATCGCTGCCCCGTCGGGAGTCCACGCCGGATGCCTGTCCCACGCCGGTCCCGAGGTCACCTGAACCCAGCGACCACCCTCTCCGGGACCGCGCACCCAGATGTCGCCGCGAAGGCTCAGCGCCAGACGTCCGTCGCCAGCATACGCAGGATTTCGTGCGCCAACGAGCGTGGAGTCGTGCGAGGCGGGGACGGTCGCGTTGAGTTGCGCGAAGGCGAGAAGTAGAACGGAGAGCATCGTTCGGTGAGCGCGAGAAGGCAGAGGTGCGAGCCAGAAAAATGCACCCGCGATCAGAGCCCCGCATCCGTCTTGAAGTCACGAGGCACAAAAAAGCGGCGCACCAGACCAAATCCGGTGCGCCGCCTCTAAATCACCCTTCAGCCGATGCTACGGCCGCTCGACGTTGCGGTCCTCGTACGACGCGCTACGCGGCTCACCACCGAGCGAATTGCCGCTCGGCCGAGGTGCCTGAGCGCTGCCGGCGCGATGCGGCGGTGAGTTGCCGCCGATGCCGACTTCGCGATCGCTCTGGAAGCGAGACGAGCCGTTCTGCCCCGCGTTCGACGAGTTGCTCGCGTCGCCGTTGCTCTGCGACTGGAGGCGCGCCGCGCGATTGGCGCCGCGTGCTTCGCCGCCGCGACGGCCGATCGCCGCCATGTGCTCGCGATTTTTGCTCACCGTGACCCCACCCTTGCGTCCCGCGGCGCGTGCTTCGCCCGCGTCGAACTCATGGGCCGTGCCCTTCTCGTGTGCCGCGCGGCCGCCCTTGCTGGCGATCTCACGCTGCTTGCTCCGGTCCATCGACGCGAATCCGCGGTTGCTGCGCCCACGCTGGGCCGACCCGGATTCCGACGCGTTGTCCGCGCGCGCGACGTTCTCGCCGTTGGAAGGGCGAGCTATCCGTGCGCTTTCGTTCGAGATCTCACGCTGCCGTTCCCGATCCGCGCCGAAGCTGCGCACTTCTTCACTCGGTCTGATCGCCATTACAGCTCCTCCTGAAAGTATTGGGCGGCCCTTGCGGTCCGCGACTTTGGCCCTATATGCAAACTGCGGACCCATCTGCTAGCTGCTTGCCCGCCTGACCATTTACACGGCACCTGTTCCTGGGGCACTCTCAAGGCAAGGCTCGGGCCGCCGCGAGCTATATTTCGCGCCCATGTCGCTCTCCATCCGCCTTCTGGGCACCTCCGCATCGCGCCCCACGGTCGAACGCAACGTCGCGTCCATCGCACTGATCCGCGAAGGGGAGACTCTGCTGTTCGACTGCGGCGAGGGCACCCAGCGGCAGATGATGCGGTACGGGATCGCGTTCAGCCTCGAGGACATCTTCTTCACGCATTTTCATGCAGACCACGTGATTGGCGTGATCGGTCTGATGCGCACGATGTCGCTCCAGGGGCGCTCCGAGCCGCTGCGGCTCTGGGGGCCGCGCGGGGCGCTGCGCACCCTCAAGCGCGCGGAGGAGTTCGGGATGGACCGCCTGTCGTTTCCTCTCGAGATCGCGGAGGTCGAGCCCGGACAGCGAATCGCGCGCAAGGACTACGCGATCGTGGCGTACCCGGTGGATCACCGCGGTGCGCGCGCAGTTGGCTATGCGATCACCGAAGACGACCGAAAGGGGCGATTCAATCCCGAGCACGCGCGGGAGCTCGGCATTCCCGAGGGGCCGATGTGGGGAGAGATCCATCGAGGGCGGTCGGTCACGCTCGAGGACGGGCGTGTGATCGAGCCATCGGAGCTCGTCGGCGCGCCGCAGTCAGGCCGCAAGATCGTTCTCACCGGCGACACGCGGCCCTGCGCTGCGACCATCGAGATCGCGCGCGGCGCGGACGTCCTCGTACACGAAGCGACGTTTGGCGACGAGGAGGCGGCTCGCGCGGTGGAGACCGGACATTCGACGGCGCGCGAGGCGGCCATCGTGGCACGCGATGCCGGCGTCGGCACGCTACTGCTCACGCACTTTTCAGCGCGCTACTCGCGCGATGCGGCCGACCTCGGGAAGGAAGCGCGCCAGTGCTTCGAGCGGACGCTCGTCGGGAAGGACGGAATGGAGCTCGAGGTGCCGTACCGGGATTCGGACGCTTAGGCCGTCTCGACTTCCGCCCGACGAGAGAGCACGTCTGGCCGACTGACCGGCATGGACCGCGCAAAGAGCCGCTTGATCGTCGCGTCATCCAACTGCTCCAGCACCTTCTCGGGCACGAGACGGGCAGTCACGCTGCGCGCTTCCGGCCCCTGATTGATCACCCAGTTGTATCGATCGAGACTTGAGGTGCGGCCGTCGGGATGCCGGAAGATGATCATCGAGTTGCTCGAGCTGGGCGACTGGATGTTGACGCCCCAGATGGTGCCATCAGGCGCGGTGAAGGATTTCATGATTCTTGGGGGAGGCGGGAGTTCAGCCGACCAGTGTCGGCGAGAGCGGTTGGCGGCCGGCATATCCGGAATCCAGATCATGCCAGAACTGGACCGAGGGCTCGCCGAGCTGCCAGCAGAGCAGCATGGGACGGCCATCGAGTTCGCTCGGAAAGTCGATCAGCCCGATGCGGCGGTCCTTCAACTGGACGTCGAGCGATTCGAGCTCCACCTGAAAGCTGTCGATCTCCCGAGCGATCTTCTGGATGCGGCGTTCGAGCGCTACGACGCCCGGATCGGGAAGCTTCGGATGCACACCAGCCGAAATCAGGTCGAGCTCGACGATCGCTTCCTGCCAGCGCCGGTGCTCGCGAACGACGTCCTCGACGATTTTCCGTACGAGAGGAAGGGTGCGATTGGCCTGGTCGACGGTGAAAAGCTGCATGTCGGGAATCTAATCGGATAGAAAGCGCCGGGCAGGCCGACGTCGTGAGTCAGGCGCGCTCGGCGAGCAACTGGTCGCGGCGACGGGTGGCTACCTCGTTCAGGAGCCGATCCTCGTCCGTCTCGAGCAGGAGGGGCGGGACAGGCGCCGGGTTTCCTTCGTCGTCCAGATGCACGAAGGTGAGCCAGCACTCGTTGGTATGCCGGCGCACCCCGGACGCGATGTTCTCGGCGTAGACATTCGCCAGCACCGACATCGACGTCCGGCCCACGCGGACGACCCGCGAGCGCACCTCGACCAGCTCGCCGACGCGAATGGGCTCCTTGAAGAGGATGCGATCGATCGAGAGGGTCGTGACCTGTCCACGGGCGTGACGCATGGCGCTGAGCGCAGCGCACCGATCGACCATGTTCATGACGACGCCGCCGAACACCGACGGCGTGCGCAGGCCATTGGCCTGATGCGGCATCATCAGGTCCGCGATGACTGCCTCCGAGGAACGAGGCGTGCGCGCGCCACGATCCTGTGGTGTCATCGTGCCGCGAGGAAGAGGGTGGAGCGGCGGCGCCCGGACGCGACCTTCGTGTCCGATCCATAGCCTGCTGCTTCATCGAACGCCCGCGAGAGAGCGTGGCGCGTTTCTCCGTCGAGGCGTGGCCCATCGAGCCAGAAGATGCGCGTCGCCGGCGCCGAGACGGGGCCGACCGGCCACTCGCGCGAGGTGCTATCGCGGATCGAGAGGCGCGCGTCGCCGGCCGAATCGTAGCGGACCACGACCGAATAGGCGCCGTGGCGCCAGACCTCGCGCGAGCCGTCCGAGGAGGTCATAGGTAGCGACGATGCTACGTCGCGCCACCACGCGGGCTGCACGAAACCAATTGGATCGAGCGACAGCACGTGGCCCGCGTCTCCTTCGCCTGAACCGGGGAGGGCGTAGGCGATGGCGGGGCCACCATCCGACGTTGTAATCGAGAAGCTGCCCGGGTCGAGCCGGTAGCGCCCGAGCAGCGCCGAGGCGCGGACGCCGCGCTCGTCGCGGCTGGTGCGTACGGAGTCGAGCGCGCTCTTGAGTGCGATGTCGCGGCGGCGTTCCACGTCGGCGACGCCGGTGCCTACGACATCGGCCATGGTGGCGGCTCGGCCCGTGCGAAGGTCGATGACGCCACGACGGCTCATGTGCCAGAGCGGCGCGGCCTCGCGCTCGACGTCGGTGTGCAGTGAGTAGGAGACGAAAGGCCCGTGAGCGGCGCCGATGTCGAGGGTCGCGGTGGCACGCAGGGCCGGCACCTCATCGGGCTCCTCGTCCGGACCGATTCGATGATCGTCCGGGTGCGCTCGTGCATACTCCCGCGCCAGTTGAGGGACGAGGCTGTCCGTGAAAACGACGGTCGAGTCGCCGGTACGGAGGTCGCGCCGGTAGACACTTTGCCCCACGAGGTCTGCGCTCGTAAAGGAGAGATCGTTGTCGACGACGTAGAGCTCGAAGAAGCGACCGCCTACCTGGGCCAGGTCGAGCGGCGCCCCTCTGACGCGGATACCCTTCGCGTCGCTGGTCACCCAGAACGTCGAGTCGCCGGCCGCGAGGACGAATTCGGCGGCCGGAGGCGCGGGGGAGAGCGAGGCGGAGTGGGCAGCGTCGCCGCAGCCGGCGAGGGCCGGGAGCAGCAGGAGAGCCCGGGCGAGGAGCAACTGGCGCATCGACGGGAAATATAGCGCGAGGTCCAGATGGCCCGACGTGAAAGGTGCCAGAGAGTGTGCTGGTGTCGAGTAGATTTATTCCGAACCTCTCTCCCCGATTCACCGTGCCCGTTCGCCATTCGCGCGCTCTGCGCAACGCCCTCGTGCTTGTCAGTCTGTCCGTGTCCGCCTGCTCCGCCTCGGAGCGCGGCAAGAACGCATCGATCGCGCAGGGCGGCTCCGCGGGAGGTCCGGATAGTGCCGCGGCGCCTCGCGTCGCGACGGCGACCTCCTCGACGAGCCCCGCGCCGACGACGACGAACCGCACGGTCGCTCGCCTCAATGTGGACAGCGAGTTTCCGGTGGTGCGGGCGCTATACGTGAACCGGTTCGCGGCGCAGAGCTCGACGCGGATGAAGCAAATGATTCAGATTGCCGACGAAACGGAGATCAACGCGCTCGTCATCGACTTGAAAGACGAGTTCGGACTGAACTACTCGCCGTCGAATCCCGAGTACGCGAAGAACGCCGGTACCTCCGGCACGATCAAGGGGTTGCCCGCGCTGCTCGACACACTGCGCGCACATCACATCCTGCCCATCGCGCGCATGGTCGTGTTCAAGGATTCCGTGACGGCGCGCGTGCATCCCGAATGGACGATCCGCAAGCAGGACGGCTCGGTGTGGCGGGACAAGAAGTCGCTCGCCTGGGTGAATCCGTACCATCACGAGCTGTGGGACTACAACATCGGCGTGGCGGAAGAGCTGGTGAAGATGGGCTTCAGCGAGATTCAGTTCGATTACATCCGGTTTCCCGAACCGTATGCGTCGCTACCGACGCAGGTCTTTCCGGACAGCAAGGGTATGTCGAAGCCGGACGTGCTGGCGGCATACCTGAAGGAAGCGAACGGCCGGCTCGACAAGCTCGGCGCGCGAACTACGGCAGATGTCTTCGGTCTCGTCACCACGGTGGGCGGGCCGTTGGAAGTTGGACAATATTGGGAGAAGATCTCACCGAACGTCGACGTCGTGCTGCCGATGGTGTATCCGTCGCACTATCCGCACGGCGATCTGGGATTGGCCGTTCCGAACGCCGAGCCGTACAA
>DATCGM010000062.1:0-42633 GCA_036508915.1 Gemmatimonadaceae bacterium
CGCACGGCGTGCATCTCGCGCACGCGCTGGCCGGGCATGAGGACGTCAATCGAGTCAGCGAGGATCGTCTGCGTGGGCGAGGTTGCGTGGGCGCGACTCTTTCCCCAGATGATGGCACGCTGCAGGAAATCATCGGCGACGCGCAGATCGATCGTGTCCGACTTGAGGGTGAGATCCTCGCTCACCGCCTCGCTGGCATTCTTCGCCAGCACGCGCTCGAGCTTCTTGCGTTGTGACAGGAGATCGATCGTCTCACCGACGAGAGTGAATGGCCGACCTTTCGTGCCGGTGATTCTGGGCTTCCGCATCATGCGCAGGAGCCCGCTCCCTCCATCGAGATACAGCGAGTCTCCCGTCGCCGTGAGCTCCGGACGTACGACGACGACCTCTCCGGACGACGCGACGACGCTGTCTCCTTCGAGCCAGATGCTGTTGCCGGTGAGCGTGACCGGCGGCTGCGGCTTACCCTGGGCATCCTTATCGAGGATCGTCATCGTCGGGCGGCCGATGGCGACGCCCTTCTGCCTGGTGCGCACCTTCGGGATCGGGCGAAAGTACTCGAGCGAGGCGCCCTTCAGCGTCGAGCCACTGGGCAGCTGCGCATCGACGTTGAGCAAGGCAAGGATGCGATCTTCGCGTTGGAAGTAGGTGAGGAAGTCCGACTTCAGCTTGAGACGCGGTTCCTTGTAGTCGACGTGCCCGATGAAGAAGAAGCGTCCCTCATCGCCGTACTGCTCAAGGCTATCCGACTTCAAGATCATGCGCTGGCTGGGACAGGTCGCGACGATATTGCCGCCTAGGTAGCTGTTCCTCTGTCCGCTTGGTAGTTGAATGCTGTTGATACGCTCAAACTTCACGTCGAGCGCACATTTGCCGGAATGCGGCGCGCCTCCCTGCGCGGAAGCGACCTCGCTTCCGAGCAGTATCAGAACCACCACGCACACACGCGCGGTCATTGTGATGGAAAGGTGAGAGAACCCCGAGACGAGCCGCCCCGGCGAATCGTGAAGCGCGTCAACTGCGGATCGGCTTTGAACCCAATGCCCGAAAGCGTCTGTCCCGGCTTCACGAGCGTGAATGAGGTATCGCTCGATACTTCGTTGAGTCCCTGCATGTACTTGAGCTGCGGCGACGTCAGGCGCCTTCCATCATTCGTGACGATGATGACGTTGCCGAAGCCCTCGAGCGTCTGTTGGCGCAGGCTGTATCGTCCGCGATCCGCACTCATCACGCCGTCTTTCGCACCGGTGACCGTGTTGAAGGTGACGCGCACCTTTCGCATCTCGTAGCGCGTGTTGTCATCGAAGACGAACACGGTATCGGCGAACATTTCGCCGCGCTGCACCCCCTTGTCGGTGAGCATGGAGTGGGTGTTGAAGAGCACCTGTTCCGCGCTGTCGGCGAGCGTCGCCTTCGCCGCGACGGGAGGGGCGCTTCCCTTCTTCTTGCAGCCCACGACTCCGACGATTCCCACGGCGAGCGCCGCGACTGCCACGCGACGCCTCATGCGACGCGTGCACGCATGAGGTCATGCAAGTGCGCGACACCCACCAGCCGCTCGTTTGCATCAAGCACGGGCATCGCCATGATGCCATTCGTCTCCATCCGGAACGCGACGGCGCTCGCGAGCTCGCCCGAGTGCGCGCACCGCGGATTGCGCGTCATGATGCGCTCGACTGGCTGTGACAATACTTCGGCTTCACGTTCCATCAATCGCGTCAGGTCTCCTGCCGTGAGTACGCCATGCAACGTCCGCTCGTCGTCGGTGACGAGAACGATGCCCCGCTGCTCCGCCAACACCACGACGGCCTGCCGCAGCGTGCTGCCCGGCGGCAGAACAGGTAGCGGCGCCGACACCATCACTTCATCGACACGCGTCACGAGACGACGGCCGAGCGCTCCGCCCGGATGCAGTCGCGCGAAATCCTCGCGGCGAAATCCCTTTTGCTCCAGGAGCGCGACGGCCAGCGCATCACCGAGTGCGAGTGCCGCCGTCGTACTCGCTGTCGGCGCGAGATCGTGCGGGCACGCTTCCTCGCGTACCCAGGCATCGAGCGCGACGTTGCAGAGCCGCGCAAGCGCGGAGCCCATCTCCCCGATGATGCCGATTGTGCGTACCCCGAGCCCCTGGAGATGTTCGAGCAATCCGAGCATCTCATCTGACTCCCCAGATTTCGAGAGGAGAATCGCGATGTCGTTCGGCCCGACGATACCCAGGTCGCCGTGCACGCTATCCATTGGATGGAGAAAGATGGCCGGCGTGCCGGTGGACGTGAGCGTCGCGGCGATCTTTCGTCCGATCAGACCGGACTTTCCAACGCCGGTCACGATCACGCGACCGTTCGACTCGGCGATCATCGTGACCGCCGCGGCGAAGCTCTCGCCGAGCCGCTGCTCGACGGTGCCGAGCGCCTCGCGCTCGAGACGAAGCACGCGCCGACCGCGCTCGATGATCTGCTCCGACGTCATATAGCAGACCCGGAGATCGGAAGGGAGCGCTCCGCGACGTAGCGCTCGGTGACGTAGTCCCATTCGTCGCGCGCCCTGAGCAGCAGCTCCGCGAACTCGCGCACCGCGCCGGCACCGCCGGTGCGCGTGAGATGAATGGCGCAGGCCTTCTTCACCTCCGGAACGGCATTGCCGACGGCTACCGGCAAGCCGACGAGCCGCAGCACTGACAAATCGGGAAAATCGTCGCCGACGAATGCGGCTTCCGACGGTGCGATGCCATGCCGGTCGAGCATCGCGAGAAACGCGGGCAGCTTCTGCGCGCTCGGATCCTGCGCGACGTCTTCGATGCCCAGCTCCGCGGCGCGAAGGCGCACGCTCTCCGAAACGCGTCCGGTAATGATGGCGACGCGAATGCCCGCCTTCTGCATCAGGTAGATGCCGAGGCCGTCCTGAATGTCGTAGCGCTTGAACTCCAGCGGCCGGCCATCGACGGCGCCGAGATAGATCCCGCCATCGGTGAGCACTCCGTCGATGTCGAGAACCACGAGCCGAATCGCGTCGGCGAGCGCAGAATCAATCATCCGCGAGCGCATTCCCAGACATCCACGGCTCGACGGATCAAGGCGTCGAGCTGATCGAGCGGCATCATGTTCGGTCCATCACTCGGCGCGTGCGCCGGATCGGGGTGCGTCTCCATGAAGAGGCCATCCACGCCAACGGCACAGGCAGCCATAGTGAGCGTCGGGATGAACTCGCGCGCACCACCACTCGTCCCTCCCTCACCGCGACCTGGCTGCTGGACGCTGTGCGTGGCGTCGAAGATCACCGGTGCATCGCAAGCGGCACGCATGCGCGGCGCAGCCCGAAAATCAACGACCAGGTCACCGTATCCGAAGAAGGTGCCACGTTCCGTCACGGCAACCTCCGCAGGTCCAGCGTGTCCCGCCTCGCGATGCCCGTCGCGCACCTTGTCGAGCGCGCCGCGCATGGCCTCGGGATGCATCCACTGTCCCTTCTTCACGTTCACCGCCTTTCCCGTCGCGCCGGCAGCGACGAGCAGATCGGTCTGGCGGGATAGGAAAGCGGGAATCTGAAGGACGTCAGCAACCTGGCCGGCTGCCGCGCACTGCGCCGGCAGATGGACGTCGGTGAGAATGGGGAGCCCGGTGGCGCGACGCACGCGATCGAGCGCAGCCAACCCTTCGTCGAGTCCGGGCCCGCGAAACGCACCCGCGTTGGAGCGATTTGCCTTGTCGAAGCTCGCCTTGAAGATGATGCCGCCAGGCACATGCTCCGCCAGCCTGGCGAGATGCTCGCCGACACGCAGGTTGAGCGCGTCATCCTCGAGCACACAGGGCCCCGCAATCAGAAAGAGGGCGTCGCGCCGAAAGAGCGCAGCGGTCATGAGTGCGCCGGCGTGGCGATCGATGGCTCGGAACGCGTGGCAGCCTTGCGACGCTTCGCGCCCTCCGCCGCGGCGATGAACCCGGCGAACAGCGGATGCGGTCGCGTCGGCCGCGACTGGAGCTCGGGATGGAACTGGCAGCCGATGAACCAGGGATGCGCGGGAAACTCGACGATCTCGACCAGCTGGCCGTCCGGCGACAAGCCGCTGAGGCGCAGGCCGTGCTCGACGAACATCTCACGATACTGATTCGAGACCTCATACCGGTGACGATGCCGCTCGCTGACCTCGGCGACGCCGTACACCTCGGCGGCACGCGAGCCACGGGTCAGGCGGCACGGATAGGCGCCGAGCCGCATCGTGCCACCCATGTCGGTCACGTGCTGCTGCGACTCCATGAGCGAGATGACGGCGTTGTCGCATTCGGGCGCGAACTCGGAGGAGTGGCTGTCGTCGAGGCCGCAGACGTTGCGCGCGAACTCGATGATCGCGGTCTGCATGCCGAGGCAGATGCCGAAGAATGGAACGCCGTTCTCGCGCGCGGCGCGAATCGCTTCGACCATTCCCTCCACGCCACGCACGCCGAAGCCGCCCGGCACGAGCAGCGCATCGTGCTCGCTGAGAATTTGCCGAGCCGTGGCCGCGTCGGTGAAGCTGTCGCTCGAGACCCACGAGATGTCGACGCCGATGTCGTTCGCGATGCCTCCGTGAATGAGCGATTCCTGCACGCTCTTGTAGCTGTCCACGAAGTCGGTGTACTTGCCGACGACAGCGATGCGCACGCGCTCGTGTGGCGCGACGACGCGCTGAACCATCTCCTTCCACGACGCCAGCTCCGGGGCGGGCTGCTCGAGGCCGAACTTCTGGAGCACCTTGTCGTCGAACCCCTGCTCCTTGAACTTGAGCGGAATCTGATAGATCGATTTCACATCGGGCGACTCGATCACCGCGCCGAACTCGACGTTGCAGAAGAGTGCGATCTTGCGCTTGATGTCGTCCGACAGGGGGCGCTCGGTGCGCACGATGAGAATGTCCGGCTGAATTCCGAGCTGCATGAGCTCGCGGACGGAGTGCTGCGTCGGCTTCGTCTTGAGCTCACCCGCCGCCGCGATGTACGGGATCAGGGTGAGATGCACGAAGATCGCGTTCTCGCGTCCGACGTCATGCCGGAACTGGCGAATCGCCTCGAGGAAGGGCTGTGACTCGATGTCGCCGACGGTGCCGCCGATCTCCACGATGACGATGTCGTTCTCGGGCGCCACGCGCCGCATAGCGCTCTTGATCTCATCGGTGATGTGCGGAATCACCTGCACCGTCGAGCCGAGATACTCGCCGCGGCGCTCCTTCGTGATGACGTTCAGGTAGATGCGTCCCGTCGTCACGTTGTTCGCCTGCGAGAGCGGGCGGTCGATGAATCGCTCGTAGTGCCCCAGATCCAGATCGGTCTCGGCGCCGTCGTCGGTGACGAACACTTCGCCGTGCTGGAAGGGAGACATCGTCCCCGGATCCACGTTCAGATAGGGATCGAACTTCATCATCGTCACGCGGAGGCCGCGCTCGACCAGCAGGCGCCCGAGTGATGCGGCCGCGATCCCCTTGCCGAGCGAGGAGACAACCCCGCCGGTCACGAAGATGAATTTGGTCGTGTGCTGTCGCGTGCTCGTCTGCATCAGCTCTCGTTCACGGTGAAGGTCGGCCACGCGCGAATTGCGCGGTCCAGATCCGCCTCGGTATCGATGCCCGCGCGCAGCGGGCCCTGCACGACTGCAACGCCCATTCGCATGCCCGCCGCGAGTGGACGCAGTTGTTCCAACCGTTCGATTCGCTCGAGCGCGTGTGCGGGAAGCGCCACCCAGCGTGCGAGCGACTCGGGCGTGTACGCATACACGCCCACATGATGCAGCACTCTCGCATCGCGCTCGGTGGCGTCCGCCTCGTCGCGCAGGTACGGGATCGGTGCGCGGGAAAAATACATCGCCGTGCCATCGTCGTCCGTCACGACTTTGACGACGTCGGCACGCAGAAGCACATCGGGCGCCGCGAGGACGGCCGCCGTGCCGAGCGGACGCTTCTTCTGCGTCACCTGCTGCAGTGCGCCGCGCACCGCGGCTCCGGAGACGAATGGCTCATCACCCTGCACGTTCACGATGGCATCGAAGCCGCGGAAGGCCGCGCCGCGCACCACCTCGGCGACGCGATCGGTGCCGGAGGGGTGGTCGCTGGACGTCATGATGGCCTCGCCACCGGCTTCACGCACACGGTGCGCGATCTCGTCGCTATCGGTCGCGACGACGATGCGGTCGGCGACACGGAGCGCGGCGACGCGTTCGAAGACCCGGACGATGATGGGGACGCCAGCGAGCAGGCGGAGGGGTTTTCGGGGGAGACGCCTTGCGCCCAGTCGAGCTGGGATGACGGCGAGCGTCTTCATGCGAGGCGGCCCCGGGATGCAACTTTCACGCCAAGCAAGATACGCCGCGCGCTGACTGCGCGCTAGGGCGCTGCGGCGGCTGCGCAGCCGCGCTTTCGGGGCGCATGGCGCTGCGCGCCTCGCTCTCTCTGGGCGCTCGCCTTCGGCTCGCTCTCGGGACGGCACACCAGGAGGATGATACGCGCTGCATCAGAACGATGATACGCAATGCGAGCCAGGTCGCCAGACTTTGGAATGCGCGATACAAACAAGTTGCGAGTCGCGGAAACGGCTATGGTAGTGGCCGAGGCCACCTACAGAGTGACGCGTGAGTTCCCGCCTGATGAGCGCTGGGGGCTTGTCTCACAGATGCGTCGCGCGGCCGTGTCGATCGGATCCAACATCGCGGAGGGGTGCGGGCGCTCAACGAATCCGCAATTCGTAGCATTCCTCCAAATCGCGATGGGTTCGGCATCGGAACTGGAGTACCAGGCCCGGCTCTCGCTTCGGCTCAATCTGTCGTCGGGAGAACTCCTCAACGACTTGATCACGAAAATCACAAGCGCAAAGGGAATGCTCGGAAAGCTCACTGCTACGCAACGTGGTTGATGGGTGTGCCGTCCCGAGAGCGAGCGCCCCGAGAGCGAGGCGCGTAGCGCCAAGCGCCCCTTATCGTCCCAGCGAAATCCCGACCCCGACCTTGTGCCCCAGGCTCTTCGCGACATTCGTCGTGAAATCAAGACGCAGCGCGCTCAGCCCCAGCCCCACGCCGATCTCCTGCTCGAGGCTCGGCAACTGCTTCACCCCCGCCGCGCCCATGATGTGCCGCAGCGTGACCACCGGCGATCCGATCAACGGAAGGATGACGCGATCGAGCGGAATCATGTAGCGGCTCTCGAGGAAGAGCAGTTCGGTTCCGCTTAGCTCGAGCTGCTCCAGAACGGGCAGCGTGCCGCTCCCGCCCAGGTACGTGTAGCGTGCGCGCGCGACGCTGTCGCCAGCCGTCGCCACGCCGTGCGCGCGAAAGTGGAGGCTCTGCGTGCCGAAGGTAGGAAAGCCGAGGCGCCCGTCGAGCGTCAATTGCGTGAAGTTCGTCGTGCCCGTGACGGTCGTGAAACTCTGCTCCAACTCGACCAGAAGTCGGCTCGTTACCAGACCAGTTGTGTCGTACATCTCGGCGCCGAGCAGGCCTGAGCCGATCGATCCCGATTCCACGAGCGGGTTGCCTCGCAGCATTCGCTCGGTGGACTTCCGTGCCTTCACGCTGAAAACATTTCCGGCGGCGGTAATCGGGCTGATCTTCTCATAGCGCGCACCGACGAACGGCTCGAGAGAGAGCCCCGGCCACGTGACAAGGCCGAAGATTCGCCCCTCTCCGCCCTTCGAGCGGAAGTAGTTCCGCGTGTCAATTCCTGCGAAGAAGGTCGTCGCTGAATTCACGAGGTCCGAGTAGTTCCATCTCTCGTTCGATCGCGTGAAATATCCGGCGCGTCCGTCGAATCGCACGGGTCCGTCGGGATTGATGCGCACGTCGACGGCGGGATCCAGCGCACCGAGCCGGCTGCGATAGGTGACGGAAGGCTCGATCTCGACAGCGCGATCGCCCAACGTCACGCGAGCGCCCACCGGCAGCGACAATCCATCGACGCGATCGTACGACGGCACGAGCAGCCCTTCGATGCCCGCGGGCTGAACGACCGGAATCGACTCGGCAACGCGCATGCTGCGGTAGTCGAGGACGTACCCGCCCTGCTGCGTCGTCACGTTGTACGTCTCGTCGCGAAAGCTCTCGATTTTGCCACCGACGTGTCCAAGTGTCGTCGTGGCGACGGTGCCGCCGATGGCGACGGCGTGGCCGCTGATCTCCACGCCGGGACGAAGAAACAAATCCGAGCCGATGACGACGACATTCCCCTGCACCTTGCTCGCGAGATAGGTCGGCCGGCCGATCACGATGAGCGTTGACGTGATGGTGCTGTCACGCGGGAGCTCGAGACGTGCCGTTCCTGACTTCACGACATGCGGTTGCGCGACCGTCTCGCGGATGATCTCGGCGGACCGCCGGCCAGCGCCCTCGCGTACGGTCACGTCCTGTGCGCGCACGAGCAACGGCGCCAGCAACAGCAGCGCGAGCGTCGTGCGCATCACGCGGCGATGAGGTCGAGGAAGTTGCGCAGCAACTGCTTGCCGTTCGGTGTCAGCACGGACTCCGGGTGGAACTGAACTCCCCACACAGGGTGGGTGACATGGCGTAGCGCATGAATCTCGTTCGGATCGTCCATCGACGTCGCCACCACCTTCAATGTTGCGGGCAGCGTCGAGCGTTCCACGACGAGCGAGTGGTAGCGTCCAACCTCGAGCGGTGATGGCAGCCCGGCGAACAGATCACGCCCATCGTGATTGATGCGCGACGTCTTGCCATGCACGGCTCGGGCCGCTCGGATTACGTGGCCGCCATACGCCTCTCCGATAGCCTGGTGACCGAGGCACACCCCAAGGGTCGGAATACGGTCGCCGAGCGCCCGAATGGCTTCTACGGTGATCCCCGCCTGGGCTGGCGCACACGGGCCGGGCGAGAGGACCATCGCCGACGGAGCCATCGCGGCGATCTCCTCGACCGTTATGGCGTCGTTGCGGCGGACGACGACCTCGGCCCCAAGCTCGCCAAGGTACTGGACGAGGTTGTACGTGAACGAGTCGTAGTTGTCGATGACGAGGAGCATGGTGGTCGGTAGCAATGAAGCAGCGCGGCGAGGTCAGCCGCGTGGATGATAACTCCGGTGCACCTGCCGCAGATACTCCCGGTCGACGTGCGTGTAGATCTGCGTCGTCGCGATGTCGGAATGGCCGAGCATCTCCTGGACGGCGCGCAGGTCCGCGCCTCCCTCGAGGA
This sequence comes from Gemmatimonadaceae bacterium, assembly GCA_036508915.1. Taxonomy (GTDB): domain Bacteria; phylum Gemmatimonadota; class Gemmatimonadetes; order Gemmatimonadales; family Gemmatimonadaceae; genus AG11. Next base: position 9,160 of record DATCGM010000062.1, read on the forward strand.
GATGCGTGGCAAACGAGTGGCGCAGCGTATGGGGCGACACGTGCTTCGTAATCGCCGCTCGTTCGACATGTCCGCGAAGAATCTTCCACGCGCCCATGCGCGTGAGCGGCTTGCCGCGCGCGTTGAGGAAGAGAATGCCCTTCCCTTCGCCCTTCTCGAGCTTGGGACGCTGCTCGCGAATGTAGACGGCGACCGCCGCAATCGCCGACCGTCCGATGGGCACGAGCCGTTCCTTGCTCCCTTTTCCGAACACGCGTACGAGTCCTTCCTCGAGCAGGAGATCACGAACCCCGAGCGTGATCCACTCCGACACGCGCAGTCCGGCACCGTACGCGAGCTCGAGCATCGCGCGGTCACGGAAGACGAGATTGTCGTCCAGTGTCGGCGAGGCGAGCAGCCGCTGCACCTCGTCCACCGTGAGCACGTCGGGAAGACTTCGCCACCGCTTTGGCGTCTCGAGTCGTTCGCTCGGATCGCGGACGACGAGGCCGTCGCCGATGAGAAAGCGGAAGTACGTTCGCAGTGCCGAGACATTGCGGCGGATCGATGCCGGCGAGAGCCCGAGGTCCTTGAGATGGTACACGTACTCGCGCAGCAGCGTGGCGGTGATGTCGACTGGAGCATGCACGCCCTTCGCTTCGGCGTACTCCGCGAAACGGGTGAGGTCGCGCTGATACGCTTCGATGGTCCGGGGCGACAGGCCGTGCTCGAGCGCGACGTAGTCGGTGAAGCGCGCCAGGAGAAAGCCGCGCGCACGCCGCTCGGCGTCGCTCATCGCGCTACTTTGCGACGACCGTCGCGGTGGCCATGCAGGCGATGCCTTCACCGCGGCCGACGAAACCCATTCCCTCGTTCGTCTTGCCCTTGATGCTCACGTCGCCGCGCTCGAGCCCGACCGCGCTCGCGATGCGATCACGCATCGCGTCGCGGTGCGGTGCGATCTTCGGCGTCTCGGCAATGACGACGACGTCGAGCTGCTGCACCCGCCATCCCGCGGCGTGCAGCCGTGCAGTCGCGAGCTGCAGCATCTCGATCGAATCTCGACCCGCATTGGCGGGATCGGTATCGGCGAACATCGCACCGATATCGCCCAGCGCCGCGGCGCCCAGGATGGCGTCGGTCACGGCGTGCGCGATGGCGTCGCCGTCGGAGTGGCCGCGGAGGTGTACGTCGCTCGGAATCGCGACGCCGCCGAGCGTCAGTGGACCGCCAGGCGCGAAGCGGTGGGAGTCGTAGCCGATGCCGCTGCGAAAGGCGAGACGACGGTCGGCGATCACGCCGCCGCGACCGCGACCGGCGCGATGATCGAGTAGTCCTGGCGACGTCGCGCCGACTTGAAGCCCGCGTCGTGAATCAACCGCTCCATCTCCTCGATCGACGTCCGATGCGTGGTGTTGGCGGCGGAGACGACGTTCTCCTCGATCATCAACGAGCCGAAATCGTTACAGCCGAAGCGAAGCGCCGTCTGCCCGACCTTCATCCCCATCGTGACCCAGCTCGACTGGACGTTGGGGACGTTTTGAAGCGCGATGCGCGAGATGGCGACGGTGCGCAGATAGTTGACGGCGTCGGTCTTCTGCATGTGCGACATCCGCGGCGTGTTCTCCGGCTGGAGCGGCCAGCAGATGAACGCCGTGAAACCGCCGGTGCGCGCCTGCACCTCGCGCACGCGCTCGAGGTGCTCCAGTCGCTCGGCCAAGGTCTCACCGATGCCGAACATCATGGTGACGGAGCTCTTCATCCCCTCCTGATGTGCGATCTCCATGATCTCGAGCCAGCGGTCCGCGCTCGCCTTCTTCTTCGCGACTTCGTCGCGAACGCGCTGCACGAGAATCTCGCCGCCGCCGCCGGGAATCGAATCGAGACCGGCCTTCTGCAACTCGCGGATGACGTCGCGCGCTTCCATACGATAAAGCTTCGCCCAGAAGTCCACTTCGCTCGGGCTGAAGCCGTGCACGTGAATCGGATGGTTGCGCTTGATGTAGCGCAGCAGATCCAGGTACCACTCGAACGGGATGTACGGGTTGTGCCCGCCCTGCATCAGGATCTGCACGCCGCCGAGTGCCTTGGTCTCGTCGATCTTCGCGCCAATCTGCTCGTACGACAGCGTCCACCCTTCCGCGTCCTTCGGGCGCCGGTAGAACGCGCAGAATCCGCAATCGGCGACGCAGACGTTAGTGTAGTTGATGTTGCGGTCGACGATGTACGTGACCGTGTTGTGCGGATGCAGTTGCTGCCGCACCCGGTCCGCTTCCGCGCCGAGCTCGAGCAGCGGAGCGTTCGTGTAGAAATCGAGCAGATCACGCATGGGATACATCAGGCTGCCGGAAGAAAGGCGAGAGAGCCGTTCGGAACACGTCCACTGGCGGCCAGCTTGCCGAAGAAAGTCGTGAGGCCCGCGAGATGCTCGTACCGGAGACCATAATCGAGGCCGGAAAGATACTCGAGCGCCGCGGGCTTCGAGACGCCCGTGACGACTGCCGCCTGGGCGGAGAGCTGATCGAGATGTGCCAGCCCCCAGTCGCGCGACTGGATGAGCTGCGCGTGGACGGCGAGCGCGCCGGCCACCGGCGTGGTGCGCTGCGCGACCCACACGGCGAACACGAAGGGCAGCCCCGTCCACTCCTTCCAGACCGCGCCGAGATCGTAGACGTACGGGTAGTCGGCCGCGAGCGCGCTCGTGCCCGACGTCAGCATGAATGCGGCGTCGCCGATGATGAGTCGCGCGTCATGCGACTCGACACCCGTGCGCGCGAGGTCGGGGATCTCGGCGTCCGCCGGCAGGAACGCCGGCGACGAGCGCCAGACCTGCTCGAACATCAACTGCAACAGCGCGACGCTCGTCATGGAGCTGCGGCTCACGAGCACCCGACCGCCCTCCAGCGTCTCGGCGGGCCGGCGCGAGAAGAGCATCACGCTGCGCACAGGTCCGTCGCACGAGATCGCGAGATCGGGCAGCAGGAGATAGCGCGCCGCATCCCGCGCATACTCCACCGCCGAGATCACGCTGACGTCGAGCGTACCGGCTGCCATGGCGTGATTGAGCGCCGTGGGCACTCCGTCAACGAGCTGCGCGTCGAGCGAGACGACCTTCCGGTCGATCGCGCCGTACACCGGATAGCAGTTGATGTACGGAATCCGGCCGACGCGCACGCTCAAGCCGCCTCGGCGTGCGGCCGTGGCGCCTCGTCGAACACGCGCAGCACGTTGTAGAACGAATCCCGCTCGGCCGGACTCTTCCCCGCGCCGCGAATGATGCGCAGAATCTCGTCGAGCGACATCGCCTGCGACGTGTGCGCGCCGGCCTCGTGATAGATCTTCTCGCGCACCACGGTGCCCTCGAGATCGTTCACGCCGAAGTGCAGCGACATCTGGGAGATGGCGGGCGTGACCATGATCCAGTGCGACTTCACGTGCGCGAAGTTGTCGAGGAAGAGGCGGCCGACCGCGAGGTTCTTCAGATCATCGAAACCGGTCGTCGCGGTGCCGGTGCGTCCGAGCTGCACACCGAGCTCGTTGTTGTCCGGATGATAGGCGAGCGGAATGTACGCGAGGAAGCCGCCGGTCTCGTCCTGCAGATCGCGCAGCAGGCCGAGATGGTGAATGCGGTCTTCAAATGTCTCGACGTGTCCATAGAGCATCGTGCAGTTGGTGCGAATGCCGAGCTCGTGCGCCGTGCGATGAACGTCGATGTACTCCGCGCCAGACAGCTTCCGATCCGCGATCGTGGCGCGAACCCCGGGACTGAACACCTCGGCGCCGCCGCCAGGCATGGTGTCGAGTCCGGCCTCGCGCAGTCCGATCAGGACGTCGCGAACCGACATCTTGTCGATGCGCGCGATGTGCGCGATCTCGACGGCGGTGAGCGCCTTGATGTGGACCTGCGGGTGCCGCGCCTTGAGCCCGCGGAACATCTCGTCGTAGTAGGCGAAGCCCGCGTGCATGTCGAGCCCGCCGACGATGTGGAACTCGCGCGTGATGTCGCCGTCGACGCGGGCAGCTTCCTCCCACACCTGCTCCATCGTGTAGCGATACGCGCCGGCTTCCTTGGGAAGGCGCGCGTAGGAGCAGAAGACGCACGTCTTGCGCAGGATGCAGACGTTCGTCGGATTGATGTGCTGGTTGGCCGCGAAGGTGACCCGATCCCCGTTCCGCGCCCGGTTCGACGCATCGGCCATCGCGCCCAGACCGAGCAGATCGGACGTGTGGAAGAGCGCCGCGCCGTCCGCGTGGGTAAGGCGCTCGCCCGCGATCACCTTGTCGGCGATCGGGAGCAACGCAGGGTCGGTCACACGCGAGCGGTCGAACGAGACGGCGAGAGCCACGAGGTTACTCCTGGTAGCGCGTGACGGCGATCGAGACGTTGTGCCCGCCGAAGCCGGCGCTGTTGCTCAGCGCGGCGCGCACTTCACGCTTCTTCGCGTGGTTCGGCGTGAAGTCCAGATCGCCGCACTCCGGATCCGGCGTGAAGTGATTGATAGTCGGCGGGATGATCTGATCGCGAATGGCGAGCGTGGCTACGAGGAACTCCAATCCGGCCGCCGCGCCAAGCATGTGCCCGGTCATGGACTTGGTGGACGAGACGCTGACGCGACTGGCGGCCTCACCAAAGACCGTCGCGATCGCCTTTGCTTCATTCGAGTCATTGAGGGGCGTGGAGGTGCCGTGCGCGTTGACGTAGTCGACGTCCGCCGGGGTGAGACCGCCGTCGGCGAGTGCGCCGCGCATGGCGCGCTGCAGCCCTTCGTGATCCGGAAGCTGGCCGGTGAGATGGTACGCATCGCCAGTCGCCCGATAGCCGGCCAACTCGCCGTAGATTCTCGCACCGCGCGCCAAGGCATGGTCGAGCGATTCGAGAATGACGATGCCCGCGCCTTCACCCATGACGAATCCGTCCCGATCCTTGTCGAATGGGCGCGACGCCGTCTCGGGGCTGTCGTTGCGCGTCGAGAGCGCCTTCATGTTGGCAAAGCCACCAATCGACATGGCGGTCACGGCGGCCTCGGCGCCACCGGAGATCATCACGTCCGCGTCTCCGTACTGAATCGTACGGAATGCGTCGCCAATGGCATGCGCGCTGCTGGCGCATGCCGAGACGGTGGCGTAGTTGGGTCCACGCGCGTTGAAGCGCATGGACACGACGCCCGCGGCAATGTCAGCAATGAACATCGGGATGAAGAAGGGGCTGATCTTGCTCGCCCCGCGCTCGCGGTAGATATCGTGCTGCTCCTCGAAGCTCTTCAGCCCGCCGATGCCGCTGCCAATGATCACGCCCAGGCGATCGACATCGTAGGTGCCGCCAGTCAGGCCGGCGTCAGCCATCGCCTCCACGGACGCGGCGACGGCGTACTGCGTGTAAGGATCCGTCCGCTTCGCTTCCTTCCGCTCCATGACCTTGAGCGGATCGAAGCCCTTAACCTCGCAGGCGAAGCGCACCGGAAACGTCGAGGCATCGAACTTCGTGATTCCGGACGCCCCCGACACGCCATCCTGCAAGGCGCGCCAAGTCGTCGCCACGTCGTTGCCGAGGGGCGTTACGGCACCAAGACCAGTGACGACGACCCGACGTCGCATTACGCGCCGACCTTGCTGTTCAGGTAGGCCACCGCATCACCGACCGTGCGCAGCTTCTCCGCGTCCTCGTCCGGGATGTCGATGTTGAATTCCTTCTCGAATTCCATCACCAGCTCGACGATGTCGAGGCTGTCGGCCCCGAGATCTTCGATGAAGCTCGCTTCGTCGGTCATCTTGTCGCGCTCGACGCCGAGCTCCTTCTCGATGATGTCACGGACCTTCTTGGCATTGTCGGCCATGGAACTGGCTCCTGTGGGTGAAGAACGCGGGAAAGTTAGCGAAAGTTCTACGAGATTGTCACGTGCTGCTACCGGACGTCACATGACCATGCCGCCATCCACCACGAGAACTTGCCCCGTGATGTACGACGCGTGGTCCGACGCGAGAAATGCGACCATTCCTGCGATGTCCTTTGGGCTTCCGAGCCGGTCCAGCGGAATCTGTCCGGAGAGCGCGGCTCGCGCCTCGGGCGTCATCGCGGCCGTCATGTCGGTCTCGATGAAACCGGGTGCGACGGCGTTGACGAGAATGTTGCGCGAGCCGAGCTCCTTCGCCACCGACTTGGTGAGGCCGATGAGCCCCGCCTTGCTGGCCGCGTAGTTCGCCTGCCCCTTGTTTCCCGTTATTCCGACGATGCTGGCGATGTTGATGATCCGCCCCCAGCGCCGCTTCATCATGCCGCGCGCGGCCGCTCTGATGGCGACGAACGCGCCACGAAGATTGGCATCGAGCACCATATCCCAGTCGTCGTCCTTGATGCGGAACAGAATATTGTCCCTTGTCAGGCCGGCATTGTTCACGAGGATGTCGATCTGCCCGAAGGCACCTTCGACCGCCTCGACGAGCGCTACGACGGAAGCAGGATCACTGACGTCGGCACCGAACCCCTGTGCCGAGCTGCCGATCTCCGCCGCGACGGCGGCGGCGCGCGCCTGATCGCGTCCGACGATCGCCACGCGTGCGCCTGCCTCTGCCAGCGTTCCGGCGATCGCGCGGCCAATGCCGCGGGTACTGCCCGTCACGAGCGCCGAACGCCCCGTCAGGTCGATCTTCACGCAGTCACCATCGCGAGCAGGGCGTCAACCTCGGCGGCCGTGCCGCAGGTGACGACGTTCAGAGCTGGGGCGATCTTCTTCACGAGACCCTTGAGCACCGCGCCCGGGCCCATCTCCACGTAGAGGGCGTCCGCATGCGCCGCGGCGATGGCTTCGATCTCGCGAATCCACTGCACTGGTGCCGTGAGCTGATCCACGAGCAGCCGCCGGGCAAGTGCAGCGTCGCGAACGGGTTGGCCGTTCACGTTCGCGTAAACTGGGAAGCGTGGGTCGGCCAGATGCGCCATGCCGAGCGCTTCCTCGAGTCCTGCGGCTGCTTCTGTCATGAGCGGCGAGTGAAATGCGCCGCTCACATTGAGCTTGATCACCCGCTTCGCGCCGGCCGCCTTGGCGAGCACCATCGCGCGCTCGACGCCAGCGGGCTCGCCGCTGATGACGATCTGTCCCGGAGAGTTGAAATTCGCCGGCACGACGATTCCTTCGGAGCTCGCCTCGGCACAAACGTCCTCGATGGAGGATGTCATGTCGCCAAGGATGGCGGCCATGGCACCGGGACGCCGTACGCCCGAATCATACATGAGCTCGCCACGCTTCCTGACGAGACGAACCGCCTCGGGCAGCGCCAGCGCGTCGGCGGCGTGATACGCGGTGAACTCGCCGAGCGAGTGCCCCGCCGCCGCAACGACCATCGGCGCCACGACATCGCGTACGACCGCCCAGACCGCGGCCCCGTGCGTTAATAGCGCCGGCTGCGCGTTGAGCGTGCGCGTGAGCTCGTCCGCTGGCCCGTGAAAGCAGAGCCGGCTGAGCGGAGCGCCAATCACTTCATCCGCCGCGGCAAACACCTCATGCGCGGCGGGAAAGCGTTGAGCGAGAACCCTTCCCATGCCCGGCGCCTGCGACCCCTGACCGGGAAACAAGAGGACGACGTTGGGCATCACGCTAGAAGCGAACGACCATCGAGCCCCACGTGAAGCCCGCGCCGAACGCGACGAGCAGCGCCGTGGTGCCCTCCTTCACGCGGCCGCACTCGATCGCCTCATCAAGGGCGATCGGAATCGAGGCCGAGGAGGTGTTGCCGTACCGGTCCACGTTCACGTAGACCTTGTCCATCGGGATGTTCGCGTATTTGGCCGTCGTCTCGATGATGCGGACGTTGGCCTGGTGCGGGATGAGAATGTCGATGTCGTCTGCGCGAAGCTTCGCGCCGTCGAGGGCGCGGTCGCACGCTTCGCTCATCGACCGAACGGCGTACCGGAAAGTCTCGCGCCCGGCCATTCTCACGTAGCTGGAGCGATCGTCGAGCACGGCCTGACTGAACGGCGCTTTCGCCCCGCCGCTCGGACGCCACAGCAGCTCGGCCAGTGTGCCGTCGCTGCGCATGAAGGCGCTCAGGATGCCCTTGTTCGCGTGCAACTTATTGCGCTTGAGGATAGCCGCGCCAGCGCCATCGCCGAACAGCACACACGTCGAGCGGTCCTGCCAGTCGACGATGGAGCTCATCTTCTCCGACCCGACGACGAGCGCCGTCTCGACCATGCCGGACTGCATCAGCCCCTCGGCCAAGGTCATCCCATAAATCCAGCCCGAGCAGGCGGCCGACAGATCGAAGGCGGCCGCCCGCGTGGCGCCGAGCTCCGCCTGCAGATACACCGCCGTCGACGGAAGCAGACGATCGGAGGTCGCCGTGCTGAGGACGATCGCGTCGATTTCGCCCGGCTGCACGCCGGCACGCGCCATCGCCGCGCGGGCAGCTTCCGCAGCCATCGAGCAGGTCGTCTCGCTGTCGCTCGCGATGCGTCGTTCGACGATGCCGGTGCGCTCGACGATCCAGTCGTGCGAGGTCTCGAGTCCCAGCGCGGCGAAGTCGTGATTCGTCATCACCCGGGCCGGGACGCCCCGCCCCGTGCCCGCGATGTACGCGATCGGCCGCTTCACGCCGCGCTCTCCGTCACCGTGCCGAGACGCTGGCCGATGAGGTCGTTCATGCCGCTCGTCACCGCCTGCGCGGCCGCCTTGAGCGCGTTCTTGATCGCGCGCGGCGACGACTTGCCATGTGCGATGATGCTCACGCCTCTGACGCCAAGCAGCGGAGCCCCGCCGTGCTCCGAGTAGTCGAGGTGCTTGAGCCCCGCCTCGAGCTGTGCGCCGTCGACGCCGGCCTTGCGCAAGGTCTCGATCATCAGCGGGGCGATCGCCTCGTAGAACTTGAGGAGCACGTTGCCGACGAATCCGTCACACACGACGACGTCGATGTCATGATGCTCGGTGGCGCCCGCGGGAAGATCGCGTCCCTCGACGTTGCCGATGAAGTTGAGTCCTGACACCTTGAGCAGCAGGTGCGTCTCCTTCGTGACGGCGTTGCCCTTCTCCGGCTCTTCGCCAATGCTCAGCAGCCCGACGGCGGGATTCGCGCGTCCCAGGACGCACTGGGCATACGTCGCGCCGAGTCGCGCGAACTGCACGAGCTCTTCGGGAGAACAGTCCACGTTCGCGCCCGAATCGAGCACGACGAGGGTGTTCCGCAGCGAGGGGAAGAAGGTCGCGATGGCCGGCCGCTTGAGGCCGGCGTGCATCCGAAGGAGCACCATGGACGTGGCCATCTGCGCGCCCGTACTGCCGGCGGAGACGAACGCGTCGGATTTGCCTTCCGACTGCAAGCGCAGCCCGACAGCCATCGAGCTGTTCGGCTTCCCACGCACCACGGCGCTGGGCTTGTCCGTCATCTCGATGACATCGGGCGCTTCGACGATCGAGAGCCGATCGCGATAAACGGCATAAGCGGACAGCTCACCGTCGAGAAGGTCGCGTAACTGCGCTTCTACGACGGCGGTCTGGCCGACGAGTTGAATGCTATGAGCGGGATCGAGCTCGGCGAGCGCCAACAGCGCGCCGGCTACGGTCGCCTGGGGAGCGAAGTCGCCCCCCATGGCGTCCAACGCGATCCGCGCCAAAGTCAGGCTTCCTTGGCCGAGACTCGCTGCTCACCTGCATAGTACCCGCACTCGGCACACACGTGGTGCGGACGTTTCATCGCCTGGCACCGCGGGCACTTCTGAATCGCGATCGCAGGCGCTGTCTTGTGCGTGTTGCGGGCGCGCTTCTTTCGCTTACTGGTTCTGCGTTTCGGGACGGCCATTGTCTGGTCGGAAAAGGATAAGAACCGGGCGACTCAGCTCTGCGCGACGTGCGCACACGGACCGAGGTTCAACTCGGCCCCGCACGTCGGGCATAGCCCCTTACAGTCGTCCCGGCACAACGCGTAGCCTGGAACGTTCAACAGCCACTGCTCTCGCACGGCGGGTCGCAGATCGAGCTCGGATGACCGGTCGTCGAGCAGAAATACATCAGGATCGTCTTCGACGCCCTCCGTCCCCGCTTCCGCGAAGATGAGGTGCGCTTCATTCGACACGTGGGCCTCCGTGTTGCCCAGACAGCGGCTACACGCCAGCGCCACATCTCCCTCAATCGAGCCGTGCCAATAGAACCGGCTCGGCCCTGCCGACGACAAACGCCCCTTCACGCGAAGTGGCGCCGACGGCGTTGGGTCCCCGTCCTCCCACACCGGGTCATCCGCCGACAGAGTGTCGTCGACGGTGACGGCATGTTCGGTGAGCGACCGGATGTCAAAGGACAGCATAGCCATCAAACTTAGTCGGAACGGTCCCTCTTTACAAGTCCGCATGGGGCGAAGAGTTAGCGGCCTGTCGCCACTAGCGCGCCCACTCACATTCTGCGAAGAAAAAGCGCGCCTCACGCGCAGCGTTCTCGTCTGAGTCGGAAGCGTGAATTGCATTCCGTCCCTTCGACTCCGCGAACAGCTTGCGCACCGTGCCCGCCGCTGCATCCGCGGGGTCCGTCGCACCAATCGCATCGCGCAGCGACGCGACCGCGTCATCGCGTTCGAGAATCAGAGGCATACAGGCGCCCGACGTCATGAACTCGACGAGCTCTCCGTAGAAGGGACGCTCGCGATGCACTTCGTAGAACTGTCCCGCCTGCTCCCTGGTCATGCGCAGCACGCGCGACGCCATGATGGAGAATCCCTTCTCCTCGAGGACGGCGATGATCTTTCCGGCCTTGCCGGCGCCAAAAGCATCCGGCTTGACGATCGTGAGCGTGTAGTTGTCAGCCATCTCGTTTGCTCCGTGAAGTGTGCTCGGGGCGACGCCCATGATCAAGATCCAATCAATTTGCGAACGATGTCCCCACGAGTGAGGAAGCCGACCAGACGGCCCTCGCGGACCACGGGGACGCGGTCGACGTCCTTGTTGCTCATCAATGACGCGACTTCGGCGAGCGGTTGTCCCGGCGCGACGCAGAGAACCTGTCGGGTCATCACGTCGCGAACGGTCTTGGTGCCGATCGTGGGCGGAGCGGCAACGCGTGCGTCGGGCCCGGTGAATGCCTGAATGGTGAGCAGATGCCGAATCACTTCGCGTTCGCTCACCATGCCGAGCACCCGCTCTTCGTCGTCCACGACCGGGAGGGCGCCCAACCCAGTTCGGACGAGCGTGCGCGCCACCTCCCGCAGCGGAGAGTCGACGCGCACCGTCAGGGGATGATCGCTCATCACATCACGTACGGTCAACTGCTCCGGGAGTTGATATCCGGTAAAGCTCTCGAGCTCGACGAGGGTCGCGGGATCCGGCGCGGCAAGAATCGCCGACAGGACTTCCGGTTTTCGCAGAAGACGCGCGAAGGCGCCCACGACCTGGAGATAGCGCGCCGCATGCCGCGGCGGCGTGACGATGAGGAGCACGATGCGTGCGCACTTCTCCTCCTCCTCGCCGGAACGGAAGCAGAGTGGCTCCCTCGAGACTCCGATCCCCACAAGAAGCTGTCCGACGGCGTCCGTGCGGTAGTGCAGCAGGAATGCCCGATCTCCCATTGCGACGACGTCCTCCGCCTTCGCCTCGCTCACACGCCGCGAGAGCTTCGCGGCGTCGATCACGCTGTGCGCGAACGCGAGACACTCCAGGAGCTGAGCGGCAGCCTCCTGGAGCGTACGGGCAGCGAGCGGGACGACGGCCCGCTCGGGCGCGAGGAAATCGCGCAGTCTCACGTCAGGGCACTCACATGCGGGCTTGCAGTTCCGCGACGAAGTCGATCGGGCGCCTGGCGATACCGATCCCGGCCTTCTCGAACGCCTCGAGCTTCTCGGCGGCCGTACCGGCGGAGCCGGAAATGATCGCGCCCGCGTGGCCCATGCGGCGACCCGGCGGCGCTGTCTGACCGGCAATGAATCCGACGACCGGCTTCTTCATGTGCTTTGCGACGAACTCCGCTGCCTCCTGCTCATCCGTGCCGCCAATCTCGCCCATCATCGCGACGGCTTTCGTGTTCGGATCCTTCTCGAACGCCGCCAGGCAGTCGATGAAGTTCGTCCCGTTGATCGGATCGCCGCCGATGCCGACACACGTGCTTTGTCCCATGCCGGCACGCGTGAGCTGATAGACGATTTCATACGTCAGCGTGCCGGAGCGGCTGACGACGCCGATGTTGCCAGGTGTGCAGATGCGCCCGGGGATGATGCCCACCTTGCTCTGCCCCGGCGTGATGAGCCCCGGGCAGTTCGGGCCGAGCAGGCGCGCGCCCTTCTCCTTCACGAACGGATAGACGCGTGTCATGTCGAGCACGGGAACGCCTTCCGTGATGCAGACGATGAACTTGATGCCGGCATCCGCCGCTTCCATCATCGCATCGGCGGCGTACATGGGCGGCACGTAGATGACGCTCGTGTTCGCGCCAGTCGCCTTCACGGCTGCGTGCACCGTATTGAACACCGGCACCGCGTCGTCGAACTTCTGTCCGCCCTTTCCAGGCGTCACGCCGCCGACGACCTTCGTGCCGTACTCGATCATCTGCCTGGTGTGGAAGCCACCGTCACGACCGGTGATTCCCTGCACGATGAGCGTCGTGGAGTTGTCGATGAAGATGCTCACGCGGCCTTTCCTCCCTTCGCGAGTTCAACGGCCTTCTTCACGGCTTCGTCCATATCGGACGAGGCGCTGAAGCCGTTTTCCGTGAGAATCTTCATGGCGATCTCTTCGTTCGTGCCGGTGAGGCGGATGACGATGGGAATCCTGAGCGGATTGGCTTTCGTCGCGGTCACGATGCCGTTCGCCACGTCGTCGGTGCGCGTGATGCCGCCGAAGATGTTGAACAGGATGGCCTTGACGCTCGGGTCGGCGGTGACGATGCGCAGCGCATTCACGACCTTTTCCGGATTGGACGAGCCGCCGATGTCGAGGAAGTTCGCCGGCTCGCCGCCGTAGTACTTCACGAGGTCCATCGTCGCCATCGCGAGGCCGGCGCCGTTGACGATGCAACCGACATCGCCGTCGAGCTTGATGAAGGTGAGGTGCGAGTTCCGTGCGTCGACCTCGCTCGGCTCTTCCGCCGTCTCGTCGCGCAAGGCTTCGATTTGTGGAAGGCGATCGAGCTCGTTGTCGTCGATCACCATCTTCGCGTCCAATGCGATGACGTCGCCGGCCGTCGTGACGACGAGGGGATTGATCTCGGCGAGCGATGCGCCGTTCCGCATGAACGCCTGATAGAGCGCCATCATGATCTTCGAAGCGGCGCGTACCTTCTTCACGTCGTCGAAGAGGAAGAAGCCGAGTTCCGATGCCTGGTACGGCTGGAGTCCGTAGCGCGTATCGACGGGCAGCTTGAGAATCTTCTCTGGCGTCGACGCGGCGACTTCCTCGATGTCGATGCCACCGGCCGGGCTCACCATGAACACCGGCTTTCTGGACGCGCGGTCGAGAATGATGCCGACGTACGCCTCGCTGGCAATGTCCGCCGCCGCGGTGACAAGCACCTTGTAGACGGTGAGACCCTTGATCTGCATGCCGAGAATCCTATTTGCTACCTCTCGGGCCTCCGCGGGCGTTTTCGCCAGCTTCACGCCGCCAGCCTTGCCTCGGCCGCCTGCGTGCACCTGCGCCTTCACCACAACCATGCCGCCCAGCTTCTTCGCTATCGCTTCGGCCTCTTCGGGAGTGGTCGCAACCTCTCCGGGCGGAATCGGCACGCCTTCGGCGCGCAGGATGTCCTTGGCCTGATATTCGTGTATGTTCACGCCTTCTCCGCTGTGATAGTCGTCCCAGCTCTGCCGAGCACCGCTTCGCGGCCGCGACTGAGCTCCGTGATGATTGCGCGGCCACTGGTGCGCCGCGCAAAATCGATTGCCGCCCGAATCTTCGGCGCCATGCTGCCCTCGCCGAATGCTCCCGCGCGGTCCATCTCCGCCGCCTCGTCTGCCGTGAGGCGACGAAGCGGCCGCTGCTGCGGCGTACCCCAATTGGCGTATACCGCATCCACGTCGGTCATGATCAACAACAGTGTCGCACCCAGATCCCGCGCGAGCACCGCCGCGGCGAGGTCCTTGTCCACCACCGCGTCGATCCCCTCCCATCCCTTCACCGGATCGTCGTAGATCGGAACACCACCGCCGCCACATGCAATGACGAGAGTACCCTGCTCGACGAGCCGTTTGATGATTTGTAGCTCGTGAACCGCCTGTGGCTCGGGACTGCCTACGACGCGGCGCAGGTTGCCTCGGCCATCCTCCTTCACCTCGTGTCCTTCACGCCGCAGCTCGTCGGCGCGCTCCGCACTGAGAGCCTGACCAATGAACTTCGTCGGATTCGTCAGCGCGGGATCGTCCGCGCGCACCTGCACCTGCGTGATGATCGTCGCAACATCTCGTACGGAGCCCGCGCGCCGAAGCGCATTCTCGATGGACTGCTGCACCATGTAACCGATCCAGCCCGCCGTCGCCGCAACGAGCACGCCGAGCGGAAGTGGACTGGCCTCGCGACGGGCGATCTCGTTGCGCACGAGCTCGTCGCCCACCTGCGGCCCATTCCCGTGTACGACGCAAAGGTTCCAGCCATCATTCGCGAGATCGACAATGGGGCCGAGGCTGTCGCGCGCATGGCGAAACTGATCGTAGATGGTGCTCTTCTCGCCCGCCGGCGCCAGAGCATTTCCTCCCAGCGCAATGACGGCGGTCGGCGCTACGGTTGTAACCATGAGATAGCCATGGCAAGCTAGACCCCTCCCGTGACGCGGGCAAGCTCACGGGTTGGTTGCGCGGAGCACGAGCCCGAGAGCGTCGAAGGCCCGTCCAAATGCGACCCAGTCTCCCCGGCCGAGCGCGTCGCGCATGGCCCGGTAGAGGCTGTCAGCGCGGAGGTGCGAATCGGGCGCGACGGCCGGACCTTTCCGGCGATCGCTCGGGGTCGTGCCCAGCGCCGCCGCCAGCGTCGCACCGACGCGTGCGCTGTCGCCACCAAACGCGGCGATGCGAGCAAGAGTCGGCGTAGCGCCCGGACGCCACTGGAAAATGGGCTGCACGTACAACGCCCGCTCTCCAAGGGGAACGACGCGCAGCGGCGCGCGCACCGTCCCGTTCTCGTGCTGTGCCGAGTCGGCCATGCGAAGCAGGTCCACCACAGCGCCCCATCGCTTTCCGTCGCTGGCGATCGGCAGCCAGGACGTGGCCCGAGCCACTCCGCCTGTCGCGGCGACGACGCCGCGGACACGCTCGGTGGAATCGAGCAGCGGCCAGATGGACGACACTCCGCCGAGCGCGGGAAGCACGGCATGGGCGGGCTCGCGCGCTGCCGCGGACGAGTCTGCTCCCTCCGGCGTGGCGAAGTGCTTCACCTCGAGGCTGTCTCCGCGAAAGCCCGCGGCCGCGAAGGCGAGCGCCTGCGTGTGCGCCGCGTCGGTGAGCGGAGGCAGCAGCGCGCGCAGCGCCGGCGAGAGTGTGGATGCTGCCTTGAAGAGCTGAGGGAATCGCGCGACCCAGCTCATCGTCACGGGATCTGGTGCCGAGCCGATGATGAAGCTCACGCGCCCGGAGGCAGCATGAACGAGGGCCGTTGCCGCATGCTGGAGGTAGCTTCGCTCCTCGCCAAGCACCGTGAAGCGTTGCGAGAGCGGATAGCTACCGGACGCGGCGTACAGCTCGAGGACCCAGTACAGGGTGTCTCCTGTAATGAGGGGCACCACCTCGCTCCCCTGCACGAAGAAGGGCACGAGCGCCTGCACGCGATCGCGAATGGCACGGCGCTGCACCATCACAGGGCGATTCGGCGGAAGCTCTCCAAACAGCAAACGAAAGTTTTGCAGGCTCCACGCATACATCAGCCGCGAGCGAGTCGAGACCATCTCGACGCCCGCCAACTGGCGCAACGAATCGGAAATCACGCCGTAGCTCGGCGCCGAGTCATACACCGCAGGCTCACCGACGACGAGCTCGTCGCCGACGAGCGACGCGCCCGGCGCGCGCATCGGAAGTCCGCGCTCGTCCGCCGAGGTCGGATCGAACCGGCCGACGCTCCACACCTCGCGCGTATCGGGATTGCCTTCGCTGCCACGCTCGACCAGCAGCGCGCTCATGCCCGACGGTGTCGTCTGCCACGCCGCGCGGTCGCCGATCACACGAACGCGCGGCAGCCGCTCGGCAGCGCGCGCGAGTGTCGCGCCATCCCAGACCGCGAGATGCGTAGCCACGTCGGCAGGCGTCGCGAATCCGGCGCCGAGCAGCTCGGCGTGCATACGGTCGACGCCATACGCTCGGCGCGTGAAGTTCAATCGCGTCGCGACGTATGGCCACTCCTGCTTGACGCGCGCCGCCGGATCCATCGACCGGCGCATGACGAGCGGCGCCACCGTACGACTCGCGAGCGAGAGCACCATCACTGTGGTCACCGCAGCGAAGGCCAGTCGCATCTGACCCGTCCACCCTGCCCAGACCACGACGATCGCGGCGCAGAGCGTCACCACCGAGAGGAGTAGCATCGCCGGGACGAGGCGATGATCCACACTCGTGAATACGCCCGCCGCTCCGCCACCGAAGACGAGCAGCCGGTACATCCCGAGGCGATAGCTCCACGCGAGGACGAGCAGAAGGACGGCGCCGAGCATCGTGAAGTGGCGGCGCACGTACGCCGAGACGTAAAGCGTGCCGCGGTCCCAGCGCAGACTCGGCGTCAGCGCGTAGAGCGCGACGACGAGCCCGGTCACCGAGACAAGAACGATGACGGACCAGACGTGGATCGCCGTCTCGAAGGGCAGCCAGTAGACGAAAAAGCCGAGGTCGGCTCCGAAGTAGGGATCTGCTTCGCCGAACGACTTGCCCACGCTCGCCAGCAGCGCTTCGTACCAGTGATCCGGCGAGAAGGTGAGCAGGCCACCCATCAGGACAGACAGTGCGACGACCGCTGCGAACAGATAGCGGCGCGGCACCTCCTCACCGATCTCGATGTTCGCGATGCGCCGCGGCAGCACGAGCGACACCACGGACTGCCGCACCGCGTACAGATTCACGAACGCGAACAGTGCCGCGAACGCGAAGGAGACCACCGTGAGCGTGGCGGTCGTTGCCACCTTCGCGCGCCAGACGTCCTGCGCTCCGAGTGAGGCGTACCAGCGGTGCTCCGTATAGAGCGATGCGCTCCAACGCCCCAGGAGGAGCACCAGCGCGGTGACGGCGATCGCACCGCCGAAGACGCGGCGCCCCGTCACGTCAAACGGTGACGCCCTGCGACCGAATCCAACTCTCCATCTCGTTGCGGATGACGGCGAGTCTCTCGGCGGAGCGTGCCTCGTAGCGCGTGACGAGAATCGGCTGCGTATTCGACGCGCGGATCAATCCCCAGCCGTCGCCGAAGAGGACGCGAACGCCGTCCACGTCGAGCACGTCATGGGTGGACCGGAAGTGCGCGACCGCGCGCTCGACGAGTTCGAATTTGCGGTCGTCGCCGCACTCGACGCGAATCTCCGGTGTGTTCACGAAGGCCGGCACGTCGGCGAGAAGCTCCCGCACCGTGTGACCCGAGCCGGCGACGATGCGAAGTAGCCGCGCGGCGCCGTAAAGGGCGTCGTCGTGGCCGTAGAAGCCCTCGCTGAAGAACATGTGGCCCGACATCTCTCCCCCGAGCGGAGCGTGCTGCTCCTTCATCTTGTCCTTGATGAGGGAGTGCCCCGTCTTCCACATGACTGGCGTACCGCCGGCGCGCGCGATCTCGTCGGTGAGCGCCTGGCTGCACTTCACGTCGAAGATGATCGGCTGGCCCTTGCCCGTGCGCTCCAGCACATCCCGCGCATAGAGGATCAGGATGTGGTCGCCCCAGATGATGCGGCCCTGATCGTCCACGAGACCGATTCGGTCCGCGTCACCATCGAAGGCGACGCCGAGCTCCGCGCCCTCTCGCTTCACCGCCGCGATGAGATCCTGCAGATTCTCGGGGACCGTGGGGTCGGGATGATGGTTCGGAAAGGTCCCGTCGCTCTCGGTGAAGAGCCCCACCGCGTCGACGCCGAGCGCGCGCATGAGCTGCGGCGCGACGAGTGCGCCGACACCATTGCCGCAGTCGTAGACGATCTTCATCGGACGCGTGAGCGGTCCGGTCCGCTTCACGATGTCGGCGACATATCGCTCGATCAGATCTTCGTGACGTACCGCGCCCTGCCCTTTCGGCGCGGCGTTCGCGCGAATGAGCGCGAGGAGGTGCTGGAGATCGTGTCCATACAGCGACTCCGTTCCAAAACACAGCTTGAAGCCGTTGTATTCCGGCGGATTGTGCGAGCCGGTGATCTGAATGCCACCGATCACGGGCAGGTGGTGCAGGCTCCAGTAGAGAACGGGAGTCGGCACGACGCCAATGTCGACGACGCGCACCCCCGCACCAGTCAATCCATCGACGAGGGCATCGCGCAGCTTGTCACCGCTCGGCCGGTTGTCGCGGCCAACCGCGACCTCACCGGTGACGCCGCGCTCGCCCATGAGTGCAGCGTACGCGCCGCCGATGGCGTGCGCGGCGTCGACGGTGAGGTCCGCGTCAACGACGCCACGAATGTCGTACTGCCGAAATATTCCAGCGGCGATGCTCATGCGGGAGGGCGAAGGACAGCGAAGCCGCCGGAGCGGCCCCGCGCAGTTAGCGTATCAGCGCGGCTGGCTGCGACGGTGCGATCTTCGCCACGTCGGCCGGAGCCGTGAGTCGAGGTACGCCGACCGTCGCGTACCGCACGGCGAGATCGGGCATGACGCCGAGGATGAGAATCGTCGCGGCCGCGGCCACCATCACGAACTGTGTCCACGCGGGCGTCGCGCCCACGGCGGGCGCGTCTTCGCGCCGCGGCCGCATGAACATCACCATGATGACGTAGAGGTAGTAACCGGCCGAGATGACGGTGGTGAGCACCAGCACCACGGCGAGCAGTGTCTGCGGCTCCGGCGCCTGAAGCGCCGCCTTGAGCACGTACCACTTGGCGAAGAAGCCGATGCCGCCGAAGATCGGGAAGCCCATCAACGCGAGCATGAACACCGTCATGCCGAGGGCGAGCCACGGCCGCACGGTCCAGAGCCCGCTGACGTCGTCGGTGGTCACGGGGGCGTCACCGCGCGACAGCACGACGATGACGGCGAAGGCACCGAAGGTGGCGAGCGTGTACGCAAGCAGATAGAACAGCATGGCCGACGCGCCCTGCTCCGTTCCCGCCGCGATGGCGACGAGGATGAATCCGGCGTGCGCGATGGACGAGTAGGCCAGCAACCGCTTGAGGTTGCGCTGCACGAGCCCGATGGCGTTACCGATCACCATCGTCGCGATCGCGAGTCCAACGACAGCGCGATGCCAGCTCACGAACTCGCCGCCGAACGCTTCCAGCCATACGCGCAGGAATGCGGCGAATGCCGCCGTCTTCACGGTCGCGGCCATGTAGGCGGTGATCGGATTCGGCGACCCGTCGTAGACGTCCGGCGCCCACATGTGGAACGGCACGATAGCGACCTTGAAGCCGAAGCCGACGAGCAGCATCGCGATGCCGATCAGCAGCAGCGGGCTCGTGAAGAGCTCCTGCTCGACGACACGCAAGCCGATCTGGTGGAGTCCGGTCGTTCCCGTCGCGCCATAGACGAGCGCGATTCCATAGAGGAGGAACGCGGTCGAGAAGGCGCCGAGGAGGAAGTACTTGAGCGCGCCCTCGGCCGACCGCTCGCTGCGACGGTTCAGACCGGCGAGCGCATAGACCGAGATCGACATCAGCTCGATGCCGAGGAAGACGATCATGAGGTCGCGCGCCGCGGCGAGCAGCATCATGCCGCTCGACGCGAGCAGGATGAGGACGTGCATTTCGGCGGTCGTCGTCCCGGCGCGATCGTTATCGTCGATACCGAGTGCGATCGCGCCGATGGTTCCCAGCAGGATGATGATGTCCGCCATCCAGCGGAAGTTGTCCACGGCGATCGGACCGTCGGTCGCGACGCCGCGCTCGAACATCATCAGCACGACGGCGACGAGCGTCGCCACGCAAAGCCCGATGGAGAGAACGCCGACGCTGCGCTGATGCGAGGCCGACTCCTTCCGCCAGACCGCCCAGAGCAGGAGCGCCAATGCGCCCCCCATGAGCAGCAGATCGGGGATGAGCGCGGCGCTGAGCTGCGATGGAATCGCGAGATCGAAGGTACGCATCAGCGGCCCCCGCCAATCACGACGCGCGACATGGCCGCGCGCGTTTCAACGATGCGCACGAACTGCTCGGCGGCGGGCTGCAGGCGGCGAAGCACCGGTGCCGGATATACGCCCAGCCAGATGATGCCGGCAACCAAGGGAGCCATGAACAGGAGCTCGCGGCGATTCATATCGGGAATATGCTCGTTCTCGGGCTTGTCGAGCGGATTGAAGAGAATGCGTTGCACCGCCCACAGCATGTACGCCGCCGCAATGATGACGCTCGTCGCGCTGATGACCGCGAGGATGGGATAGGTGCGATAGGCGCCGAGCAGCACCAGGAACTCACCGACGAAGCCATTCGTGCCCGGAACGCCGATCGAGCTGAGCGAAACGAACAGGAGCATCGTCGAGAAGAGCGGCACCACGCGCGCGATGCCTCCGTACGCGGCGATCAATCGCGTGTGCCGTCGCTCGTAGATCATGCCGATGAGAAAGAAGAGCGCGCCGGTGGAGAGTGCGTGGTTGATCATCACCATCAACGCGCCCTGCACGCTCTGCACGGTGAGTGCGAAGATGCCGAGCATCACGAAGCCGAGGTGGCTGACGGAGCTGTACGCGACGAGCTTCTTGAAGTCGGGCTGGACGAGCGAGACCAGCGCGCCGTACACAATGCCGATCACGGCGAGAGTGAGGACGATCCCTCGAATGGTGGGGTTCAATGCGGCGCCGGGAAAGAGCGGCACGGCGAGACGCAGGAAGCCGAAAGTCCCCAGCTTGAGCATGATCGCCGCCAGCACCACCGACCCCGCCGTCGGTGCCTCGACGTGCGCGTCGGGCAGCCAGGTATGGAACGGAAACATCGGCACTTTCACCGCGAACGCGAGGAAGAAGGCGCCGAAGAGCCACATCCCCGCCTGCGGAGTGAGCTGCACCTGCGCCATGATCGCGTCGTAGGAGAAGTTCGGTATCATCTCCATCGCGCCGTTGATCATCACCGGGGCGCCATTCACCAGGTGTGGCTGCCTAGCGGCGAGCCCCAGGTAAATGATTCCGACGAGCATCAGCAGCGAGCCAATCATCGTGTAGATGAAGAACTTCATGCTCGCGTAGATGCGACGCTGACCGCCCCATATCCCGATGATGAAGTACATCGGGACGAGCATGACCTCCCACATCGCGTAGAACAGGAAGAGATCGAGCGCCATGAAGACGCCGAGCATTCCCGTGGTCAGCACGAGGAGCAACGAGTAGTAGGAGGAGGTCTTCTGGCGCACCGACGTCCAGCTCCCGATCGCCGAGAGCAACATGATGAAGGTCGTCAGCAGCACCATCATCATCGCGATGCCATCAAGGCCGAGCGTGAAGCGAGCGCCCCACGAGGGAATCCACGGCAGGTCGAAGCGCTGTTGCCAGCCGGTCACCGCGGGATCGAACGCCCACCAGAGACCGAGCGAGAGCACAAACTCGATGGCGAAGACGATCGTCGCCAACGAGCGCGGACGATTGGCCGCGCCAGTGAGCACTTCATCCTCGCCTTCGGCTTGTCGTCCGCCGGCCATCACGGCGAGCGAGCCGAGCAACGGGATGACGAGGAGCGCCGGAAGGATCCAGCGGTCGTAGCCGACAGAAAGCAGAAACTCGCGCATCTCGGGCTATCTGAAAGTGAAGGCGCCGAGCACGAACAGCACTCCGACGACAAGGACCCACGCGTAGGTTCCGACAAGTCCAGACTGCATCTGCGATCCCATCCAGCCGACCGCGCGCGGCAGGAGCCCGCCCATCGGGACGGTGGTGCCTGGCGCGCTGTCATCGTCCTTGCTCTGGATGAGCAGGCGCGTCAGGCCATCGATGAGCCCGATGTCGATACCGCGCCACAGCAGACCGCGTGACGTAGCGACAACGGGCTGCACGATGGCCGCGTCGTAGGTCTCGTCCACGAAGTACTTGTTGGCGAGCACTCGCTCGAAGCCGTGCTCCGCCGGCGCGTCCTTCGCCGGAACGAGGGACTCGGGCTTGAGTCTCGCGAAGGCGAGGGCAATACCGGCCACCGCGATCACGACGGCGATCGCAACGAGCATGAGCTCCGTTCCGTGTGCAAGCTCGAGCGGCGCGCCCTTGGTGATGCGCAGCGCACCCTCGCCCACCACCGGCTCGAGCCAGCGCTCGAGCGCGCCGACGGGACCGAGCGGGAAGAACGATGGCAGGTTGAACCAGCCGCCAAAGACGCTCAGCACTCCGAGGACGACGAGCGGCGCCGTCATGATCCACGGCGCCTCGTGCAGATGCTCCCGCTCCTTCTCGCCGGACCGGTTCGGACCATGGAACGTGTAGAGCATCATTCGCGTCATGTAGACCGCCGTCATGAGCGCCGCGGCGAGGCCGAGCGCGTAGCAGACGAGAAGAACCGTCCCACCCGGAATGCCGAGCCAGTGCGCTTCGGCGAGCGTCGATCCCGTGTGCCGCGCGAAGACGGCACCCAGAATCTCATCCTTGGAGAAGAAGCCGGTGAAGGGAGGGATGCCGGAGATGGCGAGCGTTGCGGCCCACATCAGCGCCCACGTGATGGGCATGTACTTCTTCAGGCCGCCCATGTTGCGCATGTCCTGCGCGTCCTCATGGTTGCCCGTGTGATGATACGCCCGGTGCATGGCGTAGATCACGGAGCCCGAGCCGAGGAACAGCAGCGCCTTGAAGAAGGAATGTGTCATCAGATGAAAGAGGCCGGCGACGTACGCGCCAGAGCCCACGCCGATGAACATGTAGCCGAGCTGCGACACGGTGGAGTACGCGAGCACCTTCTTGATGTCCCACTGCTTGAGGCCGATCGACGCGGCGAAAATCGCCGTGAGCGCGCCGATGACGACGACGGTCAGTCCGGCGGCCGGTGCGAGCGAGAAGAGGACATTGCTGCGGGCGATGAGATACACGCCCGCCGTGACCATCGTCGCCGCATGGATGAGCGCGGAGACCGGCGTCGGACCCGCCATGGCATCCGGCAGCCAGACGTAAAGCGGGATCTGCGCGCTCTTGCCGGCGCAGCCCAGAAAGAAGAAGAGGCAAATCGTCGTCACGAGCACGCCGCCGAAGGGCATCCCGCTCGCCGCCGCATTGACGCCGACAAAATCCAGCGCGCCGATGTTGGCGAACAGCATGAACATCGCGACGAGGAAGCCGAAGTCGCCGATGCGGTTGACGATGAACGCCTTCTTGCCCGCGTCGGCGTTCGCCTTCTCGCTGAACCAGAAGCCGATGAGCAGATACGAACAAAGACCCACGCCTTCCCACCCGACGAACATCACTGGATAGCTCGAGCCGAGCACCAGCACGAGCATGAAGAAGACGAACAGGTTGAGGTACGCGAAGTAGCGCGGATACCCCGGATCGTCGACCATGTAGCCGACGCTGAAGATGTGAATCAGCGTGCCGACGCCGGTGATGACCATCACCATCAGCATCGAGAGCTGATCGAGCTGGAAGGCGGCGTCGATCTGCAGATCGCCGACCGGCATCCAGCTGAAGTAGCGCTGAATGAACGGCTCGTGCGAGCCGACCGCACGCATCGCGAGAAAGATCGCGGTCGCGAGCAGGAACGACAGCACGAGCACGCCCGGACCGATCAGGCTCGTGATGGCGGCGTAGCGATGGCGAGCCACCGGATGGTGGTCGTCGCCGTGAGCGCCGCCTTCATCAGGGGCGTGGGCGTTGGAGTCGTGCGAAAGCGCGTGCGAGTCGCCGTGGCTCGCGCTCGGATCGTCGGGGCCGAGATGCACCGCGCTCACGAGCGAGAGCAGCCCGTTGATCACGAAGCCGAGCAGTGGCAGGAGCGGCAGGAGCCAGACATAGCTCGCCGCGGTGCCGCTCAGAGGGTGTGCACCCACCGTCGCTGCATGCTGGAGGAGCATCATCCCTTGAGGAGATTGATGTTCGACAGATTGACCGTCTGACGATGGCGGAACAGGGCGATGATGATCGCCAGCCCCACGGCGGCTTCCGCCGCCGCCACCGTCATGACGAAGAAGACGAAGATTTGACCCGCGACGCCGTACACCTGCGCGAAGGCGACAAAGGTCAGATTCACTGCGTTGAGCATCAGCTCGACGCACATGAAAATGATGATTGCGTTGCGCCGCGTGAGCACGCCGATGACGCCGATCGTGAAGAGAACCGCGCTGAAGAACAGCGACTCAGCGAGCATTTGTACGCTCCTTCCGCTTGCCGAGCACCACCGCGCCAACGATGGCGGCGAGCAGCAGCACGCTCGTCACCTCGAAGGCGAGGAGGTATTCGTGAAAGAGAGGGCCGGCGAGCGGCGCGATCGCGCCGTCCCTCGCCACCTGATTGGCAAGGCTGTTCTCGGGAAGCACGAACGCCGCGGGCACCTGCGCCTTGGTGACCGCGAACACCTGCGCCAGCATCGCGAGACCAACGCCGCCGGCCGCGAGCTTCCACCAGACCCCGCGCGCGTCGGCGAGCTCGGATGGATGCCCGAGGTTGAGCAGCATGATCACGAACAGGAACACGACCATGATCGCGCCGGCATACACGAGCACCTGCATCGTCCCGATGAATTGCGCGTCGAGCAGGACGTAGAGCACCGCGAGGCTGAACATCACGCTCACCAGCCACATCGCCGCCGCCACGGGACTCTTCCGCGTCACGAAGACGAGCGCCGAAATGATCGCGACGAGACCGAAGAAATAGAAAAGAAAAACATAGAAGAGCGAGAGGTTGTTGTGCGTCATTACTCCCCCCTCGGATCGGCAGGATCCCACATCTCGCAGACCGGATGCGTCTGCGCCATCAGGCGCTCGAGATCGTAGACGAAGCCCTCGCGGCTGTACTCGGCGTTCTCGTAGTGACGTCCCAGATGAATCGCCTCTTCCGGGCAGACTTCCTGGCAGTAGCCGCAGAAGATGCAGCGGAACTCGTCGATCTCGAAGACGAGCGGATAGCGGTTGCCCTGCTCGTCTTCACCCGGCACGAGCTTGATGCAGTTGGCCGGACACACCGATGGGCAAAGCCCGCAGGCGACGCACTTGGCCTTGCCGTCTTCCGTCGTGAGCATGCGATGCGTGCCGCGCCACCGCTTGGAGATCGACTCCCTCTCCTCGGGATACTGTGTGGTCACCTTCTCTTCGAAGATGTGCCGCAGCGTGCGTTTCAACCCGCCGAGGGTCGCCCGCACGTAGCTGACTTCATCGATCGGTCGGTGGACGACCTTGACGCCGATAGACATCAGTCTCCAGACTCGGGGACACGAGGAGCAGGATGCGGCGCGCTGACGGCGCGCAGCTTGTCGAGATCACGCCGGTTCAGCCGCGAAAATGCGGGACTGATGAGCCGCCCGCGATCGACGATGTAGAAGAGGATGACGACCGCCGCCAGGTTCATCAGGATCAGCCCCGTGTGGAAGGGCACCGACCCGCGCGCGAAGCCGAACGCGTCGAGCGCGAGCACCGTCGTAGCGACGGCGACGATATAGCCGAGCGAGAGCGGCAGCAGGAACTTCCAGCCGAGCGACATGAGCTGATCGTAGCGGAAGCGCGGCAGCGTCCAGCGAATCCACATGAAGAAGAAGACGAAGAACAGTGTCTTGGAGGCGAAGGCGCAAAACGTGAGCAGCGTTTTGAGGCCCGTGTGCGGCGCGACGTTGTCCCACAGCGTGAACGGAATGTCCCATCCGCCGAAGAACAGCGTGGCCATCAGCGCGCTCGCTGTGAGCATGTTGCAGTACTCGGCGATGAAGAACAGCGCGAACTTCATCGCGCTGTACTCGGTGTGGTAGCCGGCGATCAGCTCCTGTTCCGCTTCCGGAAGGTCGAACGGCAGACGGTTCGTCTCCGCGAACGCCGCGATGAGGAAGATGAAGAAGGCCACCGTGAGATTCAGCACGTTCCATGTCTCGAACGCCTGCTGATTCACGATCTTCGCCATGGACACGTTGCCCGCAAGAAGCAACACGGGAATGGTACTCATCCCCATGGCAATCTCGTACGAGATCATCTGTGCGCTCGAACGGAGTCCGCCGAGGAGCGCATACTTGTTGTTCGACGACCAGCCGGCGATGACGATACCGTACACACCCATCGACGAGAAGGCGAGAATGAACAGGAAGCCAACGGGCATCGGCGCCAACACCATCTCGATGACCCCCCATCGCGAGCCCCACGGGGCGGCGAAGGGAATCACCGCCCACGTGATGAACGCCGGAACGAACGAGAGCGCAGGCGCCAGGATGAACAGCGGCAGGTTCGCAGCGGCCGGGTACGTCTCCTCCTTCACGAAGTTCTTCAGCCCGTCGGCGATCGGCTGCAGCCATCCCTTACCGACGCGGTTGGGGCCATGCCGGTCCTGCATCCACGCCGAGACCTTTCGCTCGGCAAGAGTGAACAGCGCGGCACCGAGCATATAGAGCACGAAGACGACGATCAACTTGACGAGCGTCGCCACGAGCCACACGCCAAAGTGCGGCTCGGTAGTCGGACCGGTGATCTGCAGCAGCGCGGGCATCGGAATCATCTGGACGCCCCCGCCATCGCGCTCGCCGCCACGGCACCCTTGAGTGCCAGCTTGTCGTACGACATGCCGGCGAAGGCGGCATGCGATGCGGCCAGCGCATCGAACGCCTGCGACGCCGTCCAGTAGCCCTGCCCTTCGCCCATCGCCGCGAGAAGATCGCCGATGGCGAGGAAACTCGGACGCGCGAGACCGGGCGCGGCCTTCGCCTGCAGGAAGCGCTGCACGCGGCCGCGCAGATTCGTGAAGGTGCCGTCCTCTTCGACGCAGTTGGCGATCGGCAGCACGATGTTCGCGCCATGACGCGTCCAGACCGGGAGCGTCGTGCCGATGACGATCACCGCGCCTGCCCTGGCCGCGTCGCTCGCGTCGAGGCCGTCCAGCGCTTCGTCGGCGACGATGAGGACGTCGCCCGCCTGCATGTCACGCAGCGGCGTTTCCGACCGGTTGAAGCCTGCGAGCTCGGCGCCGCGCACATTCGCCGCCCGATCGGTACGCAACGCGAGATCGTCGACGCCAGGCAGCGGCGCTTCCTGGCCCTGATTCACGCGGAACGTACCCGCACCACCAGTCGTCGCGACCAGCCTGCCCAGCAGGAAGAGCGCTTCGTTCGAGAGGTTCGGCGAGGCGAGCACGAAGGCCCGCTTGCCATTGAGCAGATTGGCTGCGGCACGCAGGGCGACTTCCCAGTCGGCTTTCGCGAGCACGCCGTTCTGTCGCACGAGCGGCCAGTCGACGCGGTCGGCGCGATTCATCC
The DNA here is from genome assembly GCA_036508915.1 of Gemmatimonadaceae bacterium. Lineage (GTDB taxonomy): Bacteria > Gemmatimonadota > Gemmatimonadetes > Gemmatimonadales > Gemmatimonadaceae > AG11. The sequence continues at coordinate 36,540 of DATCGM010000062.1, forward strand.
AGCGGTAATTCAACCGTCCGTGATCGCACATGAAGTACTTGTTCACTTCCGCATTGGGACGTGGACGGAGCCGCACGACCTGATTGTCGCGCGTCTCCACGATCATGTTGCAACCCTGCGAGCAGTTCGGGCAAACCGACGCGGAGCGATCGAGCTCCCAGGCGCGCGCCTTGTTGAGCGAGTCCTTGGAGAGCAGCGCGCCGACCGGGCAGAGGTCGATCACGTTGCCAGCCCAGGCGTGCGTCATGTCCTCGCCCTCGAACTTCCCGATTAGCGCGCGGTCGCCGCGCTCCACGACCGCGAGAACCGGATCGCGCGCGACGGCGTCCATGAACCGGACGCAACGCGTGCAGAGGATGCAGCGGTTCGCAACGTACATCACGTCACCGCCGAAATCCTCGACAGGGTTGAAGCGCTTGGGATCGCGGTAGCGCCCTTCGGCGCGGCCTTCCTGATACGTGAAGTCCTGCAGCTCGCACTCGCCAGCCTGATCGCAGATCGGGCAATCGAGCGGGTGGTTGATGAGCAGCATCTCGAGCACACCTTGGCGGGCCTCGAGCGCCTTCTCGGAGTGCACGTGCACCACCTGCCCCTCGGCCACCGCCGTCGCGCACGAGGGCGCGAGCTTCGGCGCCTTCTCCACTTCAACGAGACACATGCGGCAGACGCCCGCCACCGGAAGCCCAGGGTGGTAGCAATAGTGCGGCACGAGCACGCCGGCGAGCTTCGCCGCTTCGAGAATCGAGGTGCCGTCGGGCACGGAGACCGGCCGGCCCTCGATCGTCAGACTCACCATCTTCACGTCCGCCATCAGGCCACCTGCGCCGGCACCATGTGGACCTTCTGCGTCTTGATCAGCGCTTCGAAATCGCCGCGGAACTTCTGAATGCCGGATACGACCGGCGTCGCGCACGAGTCGCTCAGCACGCAGATCGTCTTTCCCGTCATGTTGTCCGCGATTGACAGTAGCGTATCGAGATCCTCGTGCGTGCCGTCGCCAGCGACGATGCGCTCGAGGATCTTCGTCGTCCACGCGGTGCCTTCGCGGCACTGCGTGCACTGCGCGCAGCTCTCGTGGGCGTAGAAGCGCGCCGCGCGGGCGATCTGCTTCACGAGATTCTGCGCGTCGTCGATGATGATCACGCCGCCGGAGCCGAGCATCGTGCCGTTGGCCACGAAGCCCTCGTAGTCCATCAGCGAGTTCTCCGCTTCCTCCCGCGTCTGGATCGGCACCGAGATGCCACCAGGGATGATCGCTCTGAAGGTGCGACCTGGCAGCGGACCGCCGCACAAGTCGTATAGAAAATCCTTGAACGGGAACCCCATCGTCACTTCGTAGTTGCCGGGCTTGGAGATGTTGCCGCACACGGAGAACAACTTCGTGCCCGTGCTCTTCGGATTGTCTGCGCGGCCCATCTTCTTGTACCAGTCGGCTCCGTTGTTCAGGATGTGCGGCACCGCGGTCAACGTCTCGACATTGTTGATCGTCGTCGGCATGCCGAACAGACCGGCGACCGCCGGGAAAGGCGGTTTGATGCGCGGGTTCCCGCGGCGCCCCTCCAGCGAGTTCATCATCGCCGTCTCTTCGCCGCAGATGTACGCGCCCGCGCCCTTGTGAACGTAGACGTGCACCGTCTTGCCGGTACCCATCGCATTCGTGCCGAGGATCCCCGCCGCGTACGCCTCCTTGCAGGCGGCGTTCATCTTCGCGAGCGCTTCGGTGTATTCGCCGCGAATGTAGATGTACGCGACTTCCGCGCCGATTGCATACGCACCAACCGCGCACCCTTCCACCAGGGCGTGCGGCGTCCAGCGCATGATCTCGCGATCCTTGAAGGTGCCCGGCTCGGATTCGTCCGCGTTGCAGGCGAGGTAGTGCGGCTTTCCGTCGCCCGGCTTCATGAAGCTCCACTTGAGCCCAGTCGGGAACCCGGCGCCCCCACGACCACGAAGGCCCGAGTCCTTGACGATCTGGACGATCTCGGCCGGCTCCATCTTGAGCGCCTTCTCGAGCGCGACGTAGCCGCCGCGCTTGCGCCAGCCATCGAGCCCGATGGCCTCCTGCTCGCCGAAGTGCCTGGAGAGGACGAGCGTCTCGCGCTCGTGCGGCTTGTGCGGAAAGCCCATGTCAGCCCAGTGAGGCGAGGAGCGCGGGCACCGTTTCCACGGTGACCGACTCGATGAACTTCTCATTGACCATCAGCGGCGTGTTGAACCCGCACGCGCCGAGGCACTCGACTTCGATCACCGCGTATTTGCCGTCCGGTGAGGTGACACCAAGCTCTTCGCATCCAGTCTGCTCGAGCAGCGCATTCACGACATCCTCGGCGCCGCACACGTTGCAGGGCGACGTCGTGCAGACCTGGATGAAGTGCTTCGCCACCGGATGCTGGTGGTACATCGTGTAGAACGACACCACGCCCTTCACGTACGCCGGCGTGAGCTCGAGCAGCTCGGCGACTTCAGCCATCCCCTCGGACGGCACCCAGCCCCGCTCCTCCTGCACGATCCACAGCGCGGGGAGCAGCGCCGCCATCTTCGTCGGATAGCGAGTCATCAACTCGTCGAGTTCGGCCTTCCGTGCGCCCGTGAACACGGGCGCATACGGTGCGTTGGCATGACCGGCTGCGTTCATCGGTCAATCTCTCCCATCACAATGTCAATGCTAGCGTTGATCGCGATCACGTCGGACAGTAGGTGGCCTTCGACCATCTTAGGAATCGCTGAGAGGTTCACGAATGAAGGGGGACGGATGCGCCAGCGCACCGGCTTCGACGTTCCATCGGACACCATGTAATAGCCCTTCTCGCCCTTGGGACTTTCGACGGCGACGTACGCCTCACCGATCGGCGGACGTGGACCTTCCATCACCTGCTTGAAGTGATGGATCATGCTTTCCATGTCGCTCGTCGCCCTGGACTTCGGTGGCAGGATGACGCGATGGTCGTCCACGTTCACCGGGCCGTCGGGCAGACGCTTGAGCGCCTGCTCGAGGATGCGGATCGACTGGCGAAGCTCTTCCATCCGAACGAGGTAGCGGTCGTATACATCACCTGCCTGACCGACCGCGACGTCGAAGTCGTAGGTCTCGTAGTCGAGATACGGGAAGTCTTTGCGGACGTCGTACGCGACACCCGATGCACGGAGCATCGGGCCGGAGAGGCCGTAGTTCACCGCATCTTCCGCCGACATCGCGCCGAGTCCCACCGTGCGGCCGACCCAGATCGCGTTCTTCGTCAGCATCGCGTCGCACTCGGCGAGCACCTTGGGAAAGGTGCGCACGAAGTTGTCGAGATCTTCCGTGAAGCCGTCGGGAATGTCCGCGCCCATGCCGCCGACCCGCGTGAGCGTCGTCGTCAGACGCGCACCGATCCAGCTCTCGAGCATCGAGTACACACGCTCGCGCTGATGGAAGATCCAGAGGAACGGCGTGAAGGCGCCGATGTCGATGCAGAACGTACCGACCCAGACGCAGTGCGAGATCAGGCGCGACAGCTCGCACGCGATGACGCGAAGCACCTTGCAGCGCTCCGTGATCTCGATGCCGAAGAGACGCTCGGCGCCCAGCGCGAACGCGACGTTGTTCCCGGGCGAGTTGAGGTAATCCTCGCGATCGGTCCATGGGATGATCTGATTGTACTGCCGGTACTCGCCGATCTTCTCGAAACCGCAGTGCAGATATCCGATGTGCGGGATGCAGCGCACCACCGTCTCACCATCGAGCTCGAGCACAAGACGGAGCACGCCGTGCGTCGCCGGATGCTGCGGGCCCATGTTGATCAACATGTGATCGCCTTCCAGGTCGGGCTCCGCGGCGGGAGGAGCCGACACCGGAACGATGTTGCCCGCTTCGTCCGTCACGAGGGGAACGCGCTGCGGTCGGCCGCGCGAATCCATGCCCGTCGTGGAGAGCTCGACTTCGACCGTTCGCTTCGTCGTCGCCATCGCTACTCTCCCACGCGCTCGCCCGTGCTGAGACGCTTCTGCATCTCAACCGGCAGATCCTCGAACGCCTCGGCGATCGAAAGCTCTTCCATGCTGTACTTGGCTTCTGGGTTCTGCGCGAGCGCCTGGCGGAGTTGCTCCGACCGGCTGAAGCGGCCGCGCAGCGGAAAGTCCTTCCGCAGCGGGTAGCCCTCCTTGTACTGCTCCCACATCAGAATGCGGCGCAGATCGGGATGGCCGTTGAAGCGGATGCCGAACATGTCGTAGCACTCTCGCTCCATCCAATCCACGCCCTTGTGAATGTCCCACACGCTCGGCACTTCCAGCGCGTCGCCCTTCGGGATCAGCGCCTTGAGACGCAGGAATCGGCGATAGGGGAGCGAGCGAAGGTGCCAGACGACCTCGATCGGTCGCTCCATGTCGCGGAACTCGACCGCGGTGACGTCGGAGCAGTAGTCGTACAGCTGCGACGGATCGTCGTGCAGCCAGCGCACGATTGCATTGACCTGCGACCGCTCGACGATGACGGAGGTCTCAGCCCAGACGACGTCGACGCGATGTACCGCTGCGCCGAACTGTGCGCGGAGCGCGGCAGCCGTTGGATTCTCGGCGCCGCCATGGTGCGGGACATTTTTCGGAGTCACCGGCACCGGCGCGTCGGCGCCCTCGGCGTGACCGGCGACAACGGGAAGGAACGCTGCGCTCACAGCCCCGACCGCGTCTGATGAATGGAGTTGCCGAACGGCTCGGAGAGCTCGTCGATCAGCCTGGGCGGGATGTAGAGCTGGCTCGTGGGGTCCGGCTCCATCTCATTGCGCAGCGACTTATCGGCCATCCGCTCGGCCATGATCTTCTTCTGGAGCATCATGATGCCGTACATCAGCGCCTCGGGACGCGGCGGACAACCCGGGACGTAGACGTCCACCGGGATGATCGTGTCGATGCCCTGCACCACGGCATAGTTGTCGAACATGCCGCCCGTTGACGCGCAGGCACCCATCGAGATGCACCACTTGGGCTGCGGCATCTGCTGCCAGATGCGGCGAATCACCGGGGCCAGCTTGAAGGGCACGCGGCCCGCGCAGATCAGCATGTCGGCCTGTCGCGGGGAGAAGCTCATGCGCTCCATGCCAAAGCGCGCAAGGTCGAACTTGCTCGCCGCCGCGGCCATGAACTCGATGGCGCAGCACGCCGTACCGAACGGCATCGGCCACAGCGAGTTGGCGCGGCCCCAGTTGACGAGAAAATCAAGTCGGGTCGTAACCCAGCTCTCCTGCGACTGCGGATCGACCGTGACGACATTGCTGTCCGGACGCGGGCTCAGTCCCATTGCAGCGCTCCCTTCTTCCAGACGTAGACGTATCCGACGAGGAGGATCGCGATGAACACGAGCATCTCCCAGAGGCCGAACAGCGAGAGCTGTCCCGACGGGCAGGCGCCCGCCACGAGGTCCACGCCGCAGGAGAGCTGACGGAAGTGCGCTCCCCACGGAATCATGAACACCGTCTCGATGTCGAAAATGATGAACAGCACCGCGACCATGTAGAACTTCACCGAGAAGCGCTCGCGCGCGTCGCCGAGTACCGGGATACCGGACTCGTACGGTGCCTGCTTCACCGCGGTCGGGCGCGGGCGAAGGGTCAGGTGCGATATGAGAATGATGAGGGCCGCGTTCATCACGACGAAGCCCAACAACAGCAACACCGGCAAATACGTGCGTTCCATGAGTCTCCGCACTCGTGAAATCTTTCACTAAGTCGCAGCGCATGAAGTTACCCAGTGCTGCGAAGCAGTGTCAACGGCATGCGTGCGGGTATTATGGACGATCGAGAAAAAAGCGATGCGCGCTCAGCCAATGGTACTCCTCCTGACCGAAGCGAAGGATGTGCACTTGGGCCTTCGCGCCACTCGCGTGGCGTCGCTCGCCGCTGCCGGGTACCTTTCGCGCCGAATTGAACGTACGCCCAAACCGCACACTTCCCGCCAGAACACGCATGAGCATCATGAACGACCGCTGGATCACCCGCATGGCCACGGAGCACGGGATGATCGAGCCCTTCGAGGGACGTCAGGTCCGCGAGGGGGTCATCTCGTACGGGGTGAGCTCCTATGGCTACGACATGCGCGTGGCGCGGGAGTTCAGGATATT
>DATCGM010000063.1:0-39583 GCA_036508915.1 Gemmatimonadaceae bacterium
CCAGCTCATTGAGGCGGTCGATGTCGGCGTACGCGAGATCGCTGGGCGGAACGAGGGCGGTCCCCTGCGCGTGCGCGACGGTCGCACCACAGCACATGAGAGCGAAAGCGAGCGCGAGGCAGACGCGGAGCGAGATCAGGGGCGGCACTCGGAGAAGCTAGCGCGGGGCACCACCCGCTGAAAGCCGAGAGCAGTTGAGAGTGGGGAGAAGTGGGGGAGTTTTCCTGCAGTTAATAGTGCAAGTTTTTGAGTTATGCGTGGGTCGCAGACTGCCGTGGCGTAAAATCCCTCTCTGACGGGGCCATTGGGAAACAGAACGGCGGAACAGTCGTGATCTACCAGCCAGCACGAGTTGACAAGTTCGAGCCATTCGCGGCGCACGCCGACTATTATCTGATTGCGTCGCGCCTCGTCGGCTACAAGCGGATCGATCTCGCCGTCGAGGCGCTCACGGCGAACGGCCGCCGCCTGATCGTCGTCATCGACTACATGAAAAACGCCTTGACGTTTGTGTGTCCCGGTCTGGAGGACTTTAGCATCGCGGCGGTTGAAGCCAATGCGAGTGGCAAGCCCGTGCTCACGTTCGGCGGTGGCGGTGCGATCGCGGTGCGAGCGTGAGCACGCTCCGAACTTCCATCATTTTTGGAGGCACCGGGTACATCGGTGGCAGGCTGGCGTCGCGGCTTCGCCAGGGCGAGCTGTTCGATCGAATCGTGCTCGCCGATCTCAAGCCCCCTACCGCGGCGTTGGAGCCGGGCATCGAATTCGTGCACTGCGACGTTCGCCAGCCGATCGCGACACAAATCGGCGACGCCCAGGCTGATTGGATATTCAATTTCGCCGCCGTGCATCGCGAGCCGGGCCATGCCTACAACGAGTACTTCGATACCAACATTCCTGGGGCGCGGCATGTCTCCGCATACGCCGAGCGGATCGGCTGCCAGAATCTACTGTTCGCGAGCAGTATCTCGGTCTACGGCAAGAAAGCGCGCCCCACCGACGAGGCCACACCGACGTATCCAGACTCCGCGTACGGCATCTCCAAGCTTTGCGCCGAGCTGATTCACGAGGGGTGGCAGCAGCGCGAATCGGGGCGCCGGCTCATCATTGTCCGTCCAGGTGTCGTCTATGGTCCGGGCGATCCCGGCAACATCCTGCGCATGATCCATGCTTTGCAGAAAGGGACGTTTCTGCTGCCCGGCGACGGACAGGTGTTCAAGAGCTACGCGTACATATTCGGCTTGATCGACAGCATGGAATTCATGCTCAGCCGACGCGAACCGTACGTGTGCTACAACTATGTCGAACGAGAAACCGAGTCGCTTCAGGGCCTGACCAGGCAGGTGCGATCGGTTCTCTCCATCAAGCGGCCGCCGCTCCGCGTCCCGGAAAGCCTCCTGGTCGCCGCCGCCCATGCGATTCAATTGCTGACCCGCGGCCGCAGTGCGGTGCACCCGGTGCGGGTACGCAAGGCGGCCCAGTCAACCCACATCGTTCCGGCCGAACTTATCCGTATGGGTTTTGAGTTCAGGTACGATTTTGTGCGATCACTCCGGCACTGGATCGGAATTGCACCAGCAGATTTTGGGCTGAACGACAGCCAACAAGCTCACCCGCGCAGAACCGAGAACAGTTGAGAGTAGGGGAGTGGGGGAGTTTTCCTGCAGTTAATAGTTGAAGTTGACTCAGTTATGCGTGGGTCGCAGACTGCCGTGGCGTAAAATTCCTCTCTGACGGGGGCTTGGGAAACAGAACGGCGGAACAGACAATGGCGTCGGTGCCGCCGTTTCGTATCGAACGTGTGCCGCACCGGGATGACCTTACTCCATTGGGATCAGCGACGCTCTCTCAACTCGACGACTTCAACTATCAACTGCCGGAAAACTCCCCCACTCAGAACCGAGAACTGTGGAGAGTGGGGGAGTTATTCCTTCCTGGTTTGTAGCCGATTTACACGCTCTTGACAGCGACTCCCGCCCCTTCCAGTCTCCCTCGCAACCGCTCCGTCAGTCTCGCCGTCACGACGAGGTCAACGCCTTCTGAACGTTGTTCCAGCACTTCCCCGTGCTGATGGATCTCCGCGAGATGTTTACCGTCGCGGGGGCTCAGACGCACTTGAGCCACGGGGCGCATCGCGCGCATCGCCATCTTGAGCGCACGGCGAAGCGGATCGAGGCCGTGCTCGGCCTCGGTGCTGACGAAGATCGCGTTGGGCACCAGGGCGGTGACGCGCTCCTGGAGGGCGAGCGAATCTTCCTCGCTCAGCAGGTCCATCTTGTTGAAGACGAGGAGCACCGGCTGCTCGGTGATGTCGAGCTCCGTGAGCACCTGATCGACGACGAGGCGCTGCTCTTCCCAGAGCGGATGACTCGCGTCCACCACGTGCAGCAGCAGATCCGCATCGCGCGTCTCCTCGAGCGTGGCGCGGAAGCTCGCGACGAGGTGGTGGGGGAGCTTGCGAATGAAGCCGACGGTGTCGGTGAGCAGCACCTGCGCATTATCGCCGAGGTCGACCTCTCGCGTGAGCGGGTCGAGCGTCGCGAACAGTCTATCCTCGACGTGCACGTCGTCCGCGCCGGTCATGCCGCGCAGGATCGACGATTTGCCCGCGTTCGTGTAGCCGACAATCGACGCCTTGAACGACGACGCGCGACTCTGTCGCTGCACGGCGCGGTTCTGCTGTACGTGCGCGAGCCGCTCCTTGAGCAGCTTGATGCGATGATTGATCAAACGTCGATCGGTCTCGAGCTGGGTTTCACCCGGACCGCGCACGCCAATGCCTCCGCGGAATTTCTCGAGGTGGGTCCACATGCGCGTGAGGCGCGGCAGTGTGTACTCGAGCTGCGCGAGCTCCACTTGCATCTTCGCCTCGCTCGAGCGCGCGCGCGTCGCGAAGATGTCGAGGATGAGTTCCGCGCGATCGACGACGCGGGTTCCGACCATGTCCTCGATGTTCTTGCCCTGACTGGGAGACAGCTCGTCGTCGAAGATGATGAGCGAGACGTTGCGCTCGCTCACCATCGTCTTGAGCTCGTCGATCTTTCCCTTGCCGAGGTAGGTCCCGGGGTGCGGGCGGTCGAGCTGTTGCGTGAGCACGCCGACGACTTCCGCGCCCGCCGTATCCGCCAGCCGCTCGAGCTCGTTGAGATGTTCTTCGAGCGATTTGCGTGCACCGGCCCGCTTGAGCGGAGCGCCTATGAGAAGCGCTCGCTCGGTGGGCGGCGTGACGTTGATCAGGATTCGCGAGATGCTGGAGCCCTCTTATTGGCGCGATGCGCCGGTGAGGGCATTGAAGCGCCCGATGGCCGAGTAGGGAACGGTGAAGTTACCGACCACCGTGCCCACCGTGACGTCACCGTTGACATGATAGTTCACGCCACCGGTGTTCAGCAGCTGCCGGCCCGCGGCTCCGATTCCGAGGTAGGTGAAGCTGACCGGCACCGTCACGACGCTCGAGTCGTTGGAGTTCACGGTGAAGCGGCTGTCCACCGTACCCGTCGCGAAGCGCACGCTGTCGCCGACCATGACGTTGTACGTCATCCGCGTGGCGTCCATGCGATAGCCGTTCGGGTTGTAGACGCTGAGCTTCACGTCGAGGTTCCCGCCGGTGAGCCCCACTCCATTGACCCGCACGTCCTGCAGGTGCACGATGGGCTGCTGAAACGCCTGCTTCCCGAGCGCGCTGCACCCGGCCACCACTGCGATCGCGGCGGTTGCCGCACCCAACATGAGACGACGCATGACTCACTCCTCCGTTCGTGTATGCCCATTGTGGCCGGCGTCCCCCTTGCCCTGCCCACGCCGCCGCAGCTCCTCCCACCACGCCAACCGTTTCGCGATCTCCTTTTCGAAACCGAACGGACCCGGCGCGTAAAACGTCGAGCCGACCAGCGCATCAGGAAGGTACTCCTGCGGGATGTATGCCTCCGGGACGGCATGCGCGTACTGATACCCCTCGCTGTACCCCAGTTCCTTCATCAGCTCGGTGGGCGCATTCCTGATCGCCAGTGGCACTCCCTCGGCGGGGTGCGCGCGCGCGGCCTCCATGGCCGCCGAGAGCGCAACCTTGCTCGAGTTCGACTTTGGCGCCGTCGCCAGGTAGATGACCATCTGCGACATGGGCAGATAGCCCTCCGGCGCACCCAGCATGTGATACGCATCACGTGCGGCGACCGCCAGCTTGAGCGCCTCTGGATCGGCGAGCCCGATGTCCTCCGCCGCCATCGCGATCGCGCGCCGGAAGATGACCATCGGATCCTGGCCCCCTTCGATCATGCGCGCCATCCAGTACAGTGCGGCCTGCGGATCACTGCCGCGCAGCGATTTGTGAAAGGCGCTGAGGATGTTGTACGTCTCCTCCCCGCCCTTGTCGTAGCGTGAGAAGCGGAGCTGTGCCGCGTCTCGCACGGCCTGCACGTCGATCTTCCCGCCCGTGCCAACGTGCTGCGCCGCCGCTTCGAGAATCGTGAGTGCGCGACGCGCGTCACCATCGGCCTCGCGCGCGAGCAGGGCCACGGCGTCGTCGTCGACAGCCAATCCGAGCGCACCCAGTCCGCGCTCCGCGTCGGCGAGCGCGCTTCGGATGACGCCGGCGATCTCGTCCGTCGACAGCGGTTTGAGCACGAACACCCGAACGCGCGAGAGCAGCGCGCCATTGATCTCGAAGCTCGGATTCTCCGTCGTCGCGCCAATGAGGGTGATCGTTCCCGCCTCGACATGCGGAAGAAATGCATCCTGCTGCGCCTTGTTGAAGCGGTGAATCTCGTCGGCGAAGAGAATCGTCCCGCGTCCCGTCTCGAGCCGCTCCTCCGCATCGCGCACGATTTCGCGAACGCGCGGCACGCCTTCCGTCACGGCGCTGAAGGGGACGAACTCGCGATCGGTGTAGCCGGCGATCAATCGGGCGAGCGTCGTCTTGCCGGTGCCCGGCGGGCCCCAGAAGACCATCGACGTCACCGTGCCCTTCTCGATGCTCTCGCGCAGCGGCTTGCCGGGCGCGAGCAGATGCCGTTGGCCGGCGAACTCGTCGAGGGTGCGCGGGCGCATTCGCGCGGCAAGCGGCTGCGGCGGAGCGGCCGCCGCGAATAGCGACGGTCCACCGGTTCTCGCCCGCGACCCGCGACGATCGGCCATCACCTAGGCTCCCGCCAGCGTTCGCGCGATGAAGTACATCCCCGTGCCGGCGACGAAGGCGATGGGGAGCTGCCAGCCGCCGCGCGCGCGAAACTCCGGCACCAGGTTCGACATCCCGACGTAGAGCGTCACGCCGGCCGAGAGCGCCAGACCGTGTTCACGCAGTGCGCCAATGGAATCGGTGAGCACCACGCCGAGGATCGTCGCGACGCCGAGCGCGCAGGCGGCGAGAAAGGCGCGGCCCCTCCCCTGCCCGGCGGCGAGGAAGAGCGACGAGATGGCGAGCCCTTCGGGCACCTTGTGCAGAATCACGGCAGTGAACACCAGCGCACCGACCGCGCCACCGATGCCGAACCCACTCGCCACCGCCACGCCGTCGACGAAGGTGTGGAGCAACAAGCCCACGAGCGCGGCGACGCTCACAGCCTCGCTCACAAGATGCGTCTCCTCGCCGAAGTGGAAGTGCGTGCCGATCACGTGCTGCGTGATGTGCACGGCGAGGTATCCGCCAAGCGCCACGACAGCGGCGACGCGCCCGCCGCGAGCGAGCGCCTCGGGCAGGAGGTCGATCATCGCGACGCTGATCATGAACCCGGCGGCGAAGGCGAGCATCACGTCGAGCGCGCGCGTGCTCCAGTGCCGACGGCCCACCACGAGGGCCGCTCCCACGAGATTCGCGGAGGCAGCACCAACAGCGTAAACGAGATTATTGGTCGTCACGAGCGATGTATCCGAATGCCCGCCTCGCGGGTTCCGGTCACGCGCGCGCCAGTCCGAGACGCTCTGCGGCGCTCGCGAGGGCGTTCACCAGATCCGGCGCGGCGGGAAATACCTGCCGCTTGATCTTCCAGCTCTTCGTCTGCACCTGCGGCATCTCTTCCAGGCCACGCCCCTCGAGGAGATACAACCACTTGTCCCACTTGGAGTAGATGAACAGCTCGAGGTGCTCGTTGAGCGAGAGCTGATCCTCGGAGGTGTAGATGCTGATCTGAATTCCGCCGTAGCGCGCGAGCAGCAGGCGGAGCCGAGCCATCGAATCGCGCACATCGGGCAGGGGCAGCGACTCGCCATGCCAGCTACGTCCGCTGCGCAGATCATCGATGTGGAGGTCGATCGCCGGACCCAGTAGATCCGTGAGCGTCCAGAACAGATCGACGACGCGCTCGGCATTGGCGACGATGTGCGCCGTGAAGACGCCATCTGCTTCGGTAAAGGTGAATCCATCGCTGCTGGCGCGGAACCGGCGCCAGATCGATGCCTCAGGCTGTTTCCCACGGAATAGCATGCGTCTCTAGTGCTTGGGCGAAGTAACCGCGCCTGCCTCGATCGCCGCGATGACCCGCGGCAGATCGGCAAGGAGCGCCTCAGGCGTGTTCCGTGCCGGAGCCTCCAGCACACGCTCCAGCAGCGCGTGGAGAATCTTAGCATAGATCGGCCCGGCAGGGATGCCCGCGGCGCGCAACTCGTCGCCGCCGATCGCGAGATCTCCGATCTCGATCGCGGCCGAGAACCGTGCGCGAGCCAATCGTTTGTGCAGAGAGCGCACCGCCGCGGCGGCAGGCGCGGACTTCCCTGCCGCTCGCCGTGCGCACCAGCGCGCCTCGGCCACACGCAGAAAGCCGCCGGCGTAAAGACGGCCGATGCGTCCGAGCCAACGACGAACGTCCACGTCGGTCGGCGTGCCTGCTTCGAGACCCACAGTGATCGCTGGGCCGACGGCGATCCAGCGCTCCACGATTGCCGCTGCCCAGTTGGTCTCGTGCCTGGAGAATCGAAGCGTCGTCATCGCCTCGCGCACCCGCAACGGCGCGACGTCGAGAAAGAGCGCGGCGACTCTGTTGGAAGTACGCTGGGGAAGTGCGCGTCCGGCGGTACCATCGCGCGCGAGATGGTCGAGCGTCGCCAAGGCGATATCGTCGAGGCCGCTCAGCGATGGAATGAGCACGGCGAGAGCGCCGGTGTCTCTCCAGAGACGAAAGGCCTCGGCCGGCTTCTCCACCTGCTCCATCGTCTTCACGAGCTCCTGCTGAACCCGCTCCGCCGAGAGCCTCGTCAGGTGCGGCGCCGAGTTATAGAGGGCCGACAGTGTTGCCGGCTCGATGGCGAACCGGTAGCGAGCGGCGAAGCGAATGGCCCGTAGCGCGCGGAGCCGATCCTCGCGCATGCGCTGATCGGGGTCGCCAACCGCGCGCACGACGCGAGCAGCCAGGTCGCGCTGGCCGCCGAACGGGTCACGCAACTCGCCCGTCGCGGGACGGAAAGCGATCGCATTGATCGTGAAGTCGCGGCGGGCGAGATCGTCGTCCAGGCTGGCCCCGAACTCCACCTCGGCGTGACGACCGTCGGTGCGCACGTCTCGCCGAAAGGTTGTGACCTCGTGCGGGACTCCGGACTCGTCGAGCACGCTCACCGTCCCGAACTCGATGCCGATGGGGATAGTCCGCTTCCGGCCGAACAGGTCGCGGACCTGAGCCGGGGTCGCGGGCGTGGCGACGTCCCAGTCCAGCGGCTCGCCGCCAAGGAAGGCGTCGCGAATCGCGCCTCCCACGCACCACGCCTCGAACCCCGCCCTTTCGAGGCGGCGCGCGATGTCGAGCACGCTTGGCGTTGGGCGGAGACGGTGCATATGGAGGATTCGAGCCAACAATCAGGAGACAGCCTTGAGCTTAGGGCAGCCGACGGAAGATTTGAAGGCCCATAAGGGTTGGCAGAGCGAAACGTTTGTAGCATATTACGTACGTCGCATCTCCACGCCACCGCACCCCACCGATGCCCAATCTACTCCCATATCTCGCCGCCGCCGCCGCCCACCCGGAATTCAAGCGAGACGTACTGGAGTTCGTTCGCGGAGCCGACGCGAGCCGCATCGAGGTCGAAGGGTACGCGCCGAGGGTGAAGGTGGAGCGGGTGCTGACGCAGCTTTTTCACGCGCATCCCACGTTACCCGTTACTCGGGTGAAGCTCAAAGGCCGCTCCGGCTGCTCGGATTTCAGCGGCGAGCTGGTGGCGATCACGGAGGACAATGCCGAGCATCGCTTCAGCTTCTTGTGGTGCTGCTCGTGGAAGGCCGAGCAGGAGGGGTGGAGGGATTGCTTTGGGTCCTGGGATCAGGCCCGGGCGGCACGCGAGTTTGGATGGCGATGCTTCCAGCGCTGGGAGCCTGCTTGAGTTCCGAGTTTTGAGTTTTGAGTGGGGGAGTTCTACTACAGTGAATAGTTGACGTTCTCGAGTTCAGAGATCGTCGTTGCTCCTCGCGCGCGAATGCCTGAATAACACGGGGCTCTTTCGATACGAACGGCGTCACTACGGTGACGCCGTTTATGTTTTGCAGGCTTCCTTGCGTCCATGCAAGACTACCGGAAGCTCAACGTATGGGTGAAAGCGCATGCCTTCGCGGTCGAGGTGCATCAGGTGTGTGACACCATGCCGCGCCGCAGCGGAGTCGCGCTCGCTACACAGTTACGGAGAGCCGCGCTCTCTCTCCGCGAACATTGTTGAAGGAACAGCGAAGGATTCGCAGCCCGAACTCCGTCGCTTTCTCGTGATCGCGCTGGGCTCCGCCGCCGAGGCCGAGTATCACCTACTCGTAGCTCGAGACACCAACCTGCTCGATCCGGCGAGATACGACCGACTCGCCGAGCAGGTCGTAGAGATTCGTCGCATGCTCTCCGGCCTGATCAAGCGCGTCACGATCAGCATCGATGAAAACGCCGTTGAACGACGTCACTCCGTTCCGAATCAGCCCCGTGCCGAGCCAGTCCATACGCCACACGGAGCTACGACCGACGCCAAACTCGAGAACTTCAACTAATCACTGAAGTAAAACTCTCCCACTCAAAACTCTGAACTCGGAGAGTGTGTGTGTGTTATCTGGCGAGCAACTCCCGAATCTCCGTTCCGCTCATCCCTGCCCCGAGCGCCAGCATCACGTCGATACGCGCCTGGCCCGGCCGCTTCCCGTACGCAAAGATCGCCCCGGCCTCGAGCACGCGTCGGCCGCCGCCGGGGTAGCCATACGTGGGCCCCACGCTGCCACGCAGCGCGCGTGAGGTGATGACGATCGGGCGCCCCGATTTCACCCAGCGTACGACTCCATCGAACGTCGCTGGCGGAACGTTGCCGCGGCCCATCGCCGCGACGACGACGGCCTTCGCTCCGCTCGCGCGCGAGCAGTCGAGCAGCCGCGCATCGGCGCCGGCCCAGACCTGCACGATGTCCACCGGCTCGGCGGGCTGCGGCGGATCGAGCGGCTCGGGCATGATCAGCAGCGCGCGACGATAGCTCACGATCCCTTCGTCCACCTCGCCGAGCGCGCCGAGGCTCGGACTCTCGAACGCATCGCGAGCTTCGGTGTGCGTCTTCGTCACCTCGAGCGCGCTGTGTATTCGCTCGCCGAGGCAGACGAGCGTGCCCTTGCCACGCGACTGCGGACTCGCCGCGACGCGCGCCGCATCGAGCAGATTCGACGGCCCGTCCCAACCGATGTCGCTCGCCGATCGCATCGCGCCGGTGAACACCACCGGCTTCTCCGATGCGATCGACCGCCCGACCAGGTAGGCACTCTCCTCGAGCGCATCCGTGCCGTGCGTCACCACGACGCCGTCCACCTCGGGCCGCGCGAGATGCTCGCGTACACGATTCCGCAGGGCCCACATGCGCTCGACCGTCATGTGTGGGCCGGGAAACATCCCCCACTCATCGATCTCGACGTCGGCCACATCGGCGAGCCCGCGAGTCGCGTGCACGATCTCCTGGCCAGTGAGAGCCGGCACGGCGCCGTCCATTGACGGATCGTGCTTCATCGAGATCGTGCCGCCGGTAAAGAGAAGGACGATCATCCGCAGAGAACGCTGCCACCGTTCACGTTCAGAATTTCCCCCGTGATGTGCCGCGCGAGAGGCGAACAGAGGAAGACGATTGGGCCCGCGATATCATCCGCCGATGCCACGCGGCCAAGCGGAATGCCCCGATTGATGCGGTCCCGGCCCTCGGCCGCCATCGCGCCCGCCACCATCTCGGTGTCCACCCATCCCGGCGCCACCGAATTCACCGTCACGCCGCGCGGCGCGAGCTCCACCGCCAGCGACTTCGTGAAGGAGATCACCGCGCCCTTGCTCGCGCCGTAGTCGGCGTGAAACGCTTCGCCACGCTGGCCCGCAGTGCTGGACACGAGCACGATCCGTCCACCGTTTGTGATGACCCGTGCGGCGGCGCGAGTCGTATAGAATACGGAGTCCACATTCTCGCGCATCGTGTTCGACCAGCGCTCGTCCTCCATGTCGGCGACACCGGTCTCCTCGACCGGCCATACGCCCGCATTGGCGACGAACAGATCGAGCCCTCCCAGCTCGCTCACAGTGGCGGCGACGAGCGCGTCCGCGCCCTCGCGCGTCGCGATGTCCGCCGCGCGCGACGACGCCCGCACGCCCAGGGCGCGCAGTTCCGCGACGACGCCCTCCGCGTCGGCAGTGCGCGAGCGATAGCCGATCATGACGTCCGCGCCAGCACGCGCGAGGAGGCGGGCCGTCGCGGCGCCGATTCCACGCGAACCTCCCGTGACCAGCGCGCGGCGCCCATGCAGGTCGATCACAGCGTTTGCTCCACGAGATCGCAGATGATGTGCTCGATGCAGATATGCAGTTCCTGCGCACGGTCGGTGCGCTCGGTGGGGATAATGACGTTGTGGTCCGCAAGCGCGCGCAGCGCCCCTCCGTCTCTCGCGGTGAATGCCAGCACCTGCACACCCTGCCGGCGCGCCGTCTCGGCGGCTCGCAGCACGTTCGGCGAGTTGCCGCTCGTCGAGTGGATGATCAGCAGATCGCCAGGCTTCGCGAGCGCCTCGATCTGGCGGGCGAAGACGTTCTCGAATCCGATGTCATTGCCCGCAGCAGTGAGCAGAGACGTATCGGTCGTGAGCGCAATCGCCGGATAGGCGCGGCGCTTTCTCATGTACCGGACCACGTATTCCGTCGCCATGTGCTGCGCGTCGGCCGCGCTACCGCCATTGCCGCAGAAGAAAAGCGTGCCTCCGCGACTCACCGCGGACTGCACCATTTCGAGTGCCCGGTCCATGTCGGGGCCGAGCTCCATCGCGACACGCTCGGCGGTGGCGGCAAGCTCGCGAAGTGCAGATGTGAAGGGCGATGTCATGTCTGATGCGAGTGGATGTCGATCATGCGCGCGCGAGGTCGGCGTCGCCGAGCGCCGCGATACGCGTCATCGCCTCGGCGGCACGCCCGTCGATCGTGGAGACGTCACCGCCAGCCGCCTCGAAGGCGTACGTCAACAGGGCGTCGGCGGTGAGCAGATCGAGCGCCGAATCGCGCGACGTGCTGTCGTTTCGCAGCATCTCCGCGACGAGCCGTTCGCCCACGGCGAGAAAGACGTCGGGAACGCGATCTGCCGATTCGCCGAGTGACTCCACCAGCACCGCATCGAGCCGCGCCGACAGCGCGGCGGGCGGTCGCGGCGAGCGCGAGCGGAGCCACTCGCCTACCGTCACGCGCCAGCCACGAGTGCCGAGACGACCCGCTGCGCCTGCGCCAGCGCCTCGCCGAGGCGCGACGCATCGGGGATGCCCGCCTGTGCCATGTGCGGCTTTCCGCCGCCTCGACCCCCGACGACGGTCGCGAGCTCACGCACGATCACATCGGCGCGCACGCCCTTCTCTCGCAGGTCGTCGGTGACGACGGCGATGAGCGAGCCCTTTCCATCCTCGAGTCGAGTGGCAAGCAGACCGACGCCGCTCTTGATCTGCTCGCGCAGCGCATCGCCCATCGCCTGGAGCGCTTTGACGTCGCCGACGGTCACTTCGCCGAAGGCGAGCCGCGCACCGTTTTCTCCGAGCGGCTGCGCCGCCGCGAGCAGGCGCTGCAGCTCGTCGCCGCCGCCACGCATCGCCTCATCCAGCTTCTTCTCCAGTGTGCGCCGCTCCTCGAGCAATTGCTGGACGCGCCGTTCGACGGCGCTCACCGGCGACTTCACCAGCTCGGCAACGCGCGACAGCGCGTGCTCCTGCTCGCGAAGCTGCGCGAATGCGCCAGGCCCGGTCAGCGCCTCGATCCGGCGCACACCACTCGCGACTCCCGTCTCATTGAGAATCACGAACAATCCGATCTCGCTCGTGTTTCGCACATGAGTGCCGCCACACAGCTCCATCGAGAAGCCCGGCACGTCCACGACGCGCACGACGTCGCCGTACTTCTCGCCGAACAGGGCCATCGCGCCCTTCAATCTCGCCTCGGGATATGGCATCTCGTTGCACGACACCGGCGTTGCGCGCCAGATCTCGCGATTCACAATCGCTTCGACGTCGGCGAGCTTCTCCGCCCTCACCGGCCCGTGATGCGTGAAGTCGAACCGCAGTCGGTCTGGCGCGACGAGCGATCCGGCCTGATGCACCGCGTCCCCCAGCACCTGCCGTAGCGCCGCATGCATCAGATGCGTCGCCGTATGATTGCGCTCCGTATCCTTTCGACGGTCGTTCGGTACGCGTGCCGTGACCGGACCCCAATGGAACTCGCCACTGAGGCGTCCCAGCGCCGCCGAGCGTCCTTCCACTTTCCGGACGCCGTCGACGTCGATGTGCCACCCCTCGCCAACAATCTCCCCGTCATCCGAGATCTGGCCGCCCGACTCGGCATAAAACGGTGATTCGCGCAACAGAATGGCGACGCGATCCCCCCCGCCCTCGAGGCGACGCAAGGCGACGACTTCGGTTTGAATCTCGATCGTATCGTAGCCGACGAATCGCGACGCAACCGCGCCGACCGTCGCCGGACGCTCCCAAGAGGACAGCTCATCGAGCGCGTCGGCCATGACGCCGAGCTTGCGCGACTTGCGTTCGTCCTTCGACCTGGTGCGCTGCTCGAGGAGCGCCGCCTCGAAGCCTGGAATGTCGACGGTGTAGCCCCGCTCGTGCGCCATCAGCTCGGTGAGATCGATCGGGAAGCCGAAGGTGTCGTACAGGCGGAAGGCGTCTTCGCCGCTGATGGTGCCGCGGACCACGGCGCCGCCTTGCGTGGTGTGCAGCGGCGCAAGCTGCTCGAAGCGCGACAAGCCCCCCTCGATCGTCGCGAGGAAGGCCTGCTCCTCGACGCGCGTCGTCTGCAGCAGATGCTCGGCACGCGTCCGCAGTTCCGGATAGGCGTCGCCCATCGTGTCGATGACCGTCTGCACGACGTGCACGAGCGTCGGCTCGCGACGGCCGAGCAGATAGGCGTGCCGAACCGCGCGACGGAGGATGCGGCGAAGGACGTAGCCCCGGCCCTCGTTGCTCGGAAAGACGCCGTCCGCAAGCAGGAAGGCGACGGCGCGGGCGTGGTCGGCGATGACACGAAACGACGCCGGCTCCACGGCATTCTGGACGACGTCGGCACCGACCTTCCCGCCGGCGATCTTTACGCCCGTCCGGTGCTCATCGCTCTCGCGACCCCAGTAGCCGAATCCGACCGTCTTCTCGACCGTCCTGATCAGCGGCGCGAAAATGTCCGTATGAAAATTGTTCGTCATGCCCTGCTTCACGGCGGCGATGCGCTCGAGCCCCGCGCCAGTATCCACCGACGGTTTTGGCAGGGGAACGAGCGTCCCGTCCGCGTGCCGGTCGAACTGCATGAACACGAGGTTCCAGATCTCGAGAAAGCGGCCCCACTCGGCACCTTCGACGAACGCGTCCTTGGAAAAATTCTCTCGCGTGAGGTCGGTCCACTCGCCAGATGCACCGTCGGGAAACCGAAAGTCCGACGCAACCTTCGCCAGATCGACGTAGATCTCCGTACACGGGCCGCAGGGCCCGGTGTCCGCCATCTGCCAGAAGTTGTCCGCGTCGCCAAGCCGATAGATACGCTCGGCGGGAATCCCCGCAATCTCCTGCCAGAGCGCGAACGCTTCGTCGTCGCTGTAGTGAACGCTCACGCGCAGCAGCGATGGATCGATCCCGAGATGATCCGCTCCGGTCAGCAACTCCCACGCAAAGCGGATCGCATCGCGCTTGAAGTAGTCGCCAAAGGAGAAATTGCCGAGCATCTCGAAGAAGGTGTGGTGACGGGCGGTGTGCCCCACCTGCTCGAGATCGTTGTGCTTGCCGCCGGCCCGCACGCACTTCTGCGCCGTGGTCGCCCGACGCTTGCCGTCCGGCGCATCCTCCATGCCGAGGAAGACTTTCTTGAACGGCACCATCCCCGCGTTGACGAAGAGCAGCGTGGGATCGTTCGCGGGCACGAGCGAAGCGCTCGGGCGGACGACGTGCTGCTGCTGAGCGAAATAGGCGAGGAAACGGGAGCGGATCTCGGAGGCGCGCATAGACCGCGAAATATAGGTCGAACGCGCTGGACCTCCACTATTCCTCCAAGCCTACTTGCTCGTGCGACGTGAGCTCCTCGCCCACCGCCTCCATCGCGCGACGAATATCGTCTCCGTCGTAGCCGCGCCGAGCAAGGAACGCGTACAGGCGCCGCCGCCGCACGACCGGCTCCTGCTTGGCCAGCGATCGCAGCTTCTTGCGCGCCGCAGTCTCGACCATCTCGCGCTGATCGACCCCCTCGTCCTCGAACACGACCTCGATCGCCGCGTCGCTCACCTCACGCGCGACGCCTTTGCGCGCAAGGTGCTGCTGCACTCGGCGGCGGGACAGGTTCGCACCGAGGACCTTCGCGCGGATGAACGACTGCGCAAACGCGGCGTCGTCGAGAAGTCCCTGCTCCTGGAGCCGAGCGATCGCGCGATCGACGATCGGACGGTCCGCGCCCTTGCGCACGAGTGCTCGCGCCAGCTCCGCGCATGATCGCGCGCGAAAGGCGAGCATGTTGAGCGCGCGATCGTAGACCTCGAGCTGCGCCGCCTCGATCGCGATCCGGTCCTCGAGGCCCGCGACGTCACGTCCCACGCTGAGTTGCAGCCGCTCGATCGCGTCGAGCGAGAGCGTCGCGGACCTGGTCCCGTCAACCAGAATCTCGAATCGTCCCGGATGCCGCGGTGTGGGCACGATCCCCGATATCACAGACATGGCGCGCAAAAACTTATCAAGATGGACAATCGCGGCGCCTGCAATGTGGACAACAATGCTGGACGCGATGCGGTGTCGACGCCCATCGAAAGGACTTTAGCAGACATGAGATAACACATTGTTGATCATGTCTTTAGCATATGACATAAGAAACCGAGGAGCGTGCCCTGTCACGCTGGGGATTCCGGGCCCCATCGATTCCAGAGAACGACTCCTCGGCTCCTTATACACCTAACGTACCACTGGAACACCGTCGCTGTTCCATCGGCAGTGTACCACTTTTGGCTCGCATTTGCGATACCAGTACCCGAACACGCCCGCCCCGAAAGCTACCCTATTCGGCGTCGTCCGGCTCCCCCCCCACAACAGTCTGGTCCGCGCCGATGCCAAGCACAACCTTCACCTTTTCCTCGATCTCGGCAAGAATCACCGGATTGTCCTTCAGATACATCTTCGCGTTCTCGCGGCCCTGGCCGATCTTCTGACCGTTGTAGCTGTACCAGGCCCCCGACTTCTCGATGATCCCGGACTCCGCACCAATGTCCACCAGAAGGGAGGTGTGGCTGATCCCCTCGGAGTACATGATGTCGAACTCGGCCTGCTTGAACGGCGGGGCGACCTTGTTCTTCACGACCTTCACGCGGACGTGCGACCCGACGATCTCCTCCTTCTCCTTCACCGGCCCGATTCGGCGGATGTCGAGACGGACGGATGCATAGAACTTGAGCGCCTTGCCGCCGGTCGTCGTCTCCGGATTGCCGAACATGACGCCAATCTTCTCGCGAAGCTGGTTGATGAAGATGACGATCGTCTTGGAGCGGGCAATGGAGCCGGTCAGCTTGCGAAGCGCCTGACTCATCAGGCGCGCCTGCAAACCCATGTGCGACTCGCCCATGTCCCCTTCGATTTCCGCCTTGGGGACGAGCGCGGCGACGGAGTCGATGACCACAATGTCCACCGCGCCAGAGCGCACGAGGATCTCGCAGATCTCGAGCGCCTGTTCACCAGTGTCGGGCTGCGAGATGAGCAGCCCCTCGACGTCCACACCCAGCTTTCGCGCGTACTCGATGTCGAGCGCATGCTCGGCGTCGATGAATGCGGCGACGCCACCCATCTTTTGTGCATTCGCGATCACATGGAGACAGAGCGTCGTCTTGCCGCTCGCCTCCGGACCGTAGATCTCCGTGACGCGACCGCGCGGGATCCCGCCCACGCCGATCGCCGCGTCGAGGTTGATCGCGCCCGTCGGCACGGCTTCGACGCGAACCTTCTCCTTCGCGTCCATGCGCATGATCGAGCCTTTGCCACAGGTCTTCTCGATCTGCGCGATGGCGAGGTTGAGCGCCTTCTTCTTGTCTTCTGCAATCGTGGACACGGCCATTCTCTGCACAGCCTCTCGTTTGTCGTGGATTCCCTTGGCCCACGCGGGCATAAGCGTACCGGAAAAGAAGCCTGACCGATACCCGAATAGAATACGAAGATCGCGACCCGAAATCAAGCCGAAAGGTGCAGCGAGAAGGCGTCTTCGACGTGGCGGACCCGGACGCGATCGCCGTCCACGAGCACCCCGACCACATCGAACCGATACGCATCCTCTCGGCGCCCATGCCGCGCGATCCAGACCCGGGCGGAGCGACCTAACTCCTTCTGCTTCTTCCAGTTGACTGCCGCAACCGGATCGCCAAAAGTATCGCCTCGCCGAGCCTTGACCTCCACGAACGCCACCAACCCCTCGTGCTCGACGACGAGATCGATGTCGCGGTGGCCGCTCCGAAAGCGGCGCTGCATCACGCGCCACCCCCGCCTCCGAAGCCACCGCTCCGCGATCCGCTCTCCGAACTCACCCAATACCTGCGTGGCCGCTGTCATGGGCTGAGGATAAGCAGGCGCCGATGGGAGCGATCACCGTTGGCACGCAGCGCGCATCACTGCAACGCGGGTTTTCGTGACCGAACTCGTACAGAGAGCTCGCGGCTGTAGGCTCAGCCGTGGATCTTGTCCGACACTACGGCTGCAACAGCGAAATGAGCACTCCGTCTGTTAGCGCCTGCTCTGTCCGCACCACGCGAGTGCCGTCTCGCGCGATCCACAGCCGCTGCTCCATCGCCCCCCAGCGCAGCGCGACGCGCCACGCGTCCACCGCGCCATTCCCGGCCGTCACCTGCTCCGAGCGCTCGACGATGATCTCCGCCGGCACGACACGAGGCTCGAGTCCGTCGACGAGGAGCAGCGACACCCCTGCGCGATACCCGTCACGCAACGGCAACAGCTCGATCACACGCTCCACCATTCCCGCGCTGAGCAGCACGTTCGCGGGCACCGGGAGTGAGAACGACGCGCGGCCCTGATAGCTCTGCACCGCACCGAACACCGAATCGCGCGTGAACGATGCGCCGAGTTGAGAGCGTCCGATCGTCGCGATCCAGCGCTCGGGCATCAGATCGGCGCGCGCGACGAATACCGAGTCGGAGGTTGGCACCACCGTGCCCGTGCGCGCGTCCGCGATCAGCCAGCCCGGATTCCCGCCCAGTGTCGCATCGCTCACCGTGACGGTGCGAATTCCGAGCGCGGTAGTTTCACCGCTGGGCTTGATGAGCGACAGTGCATAAGTGAGCGTACCGGGGCGCATCAACGCTCCGTTGGGTCGCTCGAACGAAGGTAGGCTGTCAGCCGCCACCGCCGTTGGCGGAAAGGATACCGGCGGCGTTCCCTGTGCCTGGGCACGGAATGAAAACAAAATTGCGGCGAGCGCGACGAGCGCTCTCACACTGAGACGCTTGTCGTCCTGGGCGCAGCGAAGGACATGCTTGTCTTCAGCGAAAGCAGGTCCTTCGCTGCGCTCGGGACGACAAATGATCACTCTCTTACGCCACAGATCCGATCGAGGTCCTCGAGCCCGACCCGCACTTCCCGCCCCTTGGGCCCGCTCTTCGGATCGAGCACGCCGGCGTCCGCCAGCTGATCGATCACGCGTGCAGCGCGCCCATAGCCGATGCCAAGCCGGCGCTGCAGCAAGGACGTCGAGCCACTCTGATTCTGGATGCAGAGCTCCGCCGCCTCGCGAAAGAGCGAATCGCGCGCGCCTTCCGGAACGCCGCTTTCCTCACTACTGCCCTCCAGCGCCGCGCGTGCCTCGGCCTCGCGCGTGCGAACTGTCTCGAGGATGTCGGGCTCGTCGGGCGTCATCTCCGCTTCGTACACGAGCCCCGCTTCGGCGAGCGCGGCACGACGCCGGTCACGCTGCGCCTCGTACCATCCCATGAGGCGCTCGGTTTCTTCACTCGACAGAAACGCGCCCTGAAGCCGGCTCGCTTCGCTCTTTCCAGGCGGAATGAACAGCATGTCGCCATTGCCGAGCAGCGCCTCGGCGCCCGCCCCGTCGATGATCGTACGGCTGTCGACCTGGCTGGCGACGCGGAAGGCAATGCGGCTCGGAAAGTTCGCCTTGATCAGACCGGTGACGACGTTCACCGACGGCCGTTGCGTGGCGAGGATCAAATGAATTCCAATGGCTCGCGCCTTCTGCGCCAGCATCGCGATCGGTGTCTCCACCTCGCCCTGCACCGTCATCATGAGGTCCGCTATCTCGTCGATCACGACGACGATGTACGGCAAAATTCCGCCGCGATACACACTATCCTCGAACGCGACGTCCTTGCGCCGCGGTGTCTTGAGCGGCGCCTCCTCCAACACGCGACGATTGAAGTCCTGAAGGTTGCGACAGCCATTCGCCGCGAGAATCTCGTAGCGCTCCTGCATCTCCATCACGGCCCACTTGAGCACCGCGGCGGCGTCGCGATTGTCGGTAACGACCTTGTGGCGGAGATGCGGCAATGTGTTGTACACGGAGAGCTCGACCATCTTCGGATCGACCATCAGGAAGCGCAGCGTCTTCGGCGTATGCCGGTACACGAGGCTCGTGATGATCGTATTGACGCACACGGACTTTCCCGAGCCTGTCGCACCGGCGATCAGCAGATGCGGCATCTTCGCCAGATCGGCGATGACGGGCTTCCCTTCGAGGTCCTTGCCGAGCACGATGGGCAGCGCGGCTCGCGCAGTGCGAAAGTCGACGTGCTCGATGAGCTCACGGAACGCGACCATCTCCGGCGTCGGGTTCGGCACTTCGACGCCGACGGCACCGCGTCCCGGAATTGGCGCGACGATGCGGATCGACGCGGCACGCATCGCGAGGGCCAGGTCGTTGGAGAGATTCGCGATCTGCCGCACCTTCACGCCCGACGCCGGCTTCACCTCGAACTGCGTGACGACGGGACCCGTCGTCCGGCCTACCAACTCACCCTCCACCTTGAAGGTGCGGAGGGCGTCCATGAGCTTGATCCCCAACGCGTCCAGCTCTCGGCGGTCCAGCTCGTGGTTGCGCGCCGGCGCGAGGTTGAGCAGATCCGATGGTGGAAGCTCGTCGGCGCTCGACTCGGGCTTCTCGGTGGCATCGATCGCTGCGGCGATGCGCTCGTCACGTCCGGGCGGCGCGGGGTCGTCGCCCTTCTTCTTCTTGCCTCGACGCTTCGACGCTTCTTCGATGGCGGCGTCCTCTTTCGCGTCGGCGGCGGCAGAGGGAGCGGCCTGCATCGCCGTGAGTGGGTCATTGTCGATTGCGGCGAACTCTTTGGGCGATCCTTCGAGCGAGAGCGCCAGAAGCTCCGGCTCGCCCTTCTTCTTGCGACGCTTGGGTGGCGAGTACGGCTCCTCGACCGGCAGCTCAATCGACGGCGCCGGCGGCATGGCCTTCCGGCCGACGATCATGCGTATCGGATTCCAGCGCAGCGTCGCCGCGGTGAGTGCGCTCGCCGCGAGCACCACGACGACCCACGCGCCGAATCCGCCGAGGAACTGCCGCCAGTAGAAGGCGACGAAGCCGCCCCAGAGGCCCGCCGCGCCCGAAATCTCTCCAGCCGGCGGCGCACCCACCGCGAGCGCCACCGCGATGGGCAGCAGCGCCACGACACCGGCGAAGAAGATCATCCACGAGCGGTCGGTCTCGGACTCGAGCCGTCCGAACAGTCGCACTGCATGGACGGCGGGAATCGCTGGCGTGAGCACCGCCGCGGGCCATCCGACGAGCGACACGAGTGGGCGCGCCAGCCAAAGCCCAAGCCAACCGACGTTGCCGCGCACGTCGACGCCGGTGCGCAGCTCGGCGAGGCCGAACGCCGCAAGTGCGCCGGCGAGGAAGACCGCGAAGAGGAGCAGCGCGATGCCGCTGAGCTCGCGCCTGAGACTTGAACTACCCACAGGGGTTACCGCTCGCGATCGGGTCCCAGCAAGGTGATCTGGCGGTCTTGGTAGATCGGGATGACCGGGTAGGAATCCACTGCCGCACAGGCAGCGAGGTCGTCTCCGAATCCCGCGGCGGCCAGGGCCCGGCCGTGCGCCGCGGTGTTGAAGAGCCGCATCAGGTTGTCGCCGAACTTCTTATCGATCAACGAGGCGGCGAACGCCGCGTCGTTGGTGTCCAGCCCGGAGAGCCGCTTGGAGACGTTGTGCACGAAGCGGCCGGCACACGCCGCGTCCTCGAGCGCGAATTGCCGGTCCTGACCTGCGCAGACGAGGGTGATATCGGCCCCCCCGCGCAGCGCGGTGCGTAGCATGGTACTCACCGCCGACAGGTTGACGTACGACGCCACCACGACGTCACGCGCACCCTGCACCGCGAGCAGCGCCTTGGTCCCGTTCGTCGTCGAGAGCAGCACCGTCTTGCTCTCCACCTCGGAACGCGAGTGCTCGATGGGCGAGTTGCCGAGATCGAAGCCGTCCATCTTGAGCATGCGCCGCTCGCCGGCGAGCAGAAACGCTCCTCGCTCGAGCTGCTTGGAGCGTGTGACGGCGTCGTCCGGACTGTCCATTGGAATGATGGCGCGCGCGCCATTGCTCAGGGCGACCGCGATTGTCGTCGACGCGCGAAGCACGTCGATGACGGCAACCACTCGGCCCTGCACGTCCTGTGGCGTGAGCTGCTGTACGCCGAACAACACGTCGATCCGCACTTTATCCCGGCTCCTTCATCAGGTCCGGTTCCAGATCGAGGAACTTGGTGTCGACGTCGCCACTCTTGAATCGCGGGTTCTGCATCACGCGCGCGAGAAAGGGGATCGTCGTCGTGGGGCCCTCGATGATGAACGTCTCCAGGGCGAGCTGCATCCTGGCCAGCGCCTCGGGCCTGTCACGTCCCTGGCAGATGACCTTGGCGATCATCGAGTCGTAGAACGGCGGCACCGTGTAGCCCGCGTAGACGTGCGTATCGAGCCGCACGCCATTCCCGCCTGGCGGATGGAAGGTGACGATCTTTCCCGGCGACGGCTGGAAGTTGCGCGACGGATCTTCCGCGTTGACGCGCACCTCGATCACATGACCACGCATGGGCGGCATCTCGCGCACACTCAGCGGCTCGCCGGCCGCGACGCGAATCTGCTCCTTCACCAGATCGATGCCGGTGATCATCTCCGTGACGGGATGCTCGACCTGGATGCGCGTGTTCATCTCCATGAAGTAGAACGACCCGTCCTCATCGAGGAGCATCTCGATCGTGCCGGCGCCGACGTAGTCGATGGCCTTCGCGCCCGCCACGGCCGCGTCGCCCATTCGCTGACGCAGGCCGGCGGTCATCGCCGGACTCGGTGACTCCTCGATCAGCTTCTGATGCCGGCGCTGCACGGAGCAGTCGCGCTCACCGAGATGGATCACGTGGCCGAACTTGTCGCCGATGATCTGGAACTCGATGTGCCGCGGACGCATGAGGTACTTCTCGACGTAGACGTCGCCATTGCCGAAGGCGGAGAGCGCTTCGCTGCGGGCGAGCTGAAATGAGCGCTCGAACTCCTCGGCGTCCTTCGCGACGCGCATGCCCTTGCCGCCGCCACCCGCCGACGCCTTGATGATGACGGGGAAGCCCATGTCCTTCGCATAGCCGAGCGCCTCGTCCACGTCCTCGACGGGACCGGGCGTGCCCGGAATGATCGGCACGCCCACGGCGGTCATCGCCGCGCGCGCCGCCGCCTTGTCGCCCATCACGCGAATCTGATCCGCCGTCGGCCCAATGAACGCAATGTTGCTGGCCGTCACGATCTCGGCGAACTCCGCGTTCTCGGCAAGGAAGCCATAGCCGGGATGAATCGCGTCGGCGCCCGTGATCTCGGCCGCCGCGATGAGGCGTGGAATCTTGAGGTACGAGTCGCGCGCGGGCGCGGGGCCGATGCACACGTCGTCGTCGGCGAAGCGGACGTGCAGCGACTCGCGGTCCGCCTCGGAGTACACCGCGACCGTTTGCACGCCGAGCTCCCGGCAGGCGCGTATGACGCGCAGTGCGATCTCGCCACGATTTGCGATCAGGACTTTCTTGAACATGCGATCAGGATCAGGTGGCGGGAGGCGATTCGAAGCCGGACCAGCTCGTATCGCTCGTGCCGGCGACACCCTGCACGCGAAGGGCGAACTCGCTCGGGCTGGTCGCGTAAAAGACGGCGCTCTCGTAGGAGATGATCCCCTGCGAGTACCACGCCATGAGCGACTGGTCGAAGCTCTGCATCCCGTACTGCACCGTGCCCTCGCGAATGAGGTCGGGGATGTTGAGCGACTTGTCCATGTCCCGGATCTGATCGCGGACCGTCTGCGTGTTGATCAGCACCTCGCACGCCGGAATGCGGCCTGGCTTGTCCGCCCGCGGCACGAGGCGCATCGAGACCACGGCCTGCAGTGCGCTGGCGAGCGAGAAGCGCACTTCGGCCTGCTGGTGTGGCGGATAGAACGAGAGCACGCGGTTGATCGTCTGCGTCGCGTCCGTCGTGTGCAGCGTGCTGAACACCAGGTGGCCGGTGTCGGCCGCCTTGAGCGCCGTGTCGAGTGTGTCCAGATCGCGAATCTCGCCGATGAGGATGACGTCCGGATCCTGCCGAAGCACACGCCGCAGCGCCTGCGCGAAGGTGGCGGTGTCGGTGCCGACTTCGCGCTGGTTGATGTGGCAGTTGATGTCGCGATGCAGGAACTCGATCGGATCTTCGATGGTGATCACATTCGCGTGGCGGTGCTCGTTGAGATGCTGGATCATCGCGGCGAGTGCGGTGCTCTTGCCCGAGCCGGTGATCCCGGTGACCAGCACGAGGCCGCGCGGCTTGAGCGCGATCTCCTCGAGCACCTTCGGCAGATTCAGCTCCTCGAGCGTGCGTGCCTGGTACGGGATGGCACGCATCGCGTAGCAGAGCGAGCCGCGCTGCTGGTACACGTTGCAGCGGAAGCGGCCGATGCCCGGCACGCCGATGGCGAAGTCACATTCCTTGTTGTCCGTGAACTCCTTCACCTGGCGCGGCGTCATGAGCTGCTCGGCCAGCGTCTTGAGGTCTTCGGGACGCAGCGCGGGCATCTCGAGCGGCGTCAGCTCGCCATGCAGGCGCAGCGTCGGCGGACGACCGACCTTGAGATGAAGGTCCGAGGCGCCGCGCTGGACGAGCTGCTGCAGCACCGCCTTGAAATTGAACCCGCTCGCGACGGGAGTTCCGCCGGCCTGTACTTCGGTCGTCGATCGAGGCTTAACCATGCGCGTCGATGCGGAAGAGCGCCTGCCCATACTCCACGGGCTGCGCATCAGCAGCGAGGACCTCGGTCACGACGCCGGCGACCTCGCTCTCGATCTCGTTCATGATCTTCATCGCTTCGATGACGCAGAGCGTCTGTCCCTTCGAGACGCGCGAGCCGACGGAGACGTACGGCTTGGCGCCGGGCTCCGGCGCGCCGTAATAGGTGCCGACCATCGGCGACTTCACCTCGATACCAGCCGCCGTCTTCGGCTCGGACCTGGACAGCTCGTCGATGGCCTGCAGTCCCTCTGCCGGCGTGAGACGGCCAGCGGGAAGGACGCCCTGAGGCGCCATCATGGGAACCATCATCGGCTGAGGAGCAACCTGCATCGCGCCGCGCCCGGTCGGGCTCTTCGAGATGCGGATCTTCATCCCCTTATCCGAGGAAATCTCGATCGAATCCACGGTGGATTCGTCGAGCATATCGATGAGCTTCTTGACGTAGCGTAAGTCGATCATAGGCCCATTGGTAGGCGCGCCGCGGTCTGCCATGGCGCTCAGCCGAGCTCGATGAGCTCGCGCGGAAACTGCGTCAGAATATGCGGTCCGTCCGCACCGAGCACGACGTCATCCTCGATGCGCACCCCGCCCCACCCCGGCCGATACACGCCCGGTTCAATCGTCACGACCGCGCCCTCAAGGAGCCCGCCCTCCGCCGTACGGGCAAGCCGCGGCGCTTCGTGCACCTCGAGCCCGATACCGTGCCCAAGGCTGTGTCCGAACAGCTCCCCATAGCCAGCCCGCTCAATGTACTGTCGCGCGATGGCGTCGGCATCCCGGCCGGCCATGCCCACTCGTACTCCCTTGGCCGCGCGCTCGTTGGCTTCGCGAACCACATTATAAACCGCGCGATGCTCGTCGCTCGCCTTGCCGATCACTACGGTACGCGTCATGTCGGAGCAGTAGCCGCCCACCTCGGCGCCGAAGTCCATCAGCAGGAAATCGCCCTGCTCGATGGTCCGGGGAGACGACCGGGCATGTGGCAACGCAGAGCGCGGGCCGCTCGCGACGATGGAGGGAAAGGGAAAACCTTCACTGCCCTCGTCGCGCAAAGCCTTCTCGAGCACACCAGCGACCTGCAGCTCGCTCATTCCCACGTGCACGGCCTGCAGCGTGCGATCCAGCGCGCGCGTCGCGACGTTGGCGGCGTCGGCAATGCGCGCAATCTCGCCCTCGTCCTTTCGCTCGCGCAGCGTCTCGACCAGATCCACCGTCGGGCGCCATTGCCAGCGCGCGCCGGCTTCCACGAGCCGTTGAAAGTCGCGATGCTGAATGTGCGCCGTCTCGAATCCGAGCACGCGCACCGACATCAGCGTGGTGAGCTGCTGCCAGAGCCCCGCCCAGAGACTCGACGCTTCGATGGAGATGCGCGCGATGTCGCCCACTTCTTCCACGACCTGTGTCTGGTAGCGGAAGTCGGTGATGAAGACGACGTCGCGCGACGTGACGACGAGCAGCGCGCTCGTGCCGGAAAACCCGGTGAGATAACGAATGTTCGACAGCCCCGTGAGCAGCAGGCCGTCGAGGTGGGCCGCCGAGAGGCCATCGACGAGGGCGGCGATCCGCGCCGGTCGCGGATCGCTCACGCGCCGGTGCTCCGCGCGCGCAGCGTCGCCACGAGGCCGCGCAGCGCGAGCTCGTAGCCCTGCGTCCCCAGACCGACGACGACGCCCACCGCGGCCGACGCGAGCATCGAGTGGCGACGCTCCGGCTCGCGGGCGTACACGTTCGTCACATGCACCTCCACGAACGGCACGTCCACGCCGACGAGCGCGTCGCGCAGCGCCAGGCTCGTGTGCGAGTACGCGCCGAAATTCACGACGGCACCTTCGACACGGCCACGAAGCCCGTGCACGATGTCGATGAGCGCACCCTCGCCATTCTCCTGCGAGCACTCGATCGAGACGCCGAGCTCCCGCGCGATCACGGCAAGCCCGTTCTCCACCTGCGAAAGCGTCGCGCTCCCATACAGCTCGGGCTCCCGCACACCCAGCAGGTTGAGGTTCGGTCCGTTGAGAACGGCGATCCTCACTGCTTCTTCAATCCCTGAAGCCAGGAGTTGAACTGCTCGATCTCGTCCGCACTGTGTTCGGCGGGAGTCTCTCCAGGCATCGCAAGCTCAATCGATGCGCGCTGCGGCGTTGCCCCGCTGCTGCGCTCACCCGTTCCGGTGAAGAACTGATCGAACGAGAAGCTCTGCGACGTCCGCGGGGGACGCGCGGGGCCGTCCCGGAAAACACTGTCGAGCGATAGCTCGCCCGACGCGGCATGCGCGGGACGACCCGCAATCACCGGCGGCGCCACCGCGTCCCCGCGAAATGCCTGCGCGAGCGCCGCAGCCGCCGAGTCCTCCGACGTGCCGGGAGGACGATTGCCGAACAGGGCGTCGATCGAGCCGCCGGGGGTGGGCATCGCCGGCGCGACTGCGTCCGATGGCGCCTCCACCTGTGATTCGATCGACGCGACCGCGGCCGCCTCGGTTTCCGCCTCGGTTTCCGCCTCGACGACGCTGTACGGCGCCTCTTCTGGCGGGCTTTCCGCCGCAACGACGTGCTCCGGCGGCGCGAAGTCGTCGTCCGCCGGCGGAGCCAAGGCAGCGCTCCGCGTGTTTGGCCGACGGGCGGCCATTTGCGCGAAGAAGTCGCGCACGTTCGGCCCGGTGTCCTCCACCGCTTCCGACGGTGTCAGCAAGGCAACCAGACCGGTCAGACGGGCATCATTCGGGTTCGCGGCAAGGAGCTGCACGTAGACCGAGAGCGCCTGCTCCCGGAATCCCTGGGTCAGGTAGAGCTCCGCCATCGTCTCCGTAACGAAGGGCGCAGGAGTGGCCGGAGGAAGCTCGACCGGAGCCGCCTCGTCGACAGCCAGCGTTGGCTCGCCGGCGGGTAGCTGCAATACGTCCGCGGCGAGCGGGTCGCCCTGCGGTGGGAGAACCAGCCCGTCGTCGACATCCAGCGGCGCGAAGCCAGGTTGCTCGCCGCGCGGAGCGGAGTCATCCAGCTCCACGTGCGAAATGCCTCCACTCCCCTGAAGACCAGACAGTGACTCGATCGGCTCCGCAGGCGCGGAGAACGAGGGAACGCCACTATCGAGGCTCGCGTCGAGATCCGCCGCGGGGATGTGCTCCTCGGGAGGCATGAACTCGGTTGACTCGAGTCCTTCGGCGGGCGCCGAGTGGCCGTGCATCTCCAATGCAGAACCAGGCCGCGTATCGAAGCCGTGGGGCGAGAACCCGTCGAGCAGATCGTCGCTCGCGGCGGGCGCGGGCGTGTGGAGCGGCGGCGGAATGACCGGCACGCCGAGGGGCGCCGTGTCCGCGAGCGACGGGTCGATGGGGGCGACCTCCTCCTCGGCGGGAAGGATCTTCTTCTCGAAGGGTGCGACTTCCTTTTCGATGTCGAGCCCCATCTCGAAGGCCGGCGCCTCGAGGGACACGGGTGCCTCTACCGCGGCTTCGGGTTCCGCTTTCACGAACTCGCTGTCCAGCGTCGCGATCAGCGCCTGGATCTCTTCATTGCGCGGATCGGCGTCGAGGACGCGGACATACCAGTTGCGCGCCGCGGCGTGATCGCCGTGGTCCCGGGCGATATCGCCGAGGTGGCGAAGGGCGATCAGGTTCTCTGGATCGAGGCCGAGCGCCGTCTCGAACACGGCGCGCGACTCGGGCATCTTCCCCGCCTCGTAGAGCGCCTGTCCATAGACAATATGCCCGCTCATGTGACCGGGCTGCTGCGGGAGGAACTCCTCGCAGATCAGAATCGCCTGGTCGAGGTCTCCCGCCTTGCGAAACTCGTTCGCCAGAGGCGCGAAGTAGCGTCGTGGATTATCGTCGAATTTCTTCTTCAACTCGTCGATGCGGGCGGTACTGGCCATCAAAGCCTCGGTGGCGGCGCGCAGGCGGGTGGGATGTGAGGGTCACAGGTATCCTACACGTGGTGCAAGTCAATCAGAAGTGCGCGCCTCACTTGATTTTAGCCCTTGTCGTCGCGTAGCTTTTCCTGCTTCCCCCTCCAGTTTTCCAGCAGCTCGAAGGAGTTCTACCCCGTGCTCCAAACAATGCGGAGCTCCGCCAAGATCGTGATGTGGGTTCTCCTCATCTCATTCGTCGGCGGTTTCCTGCTGTTCCAGACCTCCGGACTCATGGGTTCGGCGCCCGTTACCCCGACCACTGCGGTCGCTTCCGTAAACGGAACGGACATTCTCTACACCGAGTGGCAGCGCCGCGCACAGCAGCTCGTGCAGCAGACGCAGCAGCAGTCGGGGCGCACGCTCACGCAGGACGAGCAGCGACGCCTGGAGAATCAGTCGTTTGACGACATGGTCTCCGAGATCCTGCTCGAGCAGGAGTACAAGAAGCGTGGCATCCTCGTCTCGGACGAAGAGGTGCGCGACTATGCTCGCTTCGCGCCGCCGCAGTGGATCCGCACCGCGCCGGATCTCCAGACGGACGGCCGGTTCGATCCCGCGAAGTACCAGCGCCTTCTCTCCAGCGCGCAGGCTCGCCAGTCGGGGCTACTCGCCGCGCTCGAGCAGTACTTCCGCAGCGAAGTGCCCAAGGAGAAGCTGTTCCAGCAGGTGACGAGCGGCCTCTACGTCACGGACGCCGATCTTTGGCGCGCCTGGCAGGATGCGAACGACAGCGCGTCCGTGAGTTTCGTCGCCTTCAGGCCGCAGCCGGCGGCGGCTGACAGCAACGTCGCGGACAGCGATCTGCGAAAGTACTACGACGCGCACAAGCCGGATTTCGACCGCCCCGGTCACGCGTCATTGAGCGTGCTGCACATTGCGCGCATCACAACTGCCGCCGACACGGCTGCAGTTCGCGACCGCATCAACAAGCTGCGCGCCGAGATCATGGGCGGCGCGAAGTTCGAGGACGTCGCGAAGCGTGAGTCGAACGACTCCGCCTCCGCGGCGGCCGGTGGAGAACTCGGCAAGGGTGGAAAGGGCCGCTTCGTTCCCGACTTCGAGAAGGCGGCCTACGCGCTCAAGGCCGGCGAGGTCTCCCAGCCGGTGCTGACGCCGTTCGGCTACCATCTCATCAAGATCGATTCGCGGACTGGCGACACGCTCGCACTCCGCCACCTCCTCCTTCGCATCCAGCCGAGCGATTCGTCGACGGCCAAGGTGGATCGCGAAGCCGATCAGCTGGCGAAGATGGTGTCGGGCGCGGACCAGCCGCGCAAGTTCGACGATGCAGCGAAGACGCTCGGCCTGACGCCGTTCCGCGTGCAGGTGCTGGAGAACGAGCCGGCACAGTACAACGGCAAGGTGGTGCCGAGCGCGAGCGCGTGGGCGTTCGGCGGAGCAAAGACCGGCGAGACGAGCGATCTGTTCGACGCGGAAGACGGATACTACGTCGCCCGCCTCGATTCACTCTCCGAGGGCGGCAAGACCTTCGACGCGGTGAAGTCTGCCGTGCGTGGCCGCGTCGCCGAGGATCGTGCGATCGAGCGGTCGATTCCCGCCGCGCTGAGTCTGGCCAAGGCAGCGCAGAGCTCCTCGCTCGAGGCGGCGGCCGCCGCCGCCAAGATGACCGTGCAGAAGACGGGCATGGTAACGCGCACCGGCGCCGCAAAGGAGTTCGGTAGCTTGCGTGAGGCGATTGGCTCCGCATTCGTCGCACCGCTGAACGAGGTGAACGGGCCCATTCGCCAGACGGACGGCGTGTTCGTCACGCGCACCGATGCGCGGAAGCCGAGCGACAAGGCCACCTTCGAGGCGCAGAAAACAGTGCTGCGCGGCCGGCGTCTGCAGCAGATGCGCGATCAGTGGATTCAGATGTATCTCGACGATCTGAAAAAGAGCGCGACGCTCAAGGATCACCGGAAGGAGCTGAACGCGCAGCTGCGGAGACAATCAGCGACCTGATAGTCTGACTGCCTGACTGTCGGACAGGATGACAGGACTGCAAAAGGAAAGGGCACACCGATCTGCTTATCGGTGTGCCCTACTTTTTTCCCGTCTGACTGTCCGACGTGATTTTAGATCAGTCTCTTGGGCTCGGGCCGCACTTCTTCGGCCGTCTCGCGGCGAATGACCGGGTCGCCGGCTGGGAGGCGCGGCTCCACGCGTGGTTCGGGCTCGGTGATCGAGCGCTCCACGTCGTTCACGTTTTTCTTGAACTCACGAATCCCCTTTCCGAAGGATGCGCTGATTTCCGGGATGCGCTTGGCGCCGAAGAGGACGAGCACGATGACGAGGATGCCCATCAACTCGCCCATACCGAGATTGCCGAACATGGTGTTTCCCTAGAAAAGCGACCTGGCTATGAGATAGGCAATGAGCACGCCGAGCAGGCTCAACAGACTTACGTCGAGCGCGACGGGGCCGAGGGAAAACTTGATGATCACCAGATCCAGCGACACCGGCCCGACGGAGGGCTGCACGCTGGTGGTGAAAAACTCCTTCACCGCCCCTGATGGTAGAAACGTGCGTGCCACCTGCGTCATCGCACCGCCGACGATGAAGCCAATGGCGAGCGTCACGGCGTGAAACACCGGACGATACCTGGAAGATCCTCGAGGTGCCATTAGGAGCGCCTGTCCATGACGTAGAGGATAGCATCCGCGAGCGCCGCGCGCGCCCGCGTGTCGGGAAGACGGTCGAGCGCCTCCTCCGCCTCCCGTGCGAATTGCTCGCCACGGCGGCGGGCATCTTCGATGCCGCCGTGCTCGGCGACGAGCGCGATCACCTCGACGATCTGGTCGTCGGCCGGCGTCTCGGTCGCGAAGAGTGCGTCGACCGCCGCACGCCCGGCGCGCGAGAGGCGAGGCAGCGCGGCGATCAGCGGCAACGTCACCTTGTGCTCCTTCAAATCGAGCCCGGACGGCTTGCCCGTCACGGACGCGGTCTCGGTATAGTCGAGGATGTCGTCAGCCACCTGGAACGCCATGCCGAGGCGCTTACCGTAGCGGCACAGCGCGTCACGATACTGGACTGCGCCGCACATCGCGCCGGTTTCACACGCGGCGCTGAGCAGCGACGCCGTCTTTGCCTGGATCAGCATCTCATAGTCCTGCTCGGTGAACGAGAGAGCGTCCAGCGCGGCGAGCTGGCGCATCTCGCCAATCGTGAGCTGGGTGGAGACACGCGTGAGCACGCGCATCAGGTCCAGATCACCGAGGCTGACCAAGGCTTCCAGCGCACGCGAATACAGGAAGTCGCCCATGATCACACTCACCTGATGACTGAAGAGCGAGTTCACGGTCGGCAGTCCGCGACGCATCGCGGAGTGGTCCACCGAGTCGTCGTGCACGAGCGACGCGAGGTGCATCAGCTCGAGCACCGCCGCCAGCGTCACGACGCGTTCCTCCGGCGCCTCGGCCGTCTCGCTCGCGAGCAGGGCGAGTGTTGGGCGAAACATCTTGCCGCGAATCTGGAGCAGATGACTGCTCACCTGCTTGATCAGCGGCAGGTCGGCCGACACGACGCGCCGCATCTCCGTGACCACCGCCTCGAGCCGCTCTCGCACCGGCGCCTGGATCTCGCGCAGCGCGGCGGTCGCAGGAAAGCGCGTGCGCGCGACGGCACTGCTCACGAGACTGCACCTTCGACGGCGGAGAGCCGTTCGCCCACATCCTGGAACTGGATGTCGACGACGAACACGCGCTGGTAGTACTCGATCGCGGCGTCGCGCTGGCCACGCTCCTGCGCACAGCGGCCAAGAAGATACAGCACGCCGATGAGCTGATTCTCGCTCATTCCCGGCTCGTGCAGAGCACGCCCGAGAATCGTCGCCGCCATGGGATACTGTTCCTTCTCGATGAAGCAGAGTCCAAGCGCCTCGTACGTCGGCACGCGGTTGGCCGGAGCACGAAGCGCCTTCTGAAACTCCGAGATCGCCTCGTCGAGCAGACCCATTTCCTTGTACGCGACGCCGAGGTCGTAGTGGCTCTGATGATCCTCTTCGTCGACGTTCTCGGAGATGCCCTGCTTGAACTTCTTGAGCATGTCCTGGAAGTCCGCTTCCTCGTCGCCGGTTGGCGCCTTTTCGTCGACGACCATGCGCGTATCCTTCGGCGCTTCGTCGTCACGGAGCCAGTCGCCGAGGTTGATGTACTCGTCGTCGGAGGTCGCGGCCGGCGCGGCCGGTGTCGTCAGGGCCGGTATGCTGACGCGAGACATCCGCTTCGTCTGGCGCGCCTTTGGGGGCGGGGCAGCGGGCTCCGGCACAGGCTCCGGCTCGGGAAAGTTTTCGAGCGCCGCCTGCGCGCGAAGATCGTCGGGCGAGAGATCGATGACGCGCTGGTAGATCGCGCGCGACTTCTCGACCTGACCGGCGCGGAAGAGCGCGTCGGCGAGCTGCAGATACGCTTCGATCAGGCGTCCGCGCTCATTCGTGCGGAAGGCATATTCGACACGCTTCTGATGATGGCGGACGGAGCCCGGATTGAGCAGGACGATCTCGTCGGCGAGCTTGGACGCGGCAGCGAGATCGTCATTCCGCTCCAATCCGACCATCGCCGTCTCGAGCTCGCGGAGCCCGCCTTCACGATCGCCAGACTCGAGCATCGCCTCCGCGAGACGACGCCGCAGCGCGTGATCCTCCGGGTCCGCCTCTGACAGCGCCAGCAGCAGATCGACGTCCTGCGCCGCGATGACGGTCGACTGGCGTCGCGCGGCAGGCGGTGTCTGAATGATCTCGAGATCGCGCTCGGTGACCGCGCCGGTGATGCTTGCGTTGGCCTCGCCCGGCAGCGGCAACTGGATGTCCATCAGCGGGAGGGCATCGGCCGCCCCCTGAATGGGCGTGCCGCGAGCCGGCGTGCCCTCGGGCATGATCAGCTCGAGATCGCCACCGATCATCGAGCCATCGTCCTCGGCAACCGGCTCCTCGCCATCCTCGTCCACGAGCATGGGAAGCCCGAGGAGCGACGGACGGGAGGGACGGTGCGGCGGAGGCGGTGGCTGGTCGAAATCGGGAGGGCTCAGGTCGATCTCCCCGAAATCCATTGCGGCCGCTGGCCTCTTCTCCGAAACCTGCGCCGGCTGCAGATCGAAGTCGAGCAGGTCGTCGGCGACCGGGACGGCCGCGTGCGGTGCGGGCGGCACGACGAGCTCCGGCGCAAAGCTCGTCGGCTCGAAGTCGAGCAGCGCGCTCGACGGCTCGGGCGCGGAAAACACTGTCGTCTCGAGTCCTTCGAGCAGGCTGCCTCCCACCACAGCGCCGCTGCTTCGCTCGAACTCGTCGGCGCGTGTCACGCCGTCGAGCACGGCCGGCTCGAGCACCGGCGTCTCGAGAATTTCGGCGATCGGTTCGGGCGCGGCGGCAATCGGCGGAGCGGGAATCGGCACAGCAGAAATGATCGGCGGCGCATGTGCATCCACCACCACCGCCGGAGGGCGAACCTCTTCCATCTCGCCGGTATCGATCACTTGGAGCCCGAGCGTCGCGCGCTTGGCCGCATGCGAGCTGCGCTTGGAAGGCGCGTTGTCGTTGAGGTCGAGGAAGACGAGGTCGGCGGCGGACCGGCTCGGCGCGTCGCCTAGCGCGCGCGGCTCGGAGGTCGGGTCGATCGCCTTCATGCGCTCGACCGTCGCGCGCGCTTCGGCGGTGCGTCCCTCGTGCGAGTAGCGCACGTAGAGGAGCTGGAGCTGCTCGATCGCCTCGACGCCACGCCCTTGCTTCGAGAGCTGCTCGGCCAGCATGAGGCGGATGTCGTCCTGGTCGGGACAGAGGTCCGCGAACTCCTTCAGCGCGCGGAAGGCCTCGTCGATCTTGCCCGACGCCTGCATGCGATCGGCATACTCGAGGAAGTTCTTCTTGGCGTCGCCCTTGAAGCCCTTCTGCGCGCTGATCTTTCCGAGCTTGTAGTACACACTCGCCCGTCCGGGCGAGTTGCGCAGGATCTTGTTGCAGAGCGCGATGGCGTTGTTGTGGAAGCCGCCGTCGGCGTAGCGATCGACTGCCTGCTCGTAATAGTCGACGGCGTCGCCGACGCTCCCCTGCTTCAGGTAGAGGTCACCAACCCGGTTGAACAGCGCAACATCGACTTCCTCATCCGACGAGTCGAAGCCGTCGAGGATCTCGACGTACACCGCCAGCGCCTTGTCGAACTGCTTCTTCAGCTCGAACTCGGCTGCCTTTTTCTTGAGCTTGGCGACAGCTGGCATCAGGGGCGATTGGGCTCGGCAAGGGTCGTCCCCGGCCTCTCGACAGAGGGGGGATTAGACGCGAAAAGTTAGCGCTAAGTCATGGACGTGACAAGGTTTGCCGCGTGCCCACGACGCTCGGCAACGCCCTGCACCGTACCAGTACGGAATCTCCCGTACGTCACTGACGTCCCACAGCGCGATGTCGGCGGAGAATCCAGCCGCCAATTGTCCCACGCTGTCAGCGACGCCAAGTGCCGCTGCACCGTTCACCGTTCCCGCCACGAACGCCTCAGCGACCGACATCCGGAGCTGACTGACGCCGAGCGTGAGCACGAGAGGAAAGTTGGTCGTCGGCGAGGTGCCGGGGTTGAAATCCGTGGCGAGCGCCACGGGCACACCTGCCTCGATCATGCGCCGCGCTGGCGCGTGCGAGGACTTGCCGAGGAAGAGCATCGTGCCGGGTAGAAGCGTCGCAACGGTTCCTCCAGCGGCGAGGGCGGCGATTCCTTCATCACTCACGGCGGCGAGATGATCGGCGGACGTCGCGTGCAGCTCGCCGGCGAGCTCGGCGCCGCCCCCCGCCGTGAGCTCATCCGCGTGCAGCTTGATCCCGAGGCCGGCACTGCGCGCGGCGCCGAGAATCTCACGCGATTCCTGCACGGTGAAGACGCCGGGCTCACAGAAGACGTCGGCAAAGCGTGCGAGGTGCTCGCGCGCGATGATCGGAAGCATCTCGTAAATCAGCAGATCGAGATACTCGCGTCGTCCGTTGGCGCGTTCGCGATAGTCGAGCGGAATCTCGTGCGCGCCGAGCCAGGTTGGCACGATGCGCATGGGCAACGCGCTGGCGAGCCGGCGCACGACGCGCAGCGTCTTGATCTCGTCGTCGAGCGAGAGACCGTAGCCTGACTTCACCTCGACCGTGGTGACGCCCGAGGACGCGAGGGAGCGCAAACGCGGCTCGGCGAGCGCGAACAGCTCATCTTCAGAGCGCGTGCGAAGATCGCGCACGGACGCGTGAATGCCTCCGCCGCGGCGCGCGATCTCCATGTACGGGACGCCAGTGGCGCGAAGCTCCTGTTCTTCGTAGCGCGCACGGCCGAAGATCGCGTGCGTGTGCGAGTCGGCGAATCCGGGAGTGAGCACGCCGCCGGCGCAGTCGACGATCGTCGCGTCGCGATGTGTCGCCCGCAGCGAAGCCTCGTCGCCGACGGCGGTGATCCTGCCGCGCTCCACCAGCACCGCGACGCCACTCCGCACGCCGGCGTCGGCCATCTCGCTTCCGCGGCGCGCGCGCGCCGGACCTGCGCAGGTCACCGTCTGCGCGGCGTTGACGAAGAGCAGGTTGTCGCCGCTCATGCGATCGCGTGCGGCCGGCCCATCACGTCACGCACGCGCGAGAGACGAAGCGGAGCCTGCGCCTCGCCTCGGCAGGCGTAGAAGCAGGCATTGCAGTCGATCGGTGCGTACGCGCGGAAGTCGCGCCAGTGAAAGTCCGTCGGGAAGTCGGGGCACCGCTTCACGTGTCCCATGGGGTCGATGTGAATCGTGCGCTGGCCAGAACGACAGGGCTCGGTGATCTCGCCGCGCACCCACCGCGGAATCTGCTCGAGGTAGGCGTCGGAGTTCGTGATCACGCCGCGATGACGATGCTTCAGATCGAGAAGGCGCGCAACGGCGTCGTCGAGCGCCGCATGCAGCGGGGCGCTCAGCAGATGATTGCGGTTGCCGTTCTTCGCGTCGCTGTAGACGCTGAAGTTCACGCCGCAGCCCAGCGACGCGGCGCGCACGACGATTGGCATGAGCTGATCGAGGTTGTCATCCTTGATGACGGTGTTGAAGCGGATGTTGTCGATGCCACGCGCGCGCATGCCGTCGACGGCGTTGAAGATCTTGTCCGTGAGGCCGGGAATGCCGCGCGCCGCATCGTGGCGTCCGTCCAGATAATCGAGCGAGATGTTGAACTGGTGAATGCCGGCATCCCACAGCGACGCGGCGCGCTCCGGCGTGAGCATGCCGCCATGCGTGATGAGCGTGACGTACTTCAGCCGCACGGCAGCATCCACGGCCGCGACGATCTCCTCCAGGTCGTGGCGCAGCAACGGCTCGCCACCGGTAAACGTGACGAGCATCGGATTGAAGTGTCGTGCGGCGTCGGCGTACGACTCGAGCTCGTGCTTGCGCGCATCGGCCGGCGTCTTCCAGTAATCACAGAAGCCGCAGCGCGCGTTACAGCGGAGGGTCACCTCGAAGTGGACGAGGAGGGGGCGCTTCCGCAGCGTGAGCCACGCATATTTCGAGAGAAAAAGCGGGACGTGCCAGGGCCTGAACCGCGCCGAGAGCACTACCGCGCCATCGGAATGACGATGCCGGTACGTGCGGCAGTCTCGCGCGCGAGGTCGTATCCCGCGTCGGCGTGACGTGCGACGCCGATGCCGGGATCGTTGGTGAGCACACGCTGCAGACGCTCGCGCATTTCCGGGGTTCCGTCGGCGACGATCACCTGCCCCGCGTGCAGCGAGTTGCCGATACCAACGCCGCCGCCGTGATGGAACGACACCCAGCTCGCGCCGCTCGCGACGTTGAGCAGCGCGTTGAGAATCGGCCAGTCGCTCACGGCATCGGTGCCGTCCTTCATCGCCTCCGTCTCGCGGAAGGGCGATGCGACGCTGCCGGTATCGAGATGATCGCGTCCGATGACGATCGGCGCCGACAGCTCGCCGCTCGCGACGAGATCGTTGAGGGCGACGCCGAATCGCGCGCGGTCACCCTGCCCCAACCAGCAGATGCGCGCGGGCAGTCCCTGAAAGTGGATGCGCTCGCGCGCGAGCGTGATCCAGCGCCTGAGATGTTCGTCGTGCGGGAAGAGCTCGAGCACCAGCTCGTCGGTGCGCGCGATGTCCTTCGGATCGCCAGACAGCGCGACCCACCGGAAGGGTCCCTTTCCCTCGCAGAAGAGCGGCCGGATGTACTCGGGGATGAAGCCCGGAATATCGAACGCATCGGTCACGCCGGCATCGAAGGCGACGGTCCGGACATTATTGCCGTAGTCGAACGTCACCGCACCCGCGCGCTGAAGGGCAAGCATCGCGCGCACATGACGCACCGCCGTCGCCGTGCTGCGCGCGACGTACTCGCCCGGATCGCGCTCGCGCAGTTCCGCGGCCGCGTCGAGCGACATGCCATCGGGGATGTAGCCGCGCAGCATGTCGTGCGCGCTCGTCTGATCGGTGAGGACGTCGATCTGCACGTTGCGTTGCGCCAGCGCTTCGAGCGCGGGCGCGGCATTCATGACGACGCCGATCGACAGTGCGCGGCCCTCGCGTCTCGCCTGGTCGGCGAGCGCGAGTCCTTGATCGAGTGACGACGCCTTCACGTCGCAGTAGCCGGTGGCGAGCCGCTTCTCGATGCGCGACTCGTCCACGTCGAACGCAAGGACGACGGCACCATGCATCGTGGCCGCCAGGGGCTGGGCACCACCCATGCCGCCGAGTCCCGCCGTGACGACGAGCCGGCCGGCGAGCGAGCCGCCAAAGTGGCGCTGCGCGACGGAGCCGAAGGTCTCGTACGTGCCCTGCACGATGCCCTGTGAGCCGATGTAGATCCACGAGCCTGCCGTCATCTGGCCGTACATCATCAGGCCCTGTCGCTCGAGCTCGCGGAAGTGCTCCCACGTTGCCCAGCGTCCGACGAGATTCGAGTTCGCGATGAGCACGCGCGGTGCGCCGGTATGCGTGCGAAACACCGCGACCGGCTTTCCGCTCTGCACGAGCAGCGTCTCGTCATTCTCCAGCTTGCGCAGCGACGCGACGATCGCGTCG
Source organism: Gemmatimonadaceae bacterium (assembly GCA_036508915.1). Classification (GTDB taxonomy): domain Bacteria; phylum Gemmatimonadota; class Gemmatimonadetes; order Gemmatimonadales; family Gemmatimonadaceae; genus AG11. The sequence goes on from DATCGM010000063.1 coordinate 37,647, forward strand.
AACGCCTCCCAGCTTCGTGCGGCGCGACCCGTTCCGCCGTACACCACGAGATCGTCGGGCCGCTCGGCGACGTCAGGATCGAGGTTGTTCATCAGCATGCGCAGCGCCGCTTCCTGCTGCCAGCCCTTGCAGGAGATGATGGTGCCGCGGGGTGCGCGCACGGGACGAGCGCCCGAGACGATAGTAGAAGCGACGGCGGTCATTCTGCTCTGACGCTCGCGGTGAAGTGTCCGCGCTCGATGGCGTCGGCGAGGACGTGAATGTCGGTGGAGAGCACGCGATCCTGGCCGAGCGGCGCGACGAGCTCGCGCACCAGACGCTGGCCTGTCGCGGCGCCGCGACCGGCCGTGAGTGGCAGGCGGTAGTCCAGCCCCTGCGCCGCGCACATCAACTCGATGGCGAGAATGTTCCGCACATTGCCGACGATGCGGCGCAGCTTCCACGCGGCACCCATCGCCATCGGCACCTGGTCTTCCTTGTTGCCGTCGGTGGGAATGGTGTCCACACTCGCCGGGTGCGAGAGCACTTTGCACTCACTCGCGAGCGACGCGGCGGTCACCTGCGCCATCATGAACCCGGAGTTCACGCCAGCGTCCTGCGTGAGGAATGGCGGCAGTCCCTGATTGAGATCGGGATGCACGAGCCGATCGATTCGGCGCTCGGCGATCGTCGCCAGATTGGTCAGCGCGATGGCCAGGAAGTCGAGGGCCATCGCGACGGCCTGGCCATGGAAGTTCCCGCCGCTGAGCAGCTCACCCGTGTCGGCGAACACGAGCGGATTGTCCGTCGCCGCGTTGAGCTCTCTGCCGATCACACCGGCGCAGAAGTCGATCGCGTCGAGCACCGGGCCATGCACCTGCGGCATGCAACGCAGCGCATAGGGATCCTGCACGCGCGGATCGTTGTCGCGATGCGACTCGCGAATCTCGGAGTCCTTGAGCAGCTCGCGGAGCAGCGCGGCGCTCGCGGCCTGCCCGAGTTGTCCGCGCGCCTCCTGAATGCGCGCATCGAACGCGACGGGGGTTCCCATCAGCGCCTCGAGCGACATCGCACCGGCGAGGTGCGCCACCTGCCAGAGCCGATGCGCATCAACGACGGCGAGTGCGGCGATGGCCGTGTGCGCCTGCGTGCCGTTGATGAGCGTGATTCCTTCCTTGGGACCAAGCCGCACCGGCTCGATGCCCGCGCGCGCGAGCAGCGTCGCGGCGTCGCCGGTCTCACTGCCCTGATGCAGCGGCCCTTCGCCGATGAGCGCGAGCGCGAGATGCGCCAGCGGCGCGAGGTCGCCGCTCGCGCCGACACTGCCCTGTTCCGGCACCGGCGGATAGAGTCCGGCGTTGAGCATCGAGGCCAGCGTGTCGACGAGCACCGGCCTCGCGCCCGAAAAGCCCTTGGCGATGACGTTCGCGCGAAGCAGCATCATCGCGCGCGCCTCGCGCTCCGGCAGGAGCGGACCGACGCCGCAGGCGTGGCTGCGCACGAGGTTCACCTGGAGCTCATTGAGACGATCGCGCGGGATGGCGACGTCGGAGAGCTTGCCGAACCCCGTGGTGACACCGTAGGCGACGGCGTTTCCGGCGACGAGTGCCGAGACGACGTCGTTCGCGCGCACCATGCGGGCGCGCGCCGAGGGCGCGAGCTCTACGGGTGCGCGGTCGAGTGCGACGGCGACGACGTCGTCGAGCGTGAGAGAAGATCCATCGAGGATCACGGCGGTAAGCATACGGGCAATGTCTGCGACGCGCCCCGAGTATTCAAGGGCGCTATTGGCCCAGGCGCAGATCTACCGCCCCAGCCCCTCATTCCGATACGTGGCCTTGTGGTAATCGAACTTCAGCTCCGGCTCCGCCTTGAGCGAGACATTGAAAGTGAAGGCGAAGCTGCCGTTGGGCGATTGCGTAAAGGCGAAAATCGCGCGCCAATCGTGCAGGTCGCGC
>DATCGM010000064.1:0-35997 GCA_036508915.1 Gemmatimonadaceae bacterium
TGAGGCGATCGCAATTGCGATCGCCTCGCCTCTTCTTGCATGCTCGAGGGGGGACTTGAACCCCCACGCCGGTGAAGGCACAGGCTTCTGAGACCTGCGTGTCTACCAGTTCCACCACCCGAGCGCACTTGGAACAGACACACAAATTAATCGGGCGCGTGAGCCCAAGTCAACGCACCGCGTTGCCGCTGCACCGTGCGCGTTCTATGTTCCACGGCTGGCTCGCAGCATCGCGCGCCGCGCCCAATTTGCCCATGTTGAAGTCCGACGAGAAGCCAGAAACCGAGTCGATCGCCAAGAACCGGCGAGCGCGTCACGACTACATCATCCTCGATACCTACGAGGCCGGCATCGTCCTCACCGGGAGCGAGGTCAAGTCGCTCCGCGAAGGCAAGGCGAACATCTCCGATGCCTACGGCATGGTCCGCGACGGCGAGATCTACCTGATCAATCTCCACATCTCGCTCTACGAACGGGCCAGCTACAACAACCACGAGCCGACCCGGACGCGCAAGCTGTTGTTGCACAAACGGGAAATCGGGCGTCTGATAGGTGGGATCGAGCGAGAGGGTCTCACCCTCGTGCCGCTCGAGCTCTACTTCAAACGCGGTATCGCAAAAGTGGCGCTGGCACTCGGCAAGGGAAAGAAGGCTCACGACAAGCGCGAAGACGCGAAGGCAAAGGACGCCGACCGCGAAATCGCGCGCGTGTTCCGCGCCCGATGATTCTCGCGCTGGTCGCGGCGTTTCAGATCGCCTCGGCGGTCCCCCCGGTGGACACGGCGTCTCACGCCGGTCCGCTCGTAGTCAAGGACGCGAGCCGCTCCGCCTCGGTCCCCCTCATCCCCGCACCAGGTGGTCCCCTGCTGCGCGCCGAGCAGCTCAAGCCGATCGTTCCCCTTATCGTCTCGCATCTCACCGGGAACCGGTGGATGCTGATCGTGAACGGGACGGCCATTCAAGTCGAAGAGGGGCTGCGCTTCGCCAAGGTCGGCGATCAGACCTATCAGCTCGCCACAGCGCCCGAAGTCCGGAAGGGGGCGCTGTACGTTCCGCTGCAGCTCGTCGCCGAGATTGTGCCGCGCATCGCGACGAATCTGATCTGGGATCCCGCGCGGTTCGAGCTGCGCGCCTTCTCGTCCGTGCAGAAGTTCGCCACGCGTGAGGCCGCCACGGCATCGGTGCGCGCCGCATCGCCCCGCCGAAGCGGTCCACCCGCCGACCAGGTTCGCACCGAGCGTGTGCCCGCCGTCGTCACGAGCAACACCCCGCTCGGTCCTCTGCGCCAGCGCCGCCTCGTTGTGGTCGACGCAGGACACGGCGGTCCGGATGGCGGCATGCACGGCCCCCTCGGCGGCGGACCGGAAGTGCTGGAGAAGAACATCACGCTCAACGTGGCGAAGCGTGTCGGAGCCGCACTCGGCCAGCGCGGCATCGACGTGAAGTACACGCGCACTACCGACACGTTGATCGCGCTCGGGGACCGCGGTCGCATCGCCAACGATGCGCATGCCGATCTCTTCGTCAGCATCCATGTGAACGCGGCCAATCCCGGATGGAAGAATCCTGGCGGCGCGCGCGGCTTCGAGACGTACTTCCTGGCTGAGGCGAAGACGGAAGACGCGAAGCGCCTGGAGCGGATGGAAAATGAGGTGGTGAAGTTCGAGTCCGGCCCCTCCGCGGGGAGCGGTGATCCGCTCAGTTTCATCATCACCGACATGAAGCAGAACGAGCACCTGCGCGAAGCGAACGATCTGGCCGATCTCATCCAGCGCCGCGTCGGGCAGGTGCATCCGGGTCCCGACCGGGGCGTAAAACAGGCAGGCTTCGTTGTGCTCGTGACGGCGTACATGCCTGCCGTCCTCGTCGAGATCGGTTTCGGGACGAATCCAGCCGAAGCAGCCTATCTCAGTGATCCCGCGAAGATGGATGAACTCGCCGCCGCGATCTCGGACGGCGTCCTGGAGTATCTGAAGCGCTACGAGCGCCGCGTGGCCGCCAATGATGGCGCCTCGGGCGGAGGCAACGCACGCCGGTGAGTGCGCACCGCGGAGCGCTCGCGGTTCAGGTTGCCGGGCTCGACTTTCAAAACCCGATCGTGTTGGCGGCGGGTACCGCGGCGTACGGCCGCGAGCTCACCGGCGTCATCGACCTGGCGTCGCTCGGCGGCATCGTCACCAAGGCGGTGAGTCCGGAGCCGCGAACGGGCGCGCCGGCACCACGCGTCGCCGAATTCGACGGCGGCATGATCAACGCCGTGGGCCTGGCGAATCCTGGTGTGGAGGCCGTGTGCCGCGAGCATCTGCCGTGGCTCGCCGCCTCCCTGCCGCGCACGAGGAAGCTGGCGAACATCGTGGGGTTCGCGACGGAGGAGTTTGCCGCGGTGATCGCGGAGCTGGACGCGGCGATGGAGCGCGCGTCGCCGGGTGCGCTCGACGGCTACGAGCTCAATGTGAGCTGCCCGAATGTGAAGGCCGGCGGCATGGAGTTCGGCGCCGATCCCACGGCGCTCGCCGACGTCGTGCGCCGTGCGCGCGCGGCCACGCGCCGGCCGCTGTTCGTGAAGCTCTCCCCGACGCTTCCGGACATCGCGCGCAGCGCCTCTGTCGCGGTCGACGCGGGCGCCGACGCCATCACCCTCGTGAACACGATTCCCGGCCTGGTGATCGACGTGGAGCACCGGCGTCCCGCGCTCGGATTCGGCACCGGGGGGGTGAGCGGCACGGCGCTGCGGCCGGTCGGCGTGCTGGCCACCTGGAAGGTGCGCAAGGCGCTGAAGGTGCCACTCTTCGGTATCGGCGGCGTGACCACTGCGGAGGACGCGCTGCAATATCTCATCGCCGGCGCGTCGCTGGTCGGGATCGGCACGGCGATGCTGCGCGACCCGCGCGTGCCCGAGCGGGTGGTGGCTGGACTCGCGCGCTGGTGCGACGCGCATGGCGTCGCCAGCATCTCGGACATCATCGGCAGCCTGGAGTTTCCAACGTGACTGGGCGCGCCATGCCAATCGTCGCGCTCGACGTCGCCTCCGGTGACGAGGCGCTGGCGATCGTACGCGCCCTCGGGGAGCGCTGCCGCTTCTATAAGGTGGGCAGCGAGCTCTTCGTGTCCGAGGGTCCGCGGATCATCCGGGCGCTACGGGACGAGCTCGGCGCCGACGTGTTTCTGGACCTCAAGTTTCACGACATTCCGAACACCGTCGCCGGCGCGGTGCGCAGCGCGGCGGCGCTGGGTGTGCGACTGCTGACCGTTCACGCGAGCGGTGGCCGAGCGATGCTCGACGCCGCGCGAGAGGCAGCGGGAGAGGAGTGCGGTGTGCTGGGCGTAACCGTTCTTACGTCATTCGATGGTGCGTCCCTTGCCCGGTCATGGGGACGCGGGGGGCTGAGCATCGAGGGCGAGGTGCTGCGGCTTGCCGGGGAAGCGGCCGAGGCGGGACTGCACGGCATTGTATGCGGCGGGAACGAGACGGCGGCGGTCGCGGCGGCGTACGGCGAGCGCCTCGCTCTGCTCGTCCCCGGCATTCGATTGGCGGGAGGAGACGCGCACGATCAGCGGCGGGTGGTGACGCCGCGGGCGGCCCAGGCCGCTGGCGCGCGCTACGTGGTGCTGGGGCGGGCGGTGACGGCGGCGAGTGACCAGCGGGCGGCGATGGAGAAGGTTCTGGCGGAGCTGGCGGAGGGTGTGGCCGCGAGCGGGTGGGAGAAGCGGTGAACTCGATGTATCTTGTGGGCTTGCGTCAACTTACCGCCCCGGTTATTCTAAGTGACTTGGCCGGAAAATCTCACGTTTTGCAATGATGGTATCCGAGTGAAAGTCCGAAGCAGCGTGAAGCCGATTTGTGAGCACTGCAGGGTGGTCAAACGGAAGGGCGTGACTCGCATCATCTGCAAGCGAAATCCTAAGCATAAGCAGCGTCAGGGCTGATATAGAATGGCTCGTATTTCTGGCATCGATCTCCCGAAGGACAAGAAGGTTGAGATCGGACTGACCTATATCTTCGGGATCGGACGTGCGTCCGCCCTGGAAATCATGGAAGCGGCGGGGATCGACGCATCGCTGCGGATCCGCGACCTGAGCGACGCCGACGTGAACAAGCTCCGTCAGGTGATCGAGAAGGAGTATCGCGTCGAAGGCGCGCTGCGCACGGAAGTCTCGATGAACATCAAGCGATTGATGGATATCGGCTCCTATCGCGGCACCCGTCACCGTCGTGGACTTCCTGTCCGCGGTCAGCGCACGCACACCAATGCGCGTACCAAGAAGGGCCCGCGCCGCGCGATCGCCGGGAAGAAGAAGGTAACCAAGTAATCCTATGGCGATTGGAAAGAAGACCAAGAAGGTGGTCGAGGCGGAGGGCATTGCCCACGTCAATGCGACCTTCAACAATACGACCGTCACCATCACCGATCCGCGTGGCAATACGATCGCGTGGGGTTCGAGTGGCAAGGCCGGATTCAAGGGCTCCAAGAAGAGCACGCCGTTCGCCGCGACGGTCGCGGCCGAGCAGTGCGCTCGCGAGGCGCTCACGGCTGGTGTGAAGCGGGTGCACGTGCGCGTGCAGGGCCCGGGAAGCGGCCGCGAGTCGGCCATTCAGGCGCTTGCCTCGGCGGGACTCCAGGTGAAGTCGATCAAGGACGTGACGCCGATCCCGCACAACGGCTGCCGTCCCCCGAAGCGTCGGAGAGTTTGAGATGGGTCGCTATACAGGGCCGAGCTGCCGCCAGTGCCGTCGCGAGGGAACCAAGCTGTTCCTCAAGGGCACCAAGTGCTTCACCGAGAAGTGTCCCGTCGAGCGTCGCCCGTACGCGCCAGGCCAGCATGGCCAGGCGACGGCGCGTCGTCGCAAGGCGTCGGAGTTCTCCAAGCAGCTCCGCGAGAAGCAGAAGATCAAGCGCATCTACGGCGTGAGCGAGAGGCAGTTCCGCAACACCTTCGAGAAGGTCAGCTCGCAGCCCGGCCTCCGCGGCCACAACCTGCTCGCCGCCCTCGAGACGCGCCTCGACAACGTCGTGTACCGCATGGGCTTCGCCTCGAGCCGCAAGGCCGCGCGCCAGCTCATTCGTCACCGCCACGTCGAAGTGAACCAGAAGGGCGTCGATATTCCGAGCTTCCACGTGCAGCCGGGCCAGGAAGTCCGCATGCGGGTGAAGTCCCGCGAGCAGGTATCGGTCATCACGGCGATGGATCAATCGTCGCGTGGCGCGCCGCTCTCGTGGATCGCGGTGGACAAGGGGACGTTCAGCGGACGCGTGCTGGAGAAGCCCGCCCGCACGAGCATCCCGATCGCGGCGCAGGAGCAGCTGGTCGTCGAGCTGTATTCGAAGTAAGACAGGACGACAGGACGACAGGACGCGGTTCCTGTCTTCCTGTCCATCCGGTAGTTGATGGTCGGGGCCCAAACCCCTCTACGAGTCTGCCACGCGTTTGGGGCGAGGCAGAGCGTTTCCGGCTCGTATCGTCGTGCCGGAATGACCCGAACACACTGACTGAATCATGGCTTCTACGATCGATCTACGTGGTCTTGTCCGTCCGCAGCTGGTCGAAGCGACCAAGCGCGAGGACACTCCCAATGTCGCCGAGTTCCGCCTGCAGCCGCTCGAGCGCGGCTTCGGACATACCCTCGGCAATGCGATGCGTCGCATGTTGCTGTCGTCCCTTCGCGGCGCCGCCGTGTGGGCCGTCCGCATCGACGGCGTCGTGCACGAGCACCAGACCATTCCGGGCGTCGTCGAAGACGTTCACCAGATCATCGGAAATCTCAAGACCCTCACGCTCACGCTCGTCGACGACGTCGAGAGCGCAGTGCTGCACATCAAGTGTGATGGCGCCGGTGCGGTGACGGCAGGCGATGTGACCCCGGTCTCCGGCGTGCGCATCATCAATCCGTCGCACCACATCCTGACGCTCCACGACGATCGCGATCTCAACATCGAGCTGTACATCAACAAGGGCCGTGGCTACCTCGAGTCCGACCAGCATCCGCTCGATCGCGGGCTGCCGGTGGATCTCGTGCGCATCGACTCGATCTACAACCCGGTGCGCCGCGCGAACTTCTCGGTCGCCGAGACCCGCGTTGGCCAGCGCACGGACTACGATCGTCTCACGCTGACGGTCGAGACCAATGGCACAATCTCGCCGGAAGAGGCGGTGAGCTACGCCGCCGCGCTGGCGCAGACGCACTTTCAGTATTTCGTCGAGTTCGGCTCGCACTCCTCGGCTCCGGTCACCGGCGGTTCGGGTGACGGCGCCGGCACGGATGGCGCTCGCATGCAGGCGCTCCTCAAGACGCCGATCGACGATCTGGAGCTGAGCGTCCGCTCGGTGAACTCGCTCAAGAACTCCAACATCCGGAGCCTGGGCGACCTGGTTCGTCAGACCGAGAGCCAGATCCTGCAAGTCAAGAATTTCGGGAAGAAGTCGCTCCAGGAGATCGCCGATCTGCTCGAGCGTGAAGGGTTGAACTTTGGCATGCGGTTCGAAGAGAATGGCGATAGCGTGAAAGTGCTCGACTGGGGCACTCCGCCGAGCCAGGCTGCCGCCGCCGCGCCCGACGACCAAGAGGAGTAATACCAGATGCGTCACCAGAAGGCAGGGCGGCAGCTGCGCCGCACGAGCGAACAGAGGTTGGCGCTGCTGCGCAACCTCGCCACGTCGCTCATCGAGAGCGAGTCGATCGAGACGACCGAGGCCAAGGCCAAGGAGCTGCGTCCGTTCGTCGAGAAACTGATCACGAAGGCGCGCTCGGGCACGCTGCACGCCCGCCGGCTTGCCGTTCGCCACATTCACAAGCGTGAAGCGGCGGACAAGCTGTTCCAGGAGATCGGACCGCGTTTCGCGTCGCGGAACGGCGGGTACACGCGCATTCTGAAGACCGGCTTCCGCAAGGGTGACGGTGCAGATATGGCGCGCATCGAGTTCGTCGGGGAGAAGTAGGCCATGGCTATCCAGCGCAACCGCTGCTACCACTGCGACAAGGGCGTCGCCTTCGGCAACAACGTCTCGCACGCGAACAACAAGACGCGCCGCACGTGGAAGCCCAACCTGCAGGTCGTCCGGACTCTGGTGGATGGCAAGATCACGAAGGTGAAGGTCTGCACGCGCTGCCTCAACGCGGGAAAGGTCTCGCGTGCGCCGCGTGGCGTGCAGGTGGCGTGACGGAGCCGCTTCGCTGGTCCAGCACGCGAAAGGGAGCTCTGCGGGGCTCCCTTTTTCATATCCCTCTCTAACGTTCAGCCATGCCTACCGCGCTCATTACCGGAATCACGGGTCAGGACGGCTCGTACCTCGCCGAGTTTCTGCTCGAGAAGGGCTATCGCGTCGTCGGCATCGTACGGCGGAGCTCCACCACCCCATACGAACGGATTGCCCATCTGATTGACCGGGTCGAGCTCCTGTCGGCCGATCTGCTCGACCAGACGTCGCTCACGGACGCGGTGCACGATACGCAGCCCGACGAGATCTACAACCTCGCGGCGCAGAGCTTTGTGCAGACGTCGTGGTCGCAGCCCGTGCTGACCGGCGAGTTCACCGCCCTCGGCGTCACGCGCATGCTCGAGGCCATGAAGAAGGCGGCGCCGAAGTCGCGCTTCTACCAGGCCAGCTCGAGCGAGCAGTTCGGCAAGGTCGTCGAGACGCCCCAGCGCGAGTCGACGCCATTCTATCCGCGAAGCCCGTACGGCGTGGCCAAGGTCTACGCCCACTGGATCACGCTGAACTACCGCGAGAGCTTCAACCTCTACGCGGTGTCGGGAATCCTGTTCAACCACGAGAGTCCACGGCGCGGCCTGGAGTTCGTGACGCGCAAGGTCACCGACGGTGTCGCGCGCATCAAGCTCGGCATCTCCAAGGAGCTCCGGCTCGGCAACATCGAGGCGCGGCGCGACTGGGGCTACGCGGGCGACTACGTGGACGCCATGTGGCGCATGTTGCAGCAGGATGAGCCGGACGACTACGTCGTCGCCACGGGTGAGACCTGGTCGGTGCGCCAGCTCTGCGAGTTCGCGTTCGATGCGGTCGGGCTCGACTACCGCGACTACGTGACGCACGACAGCCGCTACGATCGGCCGGCCGAGGTGGATCTGCTGGTAGGCGACTATGCCAAGTCGAAGGAGAAGCTCGGCTGGGAGCCGACCGTGCACTTCAAGGAGCTCGTGCACATGATGGTGCAGGCAGACCTCGCACGGCACGTTACCGCGAAGTGACGACGCGCGCGCTCGTCACCGGCGGCACCGGCTTCGTCGCGCAGTGGGCGATGCGAGCGATGCTCGAGCGCGGCTGGACAGTGACGGCAGCGGGCATCGGCGCGCTTCCAGGCTCGGAGGTTCTCACCGAGTCCGAACGGGCGCAGATCAGTTGGCGTTCGATGGACATCACACAGCAGCGTGACGTGGCCGCAGCGGTGGATCGTGCGTGCCCCGACGTCGTGCTGCACCTCGCTGCGGTAAGCCATATTCCGGATGCAATGGCCAATCCCGGCTACGCATACGAGGTGAACACGGTAGGGACGGTCCGGCTGCTCGCCGAACTGCGCCGGCACCGCGCGGCGGCGACGGCGGATCCGGTCGTCATCGTCGTTGGATCGTGCGAACAGTACGGGCGTCACGAGCTCAACGAGATGCCGCTGCACGAAGACGTCGAGCAGCGCCCGCTCTCGCTCTATGCCGCCTCGAAGGTGGCGCAGGAGGTGGCGGCGCTGCAGGTGTTTCGCAGCGACGGCGTACGCGTGGTGTGCACGCGGAGCTTCAATCATTCCGGCATCGGACACGGGTCGCACTTTCTGCTTCCGAGCATCGTGCGTCGCGCGCTCACGCTCCCGAAAACGGGCGGCACGCTGCTGATCGGCAATGGTGACACCGTGCGCGACTTTCTGCACGTCGCCGACGTCGTTGAGGCGTATCTCCTCCTGCTCGAGCGAGGCGCGACGGGCGAGGTGTACAACGTGTGCAGCGGGGACGGCACGAGTGTTCGTGCGCTCTCTGCCGCCGTCTTGCACCGGCTCGGCATCTCCGCCGACATTGGAACCGATCCAGCACTGACACGTCCGGTGGACGTGCCCGTGCTCGTTGGCAGCAACAGCAAGCTTCGGCGCGCTACTGGTTGGGCTCCCCGCCGGACGCGCGACGACATCATCGACGATTTGATTCATGCCGCGACGCGCTGACATCCACCGCATTCTCGTCATTGGCTCGGGCCCGATCGTCATCGGGCAGGGTGCCGAGTTCGACTACTCGGGTACGCAGGCGACGAAGGCACTGCGCGAGGAAGGGTACGAGGTCATTCTCATCAACTCGAACCCCGCGACGATCATGACCGACCCCGAGATCGCCGATCGCACGTACGTGGAGCCGGTGACCGCGGAGTTCGTCGAGTTGATCATCGAGCGCGAGCGGCCCGATGCACTGCTGCCGACGATGGGTGGGCAGACCGCGCTGAACGTCGCAATGGCGCTCGCCGAGAATGGGGTGCTCGAGAAGTACGGCGTCGAGCTGATTGGTGCGTCGGCGCGCGCGATCGCGATCGCCGAGGATCGCAAGCAGTTCGCGGAGGCAATGGAGCGCATCGGACTGGACTGCGCCACGGGCGGGATCGCCAACACCTTCGACGAGGCGGTCGAGCTCCTCGACATCACGGGATTCCCGGCCATCGTGCGTCCGTCGTTCACACTCGGCGGCACGGGTGGCGGCATCGCGTACAACCGCGAGGAGTTCGAGGAGACCGTGCGTCGCGGGCTCGACCTCTCGCCCACCAGCCAGATCCTCATCGAGCGGTCGCTGATCGGATGGAAGGAGTTCGAGCTCGAGGTGATGCGCGACCGGTTCGACAATGTCGTGATCGTCTGCTCGATCGAGAATCTGGATCCGATGGGAGTGCACACGGGCGACTCGATCACCGTCGCGCCGGCGATGACGCTGACCGATCGCGAATACCAGACGATGCGCGACGCGGCCGTCGCGATCATTCGCGAGGTCGGCGTGGACGCGGGCGGATGCAACATCCAGTTCGCGATCAATCCGCGCGACGGCGAGATGATCGTGATCGAGATGAACCCGCGCGTGTCTCGCTCGTCGGCGCTGGCGTCGAAGGCCACCGGATTTCCGATCGCGCGCATCGGCGCGAAGCTCGCCGTCGGGTACCGGCTGGACGAGATTCCCAACGACATCACGAAGACGACGCCGGCGTCGTTCGAGCCGGTGCTCGACTATGTCGTGGTGAAGGCGCCGCGCTTCGCATTCGAGAAGTTTCCCTCGGCGAGCCCGCTGCTCACGACGCAGATGAAGAGCGTCGGCGAGTCGATGTCGATTGGACGCACATTCAAGGAGGCGTTTCAGAAGTCGCTGCGCGCACTCGAGAATGGGCGGTCAGGCTGGGAGATCGGGAAGCGCCTGATCGACGACCGTCTCACGGACGAGTCGGTCGAAACGCTGCGCGGCGCGCTGCGCCAGCCGACGCCGGAACGCATCTATCAACTCAAGCGTGGCTTCCTGATGGGGATGACGGTGGACGAGCTGTTCGAGCTCACGGCCATCGATCCCTGGTTCCTGTCGCAGATGGAGGAGTTGATCGAGGCGGAGCGCGAGTTCGTCGCGCTGAAGGAGATCGATGCCCCCGCAATGCGCCGCATGAAGCAGCTCGGCTTCTCCGACAGGCAGCTCGCGGATCTGCGTGACGAAAAGGAGAACGACGTTCGCGCTCGCAGATGGTTGTTGGGCGTTCGTCCCGCCTACAAGATGGTCGACACCTGCGCCGGCGAGTTTCCTTCGGCCACGCCCTACCTCTACGGCAGCTACGACGAGGAGAGCGAGGCGCCTCGCAGCGGACGGAGATCCGTCGTCATTCTTGGCAGCGGGCCGAATCGGATCGGACAGGGGGTGGAGTTCGACTACTGCTGCGTTCGCGCCGTGATGGCGCTGCGGCAGCAGGGATACGAGACGATCATGATCAACTCCAACCCCGAGACGGTCTCCACCGATTTCGACACGTCGGACAAACTGTACTTCGAGCCGCTCACGCTGGAGGACGTGCTGGAGATCGTGCACCGCGAGCAGCCGATGGGAGTCATCGTGCAGCTCGGCGGGCAGACACCGCTCAAGCTGACGCGCGGGCTCGAAGCCGCGGGCGTGCGCATTCTCGGCACGTCGCCCGACTCGATCGACGCCGCGGAGGACCGCCGCCGCTTCGAGGAGATCGCGCGCGAGGTCGGGCTCACCCAGCCGCCGAATGGCACCGCGACGAACGTCGACGAGGCACTCGAGGCGGCGGAGCGCATCGGCTATCCCGTGCTGGTTCGCCCGAGCTACGTGCTCGGTGGGCGCGCGATGCAGATCGTGTACGACGCCGCGTCGCTCGAGAGCTATTTCGCCACGGCGGCGCGCGTGTCCGAAGACCGGCCCGTGCTCATCGACCGCTTCCTCGAGGATGCGTACGAGGTCGACGTCGATGCGCTCTCGGATGGACACCAGGTCGTGATTGGCGGCGTGATGCAGCACATCGAGGATGCGGGCATCCACTCGGGCGATTCGGCGTGTGTGCTGCCGCCGTATCTGATCGGCGAGAAGGATCTGCAGACCATGCGCGAGCAGACCGTCGCGATGGCGACGGCGCTCGCGGTGGTGGGGTTGATCAACGTCCAGTTCGCGATCCAGCACGGCATCGTCTACGTGCTCGAGGTGAACCCGCGCGCCAGTCGCACGATTCCCTTCGTCTCCAAGGCGATCGGTGTTCCGCTGGCCTCTCACGCGGCGCGAGTGATGTGCGGCGAGACGCTCGCGGAGATCGGCTTCACCGAAGAGATCATTCCGCCGTTCGTCTCGGTGAAGGAGGCGGTGTTTCCCTTCGACAAGTTCCCTGGCACCGATCCGGTGCTCGGTCCGGAGATGCGGTCGACCGGCGAGGTGATGGGAATCTCCGACTCATTCGGGAGTGCATTTGCCAAGGCGCAGCTCGCGGCAGGGAATGGTCTCCCGCTCGAGGGCACGATCCTCGTCACGGTGAACGACTCGGACAAGCCCACCGTGACGCCGATCGCGCGGCGGTTCCACGAGATGGGCTTCTCGCTCGTCGCCACTGGCGGAACGGCGCGCTACCTGCGCGCGCGCGGCATCCCCGTGAGCCGCGTGTTCAAGGTGCATGAAGGCCGCCCGAACTGTCACGACATGATTCTCAACGGTGACGTGCAGCTTCTCGTCAACACCCCGCTCGGCAAGCACGCGCAGTGGGACGACTACACGCTGCGTCAGGCGGCGATCCGCAATCGCGTCGCGTACACGACGACACTCTCCGCGGCGAGTGCGGCGTGCGACGCGATTCTCTCGCTGCGGTCGCGCAAAGCGGCCGTGCGATCGCTGCAGGAGTGGCAGCAGGACATTCTCGACGCGGCATTGACGCCTGTATGAGCATCCATGAGACAGCCTTCGTGCACGAGTCGGCGTATGTGGACGCCGGCGCCGAGATCGGCGCCGGCACCAAGGTGTGGCACTTCTGCCACGTGCTCGGTGGCGCGGTCATCGGTGAACGCTGCTCGCTCGGGCAGAACGTCGTCGTGATGAACGGCACGCGCATCGGCACCAACGTGAAGATCCAGAACAACGTCTCCATCTACGAAGGAGTCGAGCTCGAGGACGACGTGTTCTGCGGTCCGTCGATGGTGTTCACGAACGTCATGAATCCGCGTAGTCACGTGTCGCGGAAGAACGAGTACCGTCGAACGCTGGTGAAACGCGGCGCGTCCATCGGCGCCAACGCGACGATCGTTTGCGGCTCGACACTCGGCGAATACGCGTTTGTCGGCGCCGGCGCCGTCGTGGCCAGGGACGTGCCAGCCTTCGCGCTCATGGTCGGCGTTCCGGCGCGGCGCATCGGCTGGATGTGCCAGTGCGGCGAGCGTCTCTCCGATAGCGGTAGTGGACGCTGTGCCGCGTGCGGCTCGACCTACGAATCGAGCAACGGCGTCGTTCGTCAACTCACCGGCCCGAACCTGGAGCAGCGCGCATGAGTGTGAGTCCAACACCGATCACGGGACGAGTGCGCGTCGCGCTCGTGGGCTGTGGCCGCATCAGCAAGAACCATCTCGACGCCATCGCAAAGGTCGCCGAGCTCGAACTGGTGGCGGTGGCCGACAGCATCCTGTCGCGCGCCGAGGAGGTCGGGGCGGCGAATGCAGTCCCCGGATTCGGATCGCTCGAGGAGATGCTCGAGACGGTGCCGAGCGACCTCGTCACGATCTGCACGCCATCGGGACTCCATCCGCAACATGGCATCATCGCCGCAAAGACCGGGCGACACGTGTTGACCGAGAAGCCGATGGCGATCTCGCTCGCCGCGGCGGACGAGCTGGTGCAGGCGTGCGACGCGGCGGGCGTCCATCTCTTCGTCGTCAAGCAGAACCGGCTCAACCCGTCCATCCAGCTCCTCAAGCGCGCGGTGGACAAGGGGCGCTTTGGCCGCATCTACATGGCGAATACGACCGTCCGGTGGACGCGGCCGCAGGAGTACTACGACCAGGCTTCCTGGCGCGGCACCTGGGAGTTCGACGGCGGCGCGATGATGAATCAGGCGAGCCACTACGTGGACCTGATGCAGTGGCTCGTCGGTCCGGTCGAGAGCGTGATGGCGAAGACGGCGACCCAGGCGCGGCGTATCGAGGCGGAAGATTCCGGCGTCGCGATCCTGAAGTTTCGGTCCGGTGCGCTCGGCGTCATCGAGGTCAACGTGCTCACCTACCCGCGCAATCTCGAGGGATCGATCACGATTCTCGGTGAGAAGGGCTCGGTGAAGATCGGCGGTACGGCGGTCAATCGCGTGGAGCACTGGCAGTTCGAGACCTACGACGACGACGACAAGCTCGTGGAGGCGGCCAACACCAGCCCGCCAACCGTCTATGGCTTCGGGCACGAGGCCTACTACCGCAATCTGCTCCCGGTGCTGCAGGGGACCGCGCGGCCTGACACCGACGGCCGCGCCGGCCGGAAGTCGCTCGAAGTGATTCTCGGCATCTACGAGTCCGCCAAGACGGGGTGCGAAGTGCCGATTCCCCTCCGCACCCGGCTATAATTCTCACCATGCCCGTCCCCCTTCTCGACCTCAAGGCGCAGCACGCGACCATTCGCGACGACGTCGTCGCGGCTGTGATGAAAATCGTCGATGCACAGACCTTCATTCTTGGCGACGCGGTGGTCGCGCTGGAGAGCGAAGTCGCTGCGTTGTCGCACACGAAATACGCCATCGGCTGCGCGAACGGCACCGATGCGATCCTCCTCGCCATGCGCGCCCTCGACATCGGTCGCGGCGACGAAGTCATCACGACGCCGTTCACCTTCTTCGCGACGGCGGGCACCATCCACAACGTTGGCGCGACGCCGGTGTTCGTCGACATCGAGCCGAAGACCTTCAACATCCGTCCCGACGCGGTGGCCGCGGCGCGGACGTCGAAGTCGAAGGCGGTGATCCCGGTGGATCTGTTCGGGCAGATGGCGCCGATCGAGGAAGTGGCGCTTGCGGTGCCGGGCCTGCCGATCATCGAGGATGCGGCGCAATCCATCGGCGCGCGGCGCTCCATTGACGGCGAGTCGCGCATGGCGGGCGAGGTCCCCACCATCGGAACGTTCAGCTTTTTCCCCTCGAAGAATCTCGGCGGCTACGGCGACGGGGGCATGATAGTAACGCAGGATGCTCGGATCGCCGAGCGGCTGAAGAGGCTGCGCGTCCATGGCGGCGCGAAGCAGTACGTCCACGACGAAGTGGGTTACAACAGCCGGCTCGACGCGCTGCAGGCTGCCGTGCTCTCCGCCAAGCTGCCGCACCTCGCGGCCTGGAGCGCGAAGCGCCGCGAGAATGCCGCGTATTATGACAGTGCGCTCGCGCAGCTCGGGCGATCGGGTGCGCTCACCACGCCCTACGTCGCGCCCGAGAACGAGTCGATCTTCAACCAGTACACGCTTCGAATCGCCGGCGGCAAGCGCGCTGCGCTGCAGGCGTTCCTGAAGGAGAAGGGGATCGGCACGTCGATCTACTATCCGCTTCCGTTGCACCTCCAGCCGTGCTTCGCGTATCTCGGCTACAAGGAAGGGCAGTGCCCCGAGAGTGAGCTTGCCGCCAAGGAAGTACTGTCGATCCCGATCTTTCCCGAACTCACGCGCCAGCAGCTCGACGAAGTCGTGGCAGGCATCAGCGCGTTCTTCTCGAAGTGACATGAATATCACGGTCGTCGGCTCCGGATACGTCGGGCTCGTCGTGGGCGGCTGTCTCGCCGAAACGGGCAATGCCGTCGTCTGCGCGGATGTCGATGAGGCGAAGATCGAGGGTTTGCGAAACAACATCCTTCCGATCTACGAGCCGGGTCTGGACGACTACGTCGAGCGCAATCAGAAGCAGGGGCGGCTTTCGTTCACGACGGACATCGGTGAGGCCATCGCGTCGGCCGACGTCGTCTTCATTGCCGTGGGCACGCCGCCCGACGAGGACGGCTCCGCGGATCTCCGGCACGTGCTCGCCGTCGCGGAGCAGATCGGCAAGCACATGGAGCGCGAGCTCGTCGTCGTCACCAAGTCCACGGTGCCGGTCGGCACGGCGGCGAAGGTGTCGGCCGCGGTGAACAAGCATGCGAAGTTCCCCTTCCACATGTGCTCCAACCCGGAGTTCCTGAAGGAAGGCGCAGCCATCGACGACTTCATGAAGCCCGACCGCGTCGTGATCGGTGTCGAGACCGACCATGCCCGCAGCGTGATGGCCGAGCTCTACGCGCCCTTCGTGCGCACCGGAAAGCCGATCCTGTTCATGGATATTCCCTCGGCGGAGATGACGAAGTACGCCGCGAACGCGATGCTGGCGACGCGCATTTCGTTCATGAATGAGATCGCGAATCTCTGCGAGGTCGTCGGCGCCGACGTGGACCTGGTTCGCAAGGGAATCGGCTCGGACGGCCGCATCGGTTCTGCTTTTCTCTTCCCGGGTCCGGGGTACGGTGGCTCCTGCTTCCCGAAGGACGTGAAGGCGCTCGTGCGCACGGCGCGTTCGTACGAAGTCCCGCTCCGCGTGCTCGATGCGGTGGATCTGGCCAATGACGCGCAGAAGCACCTGCTGTTCAAGAAGGTCGAGCGCTGCCTCGGTTCGGTGAAGGGAAAGCGCGTGGCCGTCTGGGGGCTGGCGTTCAAGCCGAACACCGACGACATGCGCGAAGCCCCGGCGCTCGTGCTGATCGAGGAGTTGCTCGCCGCCGGCGCGGAGGTCGTGGCGCACGATCCGGTGGCGATGCACGAGACCGAGCGCCGCATCGGCAAGACGATCACCTACGCCGAGTCGAATTACGAGGCGCTCGAAGGCGCTGACGCGCTCGTCGTCGTCACCGACTGGAACGAATACCGGCATCCCGACTTCGACCGCATCAAGTCGACCCTGCGCAGCCCGGTCGTCGTGGACGGTCGTAACCTGTACGACGCGCAGAAGCTGCGCGCCCTCGGCTTCACCTATTCGTCGATCGGCCGCGGTAGCAAGACATGAGAGTGCTCATCACCGGGGCCGCGGGGTTCCTGGGATCGCATCTCTGCGATCGGTTTCTCGCCGAAGGGCACAGCGTCATCGGGCTCGACAACTTCGTCACCGGGCATCCCGACAACATCGCGCACCTGAACGGAAACGACCGCTTCGAGTTCATCCGGCACGACATCTCGACGTTCACGCACGTCGCCGGCGAACTGGGTGGCGTGCTGCACTTCGCGTCGCCGGCCAGTCCGATCGACTATCTCGAGTTGCCGATTCAGACACTCAAGGTCGGCTCGCTCGGCACCCACAATGCGCTCGGCCTGGCCAAGGCGAAGGGGGCCCGTTTCTTTCTCGCCTCCACGTCGGAGGTGTACGGCGACCCGCTCGTGCATCCGCAGACCGAAGCGTACTGGGGCAACGTAAACCCCGTCGGTCCGCGCGGTGTCTATGACGAGGCGAAGCGTTTTGCCGAAGCCATCACGATGGCGTATCACACCTATCACGGCGTGGACACGCGCATCATCCGCATCTTCAATACCTATGGTCCCCGCATGCGTCCGCGCGATGGACGCGTCGTCTCGAACTTCATCGTCCAGGCACTGTCGGGCGAACCACTCACCATCTACGGTGATGGCTCGCAGACGCGCAGCTTCTGCTACGTCTCGGATGAGGTGGATGGGATCTACCGGCTCTTCATGCACGGCGACCACAACCCGACGAACATCGGCAATCCCGACGAGTACACCGTCAAGCAGCTTGCCGAGCTCGTCGTCGAGCTCACCGGCACCTCTGCTCCGATCGTGTACGAACCGCTGCCGGCCGACGATCCGAAGGTGCGCAAGCCGGACATCACGCGCGCCCGCACCATGCTCGGCTGGGAGCCCACGGTCCACGTCCGGGACGGTCTCGCGCGCACGATCGAGTACTTCCGGCAACACCTCGGCACCGCCATGATGGCTCCTCGGGTGCCGCGATCCCGTCCCGGCGCGGCATCCGCTCGCTGAACAGCACCGGCGACGCGAATCGGCGTCCTCGGGTGGGCCGGCGGGGTCGGCCGGTGTATCTTTCCCAGGTTCTTCTCGAACCGTTTGCCCTCTTGCGGGTACTGTTTCCCGATATGCTTCCAACTCGCCGGGCACTGCTCGTCGCGCTGCTTTTCGCAGCGGCGGCCTGTCACCCCGACTTCCAGATTACGCAGTACCCGACCAATGAGGCGCTCTATCGCGCCGCGACGAAGGAATTCGGAGCGGGACGATGGGACAACGCCGTGCTGGCGTTCGAGAAGCTGACCACGGACCTTCCGGCCCGCGATACGCTGCTCCCGCGCGCCTATTGGTTCCTCGCGCGCGCCCACGACCAGCGCGGCGAGCACATTCTCGCCGCGACCAGCTACTCTCGCCTCGTCGAGAGTTTCCCGGACGATACCCTCTCCGACGACGCAGCCCTCGCCGCGGCGCGCGCGTACTGGCAGATGTGGCGGAAGCCGGCGCTCGATCCAACCTACGGCGAGACAGCGCTGGCGACGTACAACACACTCCTCGGCCTGTATCCGACCTCGCCCCTCATTCCGGCGGCGAAGAAGGAGCTCGCGGACCTCGAGGACCAGTTCGCCCAGAAGAATTACCTGTCCGGGATGTACTACCTTCGGCGAAAGGCGTACGACTCGGGGATCATCTACTTCAAGGATATTCTCACGAAGTATCCGAACGCGCCGACAGCGCGCGCGGCACAACTTCGTCTGGTGGACTCGTACAAGGCCATTCGCTACAAGGAAGACGCGGCCGACGCCTGCGCCGTGCTCCACAAGAGCTACCCGGACGACGCCGAAGTTCGCGCGACCTGCGAGGGCGTCGCCGCTCCGGTGGCGGTCGCGCCCGCCGTGCCGGCGAATGCGTCCCCGGCGTCGACCGGCCCGCCCTCGACGACGCCCCCGGCAACGCCGCGCGCGTTCTGAGACGTGCGCCTCGGGATCTTCGGAGGGTCGTTCGACCCTCCGCACCTCGGGCACGTGCTCCCAGCCATCGACGCCGCTGAGGCGCTCGGACTCGACGCCATACGCTTTGTGCCGGCGTGGGAGCAACCGTTCAAGATCGGGCGTGCCACGGCGCCCGCCGAGCAGCGCTTCGAGATGACCGAGCGGCTGGTGGCCGGGATTCCGGGCTTCACGGCAGACCGGTCGGAAATTGACCGGCGCGGGTTATCTTACACGGTTGACACCGTGGCGCAGATGGCGGCAGCGAACCCAACGGCGGAGCTCGTGCTTCTCGTCGGTGGCGATGCCTATGCCCTTTTCGAGCAGTGGCGGGAACCGGAACGGATTCGGGCGCTGGCGACGGTCGCTGTCCTCCTGCGGGGGGGCGATGCGCTGCCCACGCAGCAGAACGGTCCGGTGCAGGTGCTGCAGACGCGGCGGGTGGACATCTCGTCCACCGAGTTGCGCGCCCGGGTGGCCGACGGGCGAACCATTCGCGGTTTCATGCCGGATGCGGTCGCAGACTATATCGCGGAGCATCGGCTGTATCGATAAGAGGACTGCATGTTCAAGCGCGTATTGAGTGCCTTCATGCGTACCCGCCACGAGCGGGACCGCAAAAAAATCCAGCCGATCCTCGACGCGATTCACGAGCACGAGGAGCGCCTCGCGACCGTGAGCGAAGAGGAACTTCGCGGGCAGACCGCGAAGTTCCGCGAACTGCTCCAGGAGCGCACGCACGCGCTCGAGACACGCGCGGCCGAGCTCCGCGAGCTCAAGCGCGCCGCCGCCGACGCGGCCGAGCGCGACCGTCTCGATACGGAGCTGAGCGGCGTCGATGGCAGCGCCGGCGTGGAGAGCGATCTCCGTCGCACGATCGCCGAGGCGCTCGACGAGATCCTGCCGGAAGCCTTCGCCACGATGCGAGAGGCCTGCCGCCGTCTCCTCGGGACGACGGTGAGCGTGACCGGACGCGATCTCGAATGGAACATGGTGCCGTACGACGTCCAGCTCATGGGCGGCGTGCAGCTCCACTTCGGCAAGATCGCGGAAATGGCCACCGGCGAAGGCAAGACGCTCGTCGCCACGCTGCCGCTCTACCTCAATGCGCTGCCCGGCAAGGGTGCGCATCTGGTCACGGTGAACTCGTACCTCGCCCGCCGCGATTCGCAGTGGATGGGGCATCTGTACACGTGGCTCGGCCTCACCGTCGGCTGTCTCGATGACACCGAAGCTGGCACGCCCGAGCGCCGCGCGACGTACATGGCGGACATCACGTACGGCACCAACAACGAGTTCGGCTTCGACTACCTGCGCGACAACATGGTGACGTCGCTCGACCAGCGCGTGCAGCGGAGCCATGTCTTCGCCCTGGTGGACGAAGTGGATTCCGTGCTCATCGATGAAGCGCGTACGCCACTCATCATCTCCGGTCCGGTCGGCAACGAAGGCGACGTGCAGTACTTCGAGCACAATGCGATGGTCTCGCGGCTCGTGCGGCGGCAGATAGAGCTCGTGAACGTCCTCGTCGCCGATGCCGAGCGTGAGCTCGAGGCGAAGAGGACGCAGGACGCGTCGATCAAGATGTATCAGGCGCAGCTCGGCCATCCGAAGAACCGGCGTCTCCAGAAGATGTTGAACGAGCCGGGCAACAAGCAGCTGGTGCTGAAGATTGAGCTCGAGAACATCGCCGATCGCAAGCTGCCGCCGGCCAAGCAGGCCTACCGTGACATCGAGGAAGAGCTGCTGTTCGTGCTGGACGAGCGGGGACATTCGGTACACCTCACGGACCGTGGCGTCGACTACATGGCTCCCGCGGACCATGACGCGTACATCCTGCCGGATCTCAGCGAAGCGGTGCATCGCATCGACCATTCGTCGGAGCTCACGCCCGAGCAGAAGATCGCCGAGCGTCGTGAGCTGGAGATCGACTACGCGAGCAAGAGCGAACGGCTGAACATCGTGCATCAGCTCCTCCGCGCGCACGCGTTGTACGAGAAGGACGTCAACTACGTCGTGCAGGACGGCGAGGTGCTCATCGTCGACGAGTACACCGGGCGCACAATGCCCGGGCGTCGCTGGAGCGAGGGGCTGCATCAGGCGGTCGAGGCCAAGGAAGGAGTCAGCGTGAAGGGCGAGACGCAGACGATGGCCACGATCACGATTCAGAACTACTTCCGCATGTACGAGAAGCTGGCCGGCATGACCGGTACGGCGGAAACCGAAGAGACGGAGTTCTTCGAGATCTACAAGCTTGACGTCGCGGTCATTCCCACCAACGCCACGGTCATCCGCGACGACCGGCACGACCTCGTCTACAAGACGCGGCGCGAGAAGTACAACGCGATCGTCGACGAGACGCGGCGGCTGCACGAGCTCGGGTATCCCGTGCTCATCGGCACCACGAGCGTGGACGCGTCGGAGACGCTGTCGAAACTGATGCAGCGCGGCGGCATGGTGCACAACGTCCTCAACGCGAAGTATCACCAGCGTGAGGCCGAGATCGTCGCGAACGCCGGACAGCCGGGCGCAATCACGATCGCGACGAACATGGCCGGCCGCGGTACCGACATCAAGCTCGGCGAAGGCGTCACGCCATCCAGGCCGTCGGTGGTGAAGGACCCCGATGGCAACGACGTCGAGGTGAGTGAGATGGGCGGACTGCACATCGTCGGCTCGGAGCGCCACGAGTCGCGGCGCATCGATCGCCAGCTCCGCGGACGTGCCGGACGTCAGGGCGATCCTGGCGCGAGTCAGTTCTTCCTGTCGTTGGAAGACGACCTGATGCGCCTCTTCGGCAGCGACCGCATCGCGAAGCTGATGGATCGCATGGGCGCGCAGGAGGGCGAGGTGCTCACGCATCCGCTCATCACGCGCTCCATCGAGCAGGCGCAGAAGCGGGTGGAGCTGCAGAACTTCCAGAGTCGCAAGAAGCTGCTCGAGTACGACGATGTGATGAATCAGCAGCGCGAGGTGATCTACTCGCTGCGCGCCTTCGCGCTCGAGGGCGGCGAGGAGCTCAAGGGCGAAGCGCTCAAGATGGTCGAGAAGGCTGTCTCGCGTCGCGTGGAGACGGTGCTGGCGGAGTTCGGGGATGCGTCGGAGTGGGACTTCGACCTCCTTCGCCAGGAGCTGCTCATGCACTACCTCCTGCAGGTCAAGGAGTTCGAGGATGAGAACCTCCGCCCGTCATTGCTTGCCGATGCACAGGCTCAGGTATCGGAAGCGGGTCGCGCGGCGTTCGCCGGAAAGATCGAAGCGCTGGACATGGTGCGCGATCAGGAGGGCGGGTATGCCGACCGGCTCCTGCGCTACGTCATGCTGAACGTGCTCGATGAGAAGTGGAAGGACCACCTCTACGATCTCGATCAGCTCCGCAACGCGATTCACTATCGCTCGTGGGGCCAGAAGGATCCGCTCGTCGAGTACAAGCAGGAGGCCTACACGATGTTCGTGGACCTCATGAACGACGTGGCCGAAACGTTCACGGACCGGTTCCTCAAGGTGCAGCTCGTGATCGAGGAAGGGCCGCCGGATCAGGGGCAAGACGGCGCATTCGCTCCGCCGCCGCAGCCCACCAAGCGCTACAACGCGATGGGTGTGCTCGAGGAGTACGCGCCCGAAGAGGCGGTAACCGGCACCGCCGTAGTCGAGGATGTCGGACCGGCGGAGACACCGAACGAGAAGGAAACGGTGGTGCGGCGTGATCCGGTGATCGTGGGTGCTGGGCGGGCGCGGAGCGTGAGCGAGCTCAACGCCGGGCCGGCCGCGCCGGTCGATTGGAGCAGCGTCGGGCGAAACGATCCCTGTCCCTGTGGGTCAGGGAAGAAGTTCAAGAAGTGTCACGGGGCGTCGATGTGAGCGATTGATCGCTCCAGCCGTACACGGCTGCGGCAAAGTGGTGATGCTCGGTGTGTTGCGCGGCTGTATGCCTCTTTCTTCCGCGCTGCATTCTCGATGCGATCTCCAACCGGCAAACACATGATACGGCAAGCAGCAGACCATTCCCCGTCGACGGTGCTCTCCATTCGCGAGCTTCCGCGCTCCGAGCGACCGCGCGAGCGCCTCGTCTCACTCGGCGCTTCCGCACTGAGCTCGACGGAACTGCTCGCACTGCTCATCGGTGCAGGCGGCACGGGCGGCTCGGCGCTTCAGGTCGGCCAGCTGCTGCTCGCCGGCGTGGGTGGTTCGCTGCGGCGCATGGCGATGCAACCCGTCGCGGCGCTCACCGCGACGCGCGGCGTGGGCATCGCGCGCGCGGTCACGGTGCACGCGGCGCTCGAGCTTGGCCGCCGGCTCGCATCGGAGACGCGCGACGACGGCGCGCCGGTCCGGTCGCCGCGCGACGTCGCGCGGCTCTTCGCGCCCCGGCTGGAGGACCTACCGGTCGAGGAGTTCCACGTCGCGATCCTCGACGCGCAGCACCGCCTCGAGCGCGACGTCACCATCACGCGTGGCCTGCTGACGTCATCGCTCGTCCATCCACGAGAAGTCTTTCGCGAGGCCATCGCGGAGCGGGCCGCCGCGGTCATCCTCGTGCACAACCATCCGAGTGGCGACCCGACGCCGAGTGCCGACGACCGGCTCGTCACGGAACAACTCGTGGCGGCCGGCAAGCTGCTCGACATCCCGGTGCACGATCACATCATCATCGGTCGCGGACGGTACATCAGCTTTGCGGAAACGGGCCTGCTATGAGCACTTGCGCAATACAGCAAAAAAGGTCATTTATACAGATGACCCTAATTGGCTCAGCCATGACCGAGACACGTCGTCGCAAGAACGTCTTCATCGATCAGCAGCGCATCGACCGCGTCAAAACGCTCCTGTGCACCGACACGGAAACGGAAACGATCGACCGCGCGCTCGCGCTGGCCGAGGATTTCGCGATGTTCGAGGCCAAGGTGACGCGCGGCCTCGCGGGGCTCGTCGGGCGCGGCGGATTCACTGACCACTTCTCCGCGAAGCGCCGGTCGGGGTGAGCCCGATGTATCTCCTGGATTCCAACGTGTACATTCGCGGGTTCCGCGAGGCTGGCTTCGGGCAGCAGCTCCAGGAGTTTCATCGAGTTCATCTGTCGAGGATCGTCGTGAGTGCGGTGGTGGTCTCCGAGCTGTTGGTCGGCGCTCAGACGCCGGACGGAACCCGCGCGCTTCGACGGACCCTCGTCGAGCCGTTCCGTACGCGCAAGCGCTTCCTGACGCCAGGCTGGGAGACCTGGGAGCGGGCAAGGGAGATCGATCGCGGCATTCGTGAACAGCGCGGCAATCGAGCAACGCTTGGAAATCGGTCGTTCTTTCACGACATTCTCATTGCGGCAACCGCGCGCCAGATGGGCGCGACGATCGTGACGTTCAATACGGCGGACTTCGCGCTCATTGGCCGGTACGTCGACATCGACGTCGTGGAACCATGGCCGAGCGGCAAGGCCGCATAGGAGGAGAGGTTGGCCTGATGGCAACGGCGCTGCGCGAGATCATTCCTGACTGGAGCCTGGACGAGGGCGCGAATCTGCGACTCGACCAGGAGCTGCTCGCGCGCGCCTATCGCTTCAGCGAGGAGGCGCACCGCGGGCAGACGCGCAACTCCGGCGAGCCGTACGTCACACACTGCGTCGAAGTCGCGAAGATCCTCGCCGATCTGCAGCTCGACACGACGACCGTCGCCAGTGGTCTGATCCACGACGTCGTCGAAGACACGGCGATCACCGTCGCCGATGTCGAGCGTGAGTTCGGAAAGGAGATCGCGGCGATCGTCGATGGGCTGACGAAGATCGCGAAGCTGCCGAACAGTGGCTCCAAGCAGGACCGGCAGGTCGAGAGCTACCGCAAGCTGCTGCTGTCGATCGCGAAGGATGCGCGCGTCATCATCGTCAAGCTCGCCGATCGCCTGCACAACATGCGGACGCTCGATTTTCTCCCCGAAGAGAGGCGGCGACGTATCGCGCAGGAGACGCTGGACCTCTACGCGCCACTCGCCCATCGCTTCGGTATGGCGAAGATGCGGTGGGAGCTCGAAGATCTCGCCTTCAAGCATCTCGAGCCCGACGACTACAAGGCGCTGGCGAAGAAGGTCGCGCAGAAGCGCGGCGAGCGAGAGGAGCTCATCCTCGCGCTGCGCGAGCCGCTCGAGCGCGAGCTCGCGCGCGCCGGCATCAAGGACGTCGAGGTCACCGGCCGGCCGAAGCACCTCTGGTCGATCTACAAGAAGATGAAGCAGCGCGAGAAGCCGTACGAGGAGATCTTCGATCTGCTCGCCGTCCGCGTGCTCGTCAACGGCGTGCCCGACTGCTATCACGCGCTCGGCGTCATTCACGACGGCTACACGCCGGTGCAGGAGCGGATCAAGGACTACATCGCGCAGCCGAAGTCCAATGGCTACCAGTCGCTGCACACGACGGTGTTCGGTCCGGGGCGCCAGCTCTACGAGATCCAGATTCGCACGAAGGCGATGCATCGCACGGCGGACTTCGGCATCGCCGCGCACTGGCTGTACAAGGAGGACGCGAAGAGCGCCGACGAGCTCGACAAGCACCTCACCTGGTTCCGCCAGATTCTCCAACTACAGCTCGACGCCAAGACCCCGGACGAGTTTCTCGAGTTCCTCAAGCTCGACCTCTATGCGGAGGAGATTTTCGTCTTTTCGCCGCGGGGCGACGTGCATCAGCTTCCCAAGGGGGCCACGCCGATCGACTTCGCTTTCGCCGTGCACTCGGAAGTCGGACTGCATTGCGCCGGCGCGAAGATCAACGGCCGCATCGCTCCACTGTCTCGCGCGCTCCGCAATTCGGAGACGGTGGAGATCATCACCGCGCCGACCGCGAAGCCAAGTCGGGATTGGCTCGCGCACGTTCGCACGGGACGCGCCCGGCACAAGATCCGGCAGTGGCTGCGCCACGAGGAGCAGACGTCGTCGGTCAAGCTGGGCCAGGACATCCTCGATCGGGAACTGAAGCGGCGGCGTCTTGCCCGGCCGGACGACGCGAGCCTGGACAAGGCCGCGCACGCACTCTCACTCGGCGACACGACGCAGCTCTATGCGTCGATCGGGCAGGGCGACGTCAGCGTCGGTCTTGCGATCAAGCATCTCTTCCCGGATCATCAGGAAGTCGAGGCGCCGAAGCCGACCTTCGTCGAGCGGCTCGTCGATCGCGTCCGTGGCACGAAGGGGGTCAAGATCCAGGGCGTGGACGGACTCATGGTCCGCTACGCCCAGTGTTGCCAGCCCGTTCCCGGCGATCCAGTGACTGGCTACGTCACACGTGGTCGCGGCGTGAGCATTCATCGCGCTGATTGCCCGAACCTGCTCTTCCTCGCGCACGAGCCGGAGCGCAGGCTCGAGATCGATTGGCAGGGCGCCGATGGCGAGCGCTTCCTTGTACGCCTCGCCCTCGAGGGCAACGATCGGCGCGGTCTCTACGCCGACGTCGCCGCCGCGGTGACCGATTCGGGAACGAACATCCGCGGGATGGAGCTCAAGAGCACCGACGGCAAGGCGACAGGCGCCGTCCTCGTCGAGGTCGAGAACCTCGCGCACCTGCAGAAGATCATCAAGGCAGCGCGGAAGGTGAAAGGGATCACCGAAGTTGCACGCCGCGAGCGGATCACGCCTGAAAACTAGAAGGATTGGAATTCACACATGACCCCCCGCGCGAACTTCATCCTGCAGGCTCCCTTCCAGCCGGCAGGCGACCAGCCCAAGGCGATCCGCGAGCTGATGGCCGGGTTGGACCGCGACGATCGCTTTCAGGCGCTCCTGGGCGTGACCGGATCCGGGAAGACGATGACGATCGCGAACGTCATCGCGCAGTACGGCAAGCCGACGCTCGTCCTCAGCCACAACAAGACGCTCGCCGCGCAGCTCTACGGCGAAATCAAGAGCTTCTTCCCGCAGAACGCCGTCGAGTATTTCATCTCCTACTACGACTACTACCAGCCGGAAGCATACGTCCCGACGACTGACACCTACATCGAGAAGGACGCGTCGATCAACGAGGACATCGACCGGCTACGGCTGCGTGCGACATCCTCGCTCATGGAGCGGAACGACGTCATCATCGTCGCCACGGTGAGCGCGATCTACGGACTCGGCGATCCCGTGTCGTACCGCGAGCAGATGGTCACGCTAACCACCGGGCAGAAGGTGAATCGCGATGATCTGCTGCGCTCGCTGGTTCGCATCCAGTACAACCGCAACGACGTCGCCTTAGAGCGCGGCACCTTCCGCGTGCGCGGCGACACGGTCGAGATCTTTCCGGCGTACGAGGAGCAGGGCGTTCGCGTGGAGCTGTGGGGCGACGAGGTGGAGCGCATCTCGAAGATCAACGTCCTCACCGGCGAGACGATCGCGACACTCGAGCGCGCCGCCGTATATCCGGCGAAGCACTTCGTCACGCAGCGCCCGACCCTCGAGCGCGCCGTGAAGCTCATTCGCGAGGAGCTCAACGAGCGTCTCACGGAGATGCGCAACAACGGCCGCCTCCTCGAAGCGCAGCGTCTCGAAAGCCGGACGAACTTCGACATGGAGATGATGCTCGAGATCGGCACGTGCGCCGGCATCGAGAATTACTCGCGGCATCTCTCCGGTCGCGTTGCGGGTGAGCGTCCTGCCTGTCTCTTCGACTACTTCCCGGAAGACTTTCTCGTCGTCGTCGACGAGTCGCACGTCTCGCTGCCGCAGATCGGCGGCATGTTCAATGGCGATCGTGCGCGCAAGCTGACGCTGGTCGATTACGGCTTCCGCCTGCCGAGCGCGCTCGACAACCGGCCGCTCATGTTCGATGAGTTCCTGTCGCTCACGCCGCGCGCCATCTTTGTGTCTGCCACTCCGGGAGAGCTGGAGCTCCGACTTTCTGAAGGCGTTGTCGTCGAACAGATCATCCGTCCCACGGGGCTGATCGATCCGGAGATCGAAGTACGCCCGGTGCGCGGTCAGGTGGATGATCTGCTGAGCGAGATCCACAAGCGTGTGAAGGTCGGCGAGCGCGTGCTCGTCACCACGCTCACCAAGCGCATGTCCGAGGATCTCACCGACTATCTCCAGCAGGTCGGTGTCCGCGTGCGGTACATGCATAGCGACATCGACGCCATTGAGAGGATGGAAATTGTTCGAGGCCTCAGACTTGGCGAGTTCGACGTCCTGATCGGCATCAACCTGCTGCGCGAAGGGCTCGACATGCCCGAGGTATCGCTCGTCGCCATTCTCGACGCGGATCAGGAAGGATTTCTGCGCTCGGACCGCTCGCTCATTCAGACCGTCGGTCGCGCGGCGCGGCACGTGAACGGCAAGGCGATCTTCTACGCTGACCGGATCACCGGCTCGATGCAGCGGTGCATGGACGAGACGGCCCGGCGCCGAGAGATCCAGCGCGCGCACAACCTCGAGCACGGGATCACACCGACGTCGGTCACGAAGAGCATCGCGGACGTCCGCTTCGTCACGCGCGTTGCCGACGCCCGCATCGAGCGCGCCGAGGAGCGTCCGAAGCGCGGCCGGAAGGTCGCTGAGGCGGAGACGCCGAGTTACGATCTGGTCGAGCCGGAGACGCTCGTCAAGATGCTCGAGGAGCAGATGCGCGAAGCGGCTGTTGCACTCGACTTCGAGGCCGCGGCGCGACTCCGCGACCAACTCTTCGAGGTGAAGGCGCGGATGGGTGGCACCGCGACGCGCGGAAAGGTGGCAGCCGACGCCAAGGCGGCGCGATGACGGGTGGCGACGCTCCTGGCGCTCCTGGAGCGCCTGGGCATCCGCCCCTCCTGCCGCCGCTCGCCAATCATGGCGCCCTCGCCATGCGCGAGGACGAGCTCCGCGACTGGGGACACCGGTTCGGTCGTTCGGCGCATGCGCCGCTCGTCGTCACCATTTCTGGAGAGCTCGGGGCAGGGAAGACCACGCTCGTGCAAGCGATCTGCGACGGGTACGGCGTGATTGACGAGGTGACGAGCCCGACGTTCGCACTCGTCCATGAGTACTCGGCGCCTCGCTCCGCGGTTCATCATCTGGACCTCTATCGTCTCGAGCGGCCCGACCAGCTCGACGCGCTCGGGTGGGACGAGATCGTGTACGGACCGGACGTCGTGCTCATCGAATGGCCCGAGCGCGCGGGAGATCGCGTCCCAGGGGGGCATGTGACGCTCTCGCTACAGCATCTGCCTCACGATCCGGACCGACGGCTCCTCTATGCCGGGTGGCGCGCGTGATCACCCTCGTCGTGGAAGCATCGACCTACGCGGGGAGCACGGCGCTGTTGGACGGACGTACCCTGTTGGGCGAGCGCTCGGTCGCCATGCGCGGCAAGGAGCACGAAGCGCTCATGCCGGCGGTTGCCGAGCTGCTTGCCGAGTGCGGAGTGGCACCAGAGCAAATCACGCGCGTCGTCTGCGGTGCGGGACCGGGCAGCTTCACCAGCCTGCGCATCGCCGGCTCAATCGCCAAGGGGATCGCGCTCGCAACCGGTGCGGCGCTCGTGC
This sequence comes from Gemmatimonadaceae bacterium, assembly GCA_036508915.1. Taxonomy (GTDB): domain Bacteria; phylum Gemmatimonadota; class Gemmatimonadetes; order Gemmatimonadales; family Gemmatimonadaceae; genus AG11. The sequence goes on from DATCGM010000064.1 coordinate 28,920, forward strand.
CGGTATCGTCGCTGGCGCTGCTGGTAGCATCGCGCGAGCCACGAACACCGGGGCGCTACCTCGTGGCAGCCGACGCGATGCGCGGAGAGAGCTACGTCCAGGAGTTCGAGATCGATCGGGATGGCGAGTTGCACGCTGTCGGAGGGCTGTCGGTCGTACTCAGCTCGACAGTGGATCAAATGGCCGAAAATCTGGGTGCGATTGCACTCGGTCCGGCGCGGCAGGGTACCGAGCTCGTCGTCCCCCATGCTCGGGCCGCCGCCCATATCACAAATCTCATCAGTGCGGCTGCCCCTGCTGATCTGGCGAAGTGGGAGCCGCTGTACGGACGATTGGCGGAGGCGCAGGTGAAGTGGGAAGCGGAGCATGGCCGTCCGCTGCAACCGGGTTGAACGTCGCATCGGTGGTGATCCGTCCGGCGGGGGAAGCCGATCTGGACGGAATCCTCAGGATCGAGCGGGACTCATTTGCGGACCCCTGGAACCGGGAGTCGTTCGAGTCGTCGTTGGCGCTCGATCGGATGCGGTTCTTGGTGGCTGAGGATGGCGGAGCGGGGTCCGGGAAAGGGGAGGGTCGCGACGAGACGATTCTCGGATACGTTGTTGCGCTTCTCTTGTTGGACGAGGCGGAGATCGCTGACCTGGCTGTTGCTCCGGGGGCGAGACGGCGTGGGCTCGGAGGGTTGCTGTTGGACCGCGTGGCCGCCGACGTGGCGTACGCGGGCGTGCGATCTCTCTATCTCGAAGTGCGCGAATCGAACTCGGCTGCCCGCGCGCTGTATCAATCGCGATCCTTTCTTCCTGTTGGGCGGCGGCGTGGCTACTATCAGCATCCCAAAGAGGACGCTCTCCTGCTTAAGCGTGATTTGGTGCCGGTCTGAGATAAAGTGTTACGTAATATTGTCAGTGTAAGTGTAAGTAAATAAATGGTTTCTGTTGCAGTCGTCTGATGCTGGTGCCTTGGACTTAATCCTTAGTCTGTGAGTGAGGCATTGACATCTCGCCCAGGGAGGAGTGTATGAGCCGGAGCTTGAATAAGGTGACGCTGATTGGAAATCTCGGAAACGATCCCGAGGTACGGTCCACCACCGGTGGGAACCGGGTGGCGACCTTCTCGCTTGCGACCAGCCGCGCGTGGAACGATGCGGCCGGTGCGAAGCAGGAGAAGACCGAGTGGCATCGCTGCGTGGTCTGGAACACCAAGAACTCGCAGCTCGCCGACATCGTCGAAAAGTACGTCCACAAGGGTGACAAGATCTACGTCGAAGGACGGATCGAGTACCGTCAGTGGCAGGACAAGGAGAACCAGACCCGCTATTCCACCGAAATCAACGTCCGCGAGTTGATCATGCTCGGTGGCGGATCGGGGGGCAGCGGACGAAGCGGCGGTGACGTCGATGGTGCGTCGGCGAATAGCGCGCGCCCGCGTGCGGCTGCGGCGCCGGCCAAGGCGAAGAGTGGTGCGGGAGGCGATGACTTCGAGGACTTCCCGGGCGCGCTCGCGGACGAGGACGACGACCTGCCGTTCTGATCGATCCGGATGTGGAAAACCTTGGGCGGCGAGGGGCGAAAGCTCCTCGCCGTCTCGCTTTCCTCGTCGTGATTACTCGCGAGTCATTGAGGCTGTAAGCTTTCGCTGCTCGCCGGCATCATCTGGTCATGCCTCGATTCTCTGATGGCTCTCTCGCTCCTCTCGTGACGACGGACACCGCCGACGGCCTTGCTTTTCGCTCGCGACTCGAGCGCGTGCAGGCGAACGACATGACCGCACTCGGCGAGCTGTTCGCCGAGCATGGCGACATGGTCTACCGCGCCGCGCTTCGTCTCACCGGGAGCCGTGCAGACGCCGAAGATGTGACGCAGGAGTTGTTCGTCCGACTTCCTGGCGCCGTGCGCGGATTCACTGGAACCGCGGCGAATTTTCCGGGCTGGTTGCGCCGCGTCGCCGTCCGTCAGGCGCTCATGCACCTCCGTGGCGGGCGACGCCGGCGCGAGGTGAGCGTGGCGAGTGTGTCTGCGCTCACGATGCCAGCCGACGGCGCGCTCGAGCGGCTCACGATCGACGCCGCCCTCGCGCGGCTCTCGGACGAGCATCGCACCGTCTTTCTCCTGAAAGAGGTCGAGGGCTACGACCACGCGGAGATCGCCGAGCTGCTCGGCATCTCGACGGCCAACTCCGAAGTGCGACTTCACCGGGCGCGGCGCCAGCTGCGCGACCTGCTCCGAGGATCACGATGATGAAGGGTCTGCTCAATGTTCTCCATCCCACCTTCGACGCGCTTTCGGCGTACGCCGATCTGAGCGAGCTCGATGGTGCCCGCACCCGCGTGGGACGGCACGTGGCGCGCTGCGCGCAGTGCAGGGAGGTCGTCAACGAGATTCGCGGGCTCGGCGCGGCGGCGCGCGAGTCCGAGGCCGAGACCGAGAGTGCGCCGGACGGGCTGTGGGCGCGTATCGAGACCGCGGCGGTGCAAGCGGCGAAGGAAGCAGCAAAGCCTCGTGAGACGCCTCCCTCCGATGCAGTGCCCTGGGAGGTCGCGCCGTCGATGCGCCCGACCCGGCACTGGCCGATTCCGACGAAGCGCTCGCTCGCTCGCATCGGCGGCGGTCTCGCCGTCGCTGCGGCGGCGCTCATCGCGGTCGTGCTGGGGACCGGACGCACTCCGTCGCTGCAGGCAAGCGCGCCGAGCCGCCTGACGATGACGCCATTCCGGCCTGCGCCCGGAAGCAAGGTGCATGTGCGGTTCAACCCGACGCCCAAGCTCGCTGGCTACGATCAAATCATGCTCGTCGGCCAGTATCTGCCCGCCGCGAAGCGCGCCTGGACGGATTTCTATTTCGGGGGCAACTACGACTCACTCGCGACGCTGCATCGCGCGGCGGATGGGGCGATGGTGGGAGACTTCACCGTTCCACCGGACTTCAAGGCTGCGTCGATCCTGGTCGTCGATCCGACCGGGTGGAAGTATGACGCCGACGGGTTGTATTCGTGGATCCTCGTCGGTGGCGACAGCCGGGGGCGGCCGGTGCTCAACTCGCTTCTGGGAGCGCTCTCGCTGCTTGTACCGTATGGAAGCAATGCGCACGCCAGCGTGCTCGACACGCTACAGCGGTACTTCCCGGAGCATCCCGCCGGGTTTGCAACCGCCAAGCGCTATCGTGGCGAAGGGATCTTCGCCGACATGTTCAAGTTCTTCCAGGGAGCGGAACGGAAGTACATCGCGTTCAACTCGAAGCTGGAGAGGCAGCCCTCGCTCGACGCGGGCCGCCTCGCCGCGATGATCGATTTCGCGAACGAGATCCAGGAGCCGGGCGAAGCGGCGAAGTGGACGCGCAGGCTCGTGCGCGAGCATCCGGGTGACCCGCGCTCGCTCCCCTACTACGCGAACATGGTGCATCAGATCGAACTCAAGGAACCGCCCGCGGACTCGATTCGGTCGTATCTTCCGCTCCTCGACACGCTGTATGAGCTCGCCGGCGCTGGCCCCGTCCGCTCTGTCTCGGACGCCGACGGGCTGGTGACGCGCTACGGAGACCCAGCCATGCAACGTCGATGGATCCTGCGGTCGCTCCAGCGGACCGAGGGTCCCGTCCTGTCGCTGGACTTCGACCGGAAATGGCTCACGGACCGGGAGATTCGCGACCAGGCGACGCTCGTGCTTCGCGCCGGCCTCGCAGCTCGTTGCGAGTGGCCGCCACGGTGGATGTCTCGTGGCAGTGCGTTGGAGCAGCGCAGAGACCGTTATTGCCGAGGCTGGCGGGCCGGCGCGCTGTCCACGCTGTCCGGTATCGCGTTACTCGATGGGCAGACGTCCCACGCGCTTGCACTGGCTGATTCCGGCGTCGCGCTGGACGACTTGGCGGGGAGGTGCGGGACGACGGGTGGGCGCAACTCGCGAGGCGAGGCATTGCTGGCGCGCGGAGACACGCTCGCCGCGGCGCACGAGTTTGCCTTCGCCGTTGGGTGGCAAGGCAGCTGGCAGGGCATCGACGCGCACAAGGCGCTCGTGAAGCGCCTCGGGACCGCCGTGGACAGCGCGAAGTGGGCTGAATTCGACGCCGAGGCGGGCGCAGAATGGAAACGGTGCCTGAGAGCGTCCACCGTGCGGGACAGCCTGGAGAAGCTCAGCCGATGACCGTCCGGTAATCGACGCGAGCCAACTGGCGCCCCCCCCTCTACAGTTGTGTCGCCGGCCGGTCCGTGACTATTATCGCGGACCGGCCGGTTTCTCATTCGGCCAACGATCGTCCTGTGAGCAGTCCCGCCGCAGTCGGCGGTCGAATCCGACGTTTCCCATGCGCCGCACACGGCGCAGCAGCCCTTGAGCGCGTGAACATTCCTCGTCTCGGCTGGTCGATCCCCGCCGCCGTCATCCTCTCCCTCGCCTCCGCCACCGTCGTTCGCGCGCAGGACGTTCGCGCCGATCTGCCGGCTTCGCACACGGTGAAGCGCGGAGACACGCTGTGGGACCTCGCCCACACGTACCTTGGAGACCCGTACCTGTGGCCAACGATCTATCGGCTCAATACCGATCAGATCGAAGATCCGCACTGGATCTACCCTGGCGAAATTCTGCGTCTTCCCGGGCAGGCTCCGGCCGCGGTGATTGCCGAGCAGCCGACGAGCAAGGCGGGTCCGACCGTGTTCAAGCATGCGGTCATCTCGAGCACCGCGGGAATGGTCGCCGCGCCCCCGCCGGCAGCTCACGTCGCGATCGGCGACGTGATCCGTGCCAGCTTCGTCGCGGCGGAGAAGGGGCCGCGCGGAGCGGGCAAGATTCTCTTCGGCGCCGACATTCCCGGCATCGCCAAGGACCGGCTGACGACGAACTTCCAGATGTTCGACAAGCTGGTGATGGTTCCTCCCGTCGGCAGCACGGCTGCGGAGCACGAGAAGTTCATCAGCTACACGGTCGGCGAGACGATCGAGAATTTCGGAACCGTCGTCATTCCGACTGCCCTTCTGCAGGTCGTTCGTGCTCCACGAGACGGCGAAGCAGCGATCGTCGAAGTGCTGGCGGTCTACGGGATGGTCGAGGCCGACGCGCCGGTGATCGCACTGGACACCACCGGTGCCGGCGCCAGATCGCGACCGACGCCGTACAGCGACGCCAGAACGACGAAGATCCGCGCGATTTATCGCCCGGCCGTGCTGCCCTCGCTCAATTACGACGTGATCTTCGACCTTTCGTCGAGAGATGGCATGAGGATCGGCGACGAGGTGCAGATCTTCCGGCCGCGCGAACAAGCGATCCAGGATGAGCGTCCGGCGATCCCCGAGGTGGCGATCGCGACGGGTCAGGTCGTCCGGGTGACGCCATACGGAAGCACCGCGCGGATCACCTCGCAGCAGCAGCCGGCGATTCGCGTTGGGGAGAGTGTGCGCCTCACGGCACGCATGCCCTGAGTTCCGCTCGCGACGGATCGTGTCGGAATGACGTAACGCGTGTCCGTGCATTAGATTAGGCGACCGACATGACCGCGATCGCCCACTTCATCGCCATCACTTGCTATATCGGCGCCGCGGCTCTCGCCGCGACGCCGTTTGCGCGTCCGGTGGGGGCCCCAGTGCGCGGCGTCGTCGCCATTCTCGCCGTCGGCGTTCTGGCGCACGCGACCGCCCTGCTCGCCTACGTGCAGCGGGTCGGCCAGCTTCCGCTCACCGGCCTGGGACCGTCGCTTTCCTTTGCCGGGTTCGTCCTTGCTGGCACGCTGCTGATCGTCGAGATCGTCGCGCGTGACGTGAGCCTTACGCTCATCGCCGCGCCACTCGCCGCCATTCCGACGATCTGCGCGAACCTCATCGGGCTCGTGCCCGGCAACGAGCCGGCGGGTGCGCGAGGCGCATGGCTGTTCGCGCACATCGTGCTCAGCTTCATCGGTATCGCCGCGTTCGCAACGGCGGCCGCGGCGGGCTGCATGTATCTCGTGGAGCGACGCGAGCTCGAGTCGCGGCGATTCGGAGCGATCTTCCGGTTCTTTCCGCCGCTGGCGACGCTCGATCGCGTCAACCACGTCGCCGCCATCGCGGGCTGGCTGGTGCTCACGCTCGGCGTCGTGCTGGCGATCACGTACGCGCTCACCTATCACGAGCTGAGCGCGCCCAAGATCGTGTGGGCGATGGCCGCGTGGCTCGCTGTGAGCGGCATCGCGCTGGGGCGCTCCGTGGGCGGATGGCAGGCTCGGCGCGCGGCGATCTACTCGAGTGTGAGCTTCACGGCCGTCGTGGTGCTCTATGTCGCCTTAAGCTTGACGGAGACGAATGGCGGAGGCCGGTTCCTGTGAGCGGCGTTCCGATTCTCGTCGAGGCGAGCGGGCTTCGCGTGCTCGTCGTCGGTGGCGGCGCCGTCGCCACGCGAAAGGCAAAGCAGTTCGCGCAGGCGGGCGCCGTGGTGCGCATCGTCGCGCCGAAGCTTGACGAGGAACTCGAGCATCTCGTTGTCGAGCGCGGCCTCGCCGTCGAGCGCCGTCCCTACGAAAGCGCGGACATCGGCGACGCGCAGCTCATCATCGCCGCGACGGACGATCGCACCGTCAATGCCGACGTCGCGCGCGACGCCGATGCCGGGAGCCGTCTGCTGAACGCGGCCGACCATTCCGACGACGGCAACTTCGCCATGATGGCGGCGCATCGCCGAGGGCCGTTGACGATCGGTGTGAGTGCGGGCGGAGTGCCGGCCGCGGCGGTTCGCATTCGCGACGCGCTCGCGGAGCGCTTTGACGCGCGCTACGGCGATGCGCTGAGCGATCTGAGCGCGCTGCGCAAGCGCATGATCGCGAGCGGCGAAGCGCATCGCTGGCGCGAGAAGTCGCCCGAGCTGATCGACGCCGAGTTCTGCGACGCGGTCGAACGCGGGCAGCTCTCGGAACGGCTCGCCGAATGGCCGTGATCGTGCTCGGCGTGAGCCATCACGGCGCGCCGCTCGACGTGCGCGAGCGACTCGCATTCACGCCGGACGAGAAGCAGCCCCCATCCATCACTACGGACCCGAAAGAATGAAGACAGCGCTCATCACTGGCGGTGCAGGATTCATCGGCTCACACGTTGCCGACCGGTTTCTCGCCGAGGGATGGGCGGT